>JAEUPC010000157.1 GCA_016789865.1 Rubrivivax sp.
GTCGGCGCCGGTGTTGTCGGCCAGCGCCGAGCCGAGCTCGATGTCCTCGCGCGAGCGGCCGATGATGTCGCTGATCTGGCGCGCGTTCTCGGCGCTGCGCTGGGCCAGCCGGCGCACCTCCTGCGCCACCACGGCGAAGCCGCGGCCGGCCTCGCCGGCCTTGGCCGCCTCGATGGAGGCGTTGAGCGCCAGGATGTTGGTGCGGAACGCGATGCCGTCGATCAGCTCGACGATAGCGTCCACCTCGCCGCTCTTGCGCTGCAGGTCGTGCATGCGCTTTTGCAGCGCGTCCATGTTGGCGCGGCTCTTGGCCGAGTCCAGCTGCATGGACTCCACCACCGCCGCCGTGCTGTCCACGCGCCGGCCGCACTCGTCCAGCAGGGCCACGCAGGCGCGCACGGCGTCCACCACGCGCTGCAGGCCCTGGCGGGAGTCGGCCGTGCGCTGCTCGAGGTCGCCGTTGCCGCGCGCGATCTCGCCCGAGGCGTGCGCCACCGCGGCCACGCCCAGCCGCACATGCGCGAACATGTCGGCCAGCATCGCCAGCGACGACGACAGCGAGTTCAACGCCCGCGCCACCTCGTCGCGCCCATGCGCCACCGGCCGCTCGCTGAGGTCGCCGGTGGACATGCGCCGCACCTGGTCGATGACCTTCACCAGCCCGCCGGTGAGCACGTGATAGAAGGCGATCAGCAGGTACACGGGCACGCCGCACAGCACCAGCAGCAGCCCGAGCACCGCCCAGCGTTCGCGGCTGAGCTGCTGCAACCGCTCGTCCAGGCGGCGCCGCAGCTCGCCCAGCGCGGCGGCGTTCAGCTTGTGCAGGCCCTCGTCGGCCAGCCGGCTTTCGGCCAGCAGCGCGGCAGCCGCCTGGCTGTCGGCAGGCGCGCGCAGTGCCGCTGCCGCCTTGGCGTGCAGCCCGCGCACGAACGGCTCCACGTCCAGCGCCAGGTCGGCCGAAACGCGGTGGCCTCCGTCGGCCAGGCGGTCGGCGCGGAAGACCATCTCCGCGATGGCATGCTCCAGCTCGGTCAGGCGTGCGTGCAGCTGGAAGCGCCGCGCCTCGGCGCCAGGCAGGTTGACCAGCGCCGCCAGGTCGCTCACCACCGAAGCCTCCACCGCAAGCTGCGCCAGTTGCCGCGTCGCGAACTCGGCGTGGTCGGTGGACTCGAAACCGGGGTCGCGGTCCAGCGTGCCGTGGCTCACCCAGCGGGCGTACTTGAGCAGCGCCTCCGTGGCAGCCAGCTGGGCCTCGAAGCGCGGCAACCCCGGGGCTGAAGACGGCAGGCGCGCCACCGCCTCCTGCAGGCGCTGCCAGTCGCTGCGCGCCCGCGGGCCGAAGGTCTCGGGCGGTGCGATCGCGGAAAGCGTCGCGGCGTCCAGCGCCGGGCCCGTCGCAACGATCGGCGCCGCTTCGCCGCCGCCACTCGCCGCGGCAACCAGCGCCTGCACCTGAGCCAGCCGCTGCTGGCGCAGCGCCCGCAGGGCGGCATCGATGCCTTCCCATTGCGTCAGCCGCGCCTGCTGCTCCTGCTTGTGCTCGATGTGCCGCGCCGTCTGCGTCTGGAAGCCCACGCCGACGAAGAACAACGGCACCACGCACGCCGCGCTGACCAGGGCAATCTTGGCCCCCATCGACAGGTTGCGCAGCACGCGCACGCCAGGCGCCATCACACCGTGGTAGCGGAAGTACTCCTTCACCGCAGTCGCCATGCCGTCGCTGCCCTGCGGCCGCTCCCCGCCGGCGCCATGGCGAGCAATGCGCTGGCGCCAATTGCGCAGGGTCGATGCCAGATTCATTGCAGTCTCCCGATCTCGTCCACAACAAAGGCGATGGCCGGCCGCGGCCGCCACAGGTCTGAAAGCGGTCTTCGGCCCCGGCGCCAGCGACTTGAGGCCGCCGGCCATCCCGCGCCCGGGCCGCGCCATCGGCAACACCGAGCGTGCAACACCCCCGCCGGCACAAAGCGCCGATCTGCGCCGCCAACGCGCCCCTTCTCCCGCGAGCACCGGGTGGCCGGCGCACTCAAAGTCACCCTCCACGCGCCGATAAGGCTGCGGTGAGGTACGGCAGGCGGTGTTCGCCTCGGGGCGCGCAGCGCCTTTCGGGGCGTGCACCTGCCCCGGTGCCCACGACCCCGACAACTCCACCCGCTGACAGAACGTCCTCCGTGCGCCGCGCATGACCTCTGCCGATTCGACCCCAAGCGCCTCGCCTGCCGCCGCCGGCGGCGCGCGCAGCGCACCGACCGCCTCTGCCCCGAGCCGGGCCCGCGGGTGGTGCGCGCTGGCCACGGCCATCGTCGCCGGCGCGGCGCCGCTGGCAGCCGTGCTGGCGCAGGGCGGCACGCCCGGCGCAGCAACGGCGGGCATCGCCGCGGCAGCCGCGCTGCTGTGCGGTGCGCTGGCCGCGTGGGCCGGGCACCGCGCCGCCGGCCAGCCGCCGGCAGCCCGCACGAGGCCACGCGCCGCAAGCACCCTCGCCCCGACGACTGGCGCCATGGCGGCGTTCGACAACCGCGGCGGCGGCGACCTTCGCACCGGCCCGGCGCTGATGGCCAGCGCGGTGGTGCCGGTGTGGCAGCGCCAGCTCGAGGCCTCGCGCACGATGGCCGAGCAGGGCGTGAGCGGGCTGCTGGAGACCTTCAATGCGATGAGCGATGGCCTCGCCGTGGCCGCGCAGGCCGCGGCCAGCAGCCAGAGCCAGCTGGGGGCCGGCTCCACCGACGAACTGCTCGAACGCAACCAGTCGCTCATCGACGAACTGCTGCAGCCGGTGGCCTCGCTGCGCGCCGGCCGCGACGAGACCCAGCGCGAACTGGGCCAGCTGGCCGAGCTGATGCAGGCCTTCCAGCATGCGGCCAAGGAACTGGACAGCCTGGCGCGCCATGCCCGCCTGGTGGCGATGAACGCCGCCATCGAGGCCAACCGCGCCGGCGCCGGCCACACCGGGTTCGGCGCCGTGGCGCGCGAGGTGCTCGACCTGTCGGGCCGCACCGGCACCAGCGCCGAGCGGCTGCTGCAGCGCTTCAGCGAAGCCCAGCGCAAGCTGGACGGTCTGCGCCGGCGCCACGAGCTGGACACCGGCAACGACGAGACGACGCAGCTGGAACTGCGCCAGCGCGCCCGCCAGCTGATCGGCGCGCTGGCCGGCGACCTGGGTCAGGCGATGACCGGCTCGCGCGAGTTGCGCGAGGCCGGCGCCGGGCTGCAAAAGGCGATGGAAGAGGTGTTCATGGGCTTCCAGTTCCAGGACCGCTTCGCCCAGATGATGGGCAACACCACCGGCGACATGCAGCGCTTCGTCGAGTGGCTGGCCACCGGCGGCAACGCCTCGCACGCCGACGCCGTGGCGTGGCTGGCCCGGCTGAACGGCAGCTACACGATGGAAGAGCAGCGTTCGCACCACCACGGCACCGTGCAGATCGCGCACTCGCCGGCAGTCGAGTTCTTCTGAACGCCGGCCGGCCGCCCCGCCTTCAGATTTCCAAGAGTTCGGGCAAGGAGCACCCATGAGCAAGACCGTGATGGTCATCGACGATTCCGGCAGCTTCCGCACGGTGGTCAAGCTGGCGCTGGCCAAGGCCGGCTACGGCGTGGTCGAGGCCTGCGACGGCGTCGACGCCACCAG
>JAEUPC010000162.1 GCA_016789865.1 Rubrivivax sp.
CGTCATCACCAGCCTGGGCGCGCGCACCGACATCAACGACGCCGTGCACTCGTGGGGCGGGGTGGTGATGCACGACGTCATCAACAACACCTTCGCGCACAAGGCGGTGGACAAGGGCGCCGACGGGCTGATCCTGGTGGCCGCCGGTGCCGGCGGCCACGCGGGCGTGAAGAGCCCGTTTGCGCTCGTGTCGGAGGTGCGCGAGTGGTTCGACGGGCCGATTGCGCTGTCAGGCGCCATCGCCACCGGCGGCGCCGTGCTCGCCGCGCAGGCGATGGGGGCCGACTTCGCCTACATCGGCAGCGCCTTCATCGCCACCGAAGAGGCGCGCGCCTCCGAGGCCTACAAGCAGTGCATCGTCGACAGCACGAGCGACGACATCGTCTACTCCAGCCTGTTCACCGGCGTGCACGGCAACTACCTGAAGCCCAGCATCCGCAACGCCGGCCTCGACCCCGACAACCTCCCTGAGAGCGACCCGAGCAAGATGAACTTCGGCGGCGGCGAAGGCGCCAAGAAGGCCTGGAAGGACATCTGGGGCTGCGGCCAGGGCATCGGTGCGGTGAAGGCCGTGGGGCCCGCGGCCGCCTTGGTGGCGCGCCTGAAGCGCGAGTACGCAGCGGCCCGCGGCGCGCTGATGGACAGCGTGCCCGCCATCGCGTAGCGTGGGCCGCATGGACAAGCTTCTCGAAAAGGCCGCCGCGGTGAGGGTGGCGATGGCGGCGCTGGCCGCACTGGCCGCGCTGGGGGCCTGCAGCTCGGTGGGGGTGGGCTTTTCCCTGCCGCTGCCCGGTGGCATCTCGATCGGCGTGGGCGGCACCATCCCCATCCCGCCGCGCGAGCCCGAGCGGCCCGCGTCGGCCCCACCAGCCCCGGCCTCGGCGCCGGTGAGCCGCTGAATTCGTCTTGAACCGGGGGCAACCGGTTCCACGCCCTCAGCAGGACGGGGACCTTCAGCTCGCCAATGCGCTTCAAGGGCGAGGCGGCGGCCAGGAGCGCCCCGTCGGCGCGCCGAAGGGTGTGGCACTTTCAGCGCGCCGGCCGGCGGCCAGCAGCGCCGGCGCGAAACGCGGGTGGGCGATGGCGAGCGCCACGTGCTCGCGCTCGCTGCGCCAGCCCTTGCTGCGCAGCACCTGAGCCAGCGAGCGCCGGTCTTCAAGGGGCCAATCAGGCACGCCGAGCAGGCTGGCCACCGGCGCCAGGCGGAGCCAGGCTTCGCGCTCCTGCGCCTTGAAGCCTTTCCATCGTTCGAGGCCGCACAGTTCCAGCAACTCGTGCGCACAGGCTTGCAGGGCCCGCTCGCGCGAGCCGCCGCGCTGGCCAAGAGCAGCGCCGGCAGCCAAGCCCAGCGCTGCTGTCTGTGGCAACGGGACGGGGCGAGCGGGGTCCCGGTCGAAGAAGAGGTGGGCCCGGGCCAGGCGCAACAGCGTGCGCGGTGCCGTCCGCGAGCCGGGCTGCCGGGCCAGCCGCGCCAGCTCGGCCTGCGCTTCGCGTGCGACCTCGGTGTCGCGAGGGCGGAACCCGAGCTTGAAGTAGAACCACCACGCCCCGGAGGCCAGGCCCTCCTTGTTGCCCACGCCGAGCTGGTAGGGATCGATCGTGAAAGAGGTGGTACCGAAGAGGTGGTGCAACGCCGCCAGCCAGCGCGCGAAGGTGTGCGCGGCTTCGCTGCCGCGGAAGGTGTCGAAGGTGTTGAACGACAGCGCGGCGGTGCGCCCGCAGATGTCGGCCTGCGTGTAGCCGATCGGCACGCCGTTGCGCAAGGTGAGGCCGCCATGGCTCGAGGTGAGCACATGGCGGCGCTCGGGCCGCATGCCCACGAGGCCGAACGAGAGGCCTTCGCCGTCGTCCACCAGCCAGGCGTCGCGCGGCTCGGCGTAGGAGAAGGCTTCGAGCGAGCGAGCCCGCGTCACCATGGCGGCCTGAGCCAGGTCGGCCAGTTCGGCCCCCATGCGGGCGCTCAGGCGGCGCACTGCGCGCGGCGCGCGGGCGAGTTCACCGCGAAGCTCGGGCCGCCCTCGCGGTGGCAGGCGGGCAAAGGTGCGCGAGCATGGCGCGGCCGCGAAGAAGGCGTGGGTGCGCGAGGGCGTGCCGGTGCCGGCGCGCAGCACGTAGCTGGCGTCGATGGCATCGGACAGCGTCTCGCGCACGAGGCTTGGGGCGGCCAGCGCATCGATGCGCGCGAGCAGGAACGCCGCATCGGTGTGTGCGCCGCGCAGGCGGTCCAGCAGGGTGTAGCCGCTGGCGGGCTTCAGCTCGATCAGCGCGTCGGCTTCGGCCGCGCTCAGCAGCTGCGGCAGCGCGCCGGCGATGCGCGCATCGGCCTGGGCGTCGCTGCGGTCCAGGTGCAGTTGCTGCGGCCAGCGCTGCGCCAGCCACTGCGCCTGGCCGGCGAAGAAGCGGTAGTGGATGTCGGTGCCGGCCACGCCGCTGTCCGCAAGGGCCCGACGATGCCGCTGCAGATCGCGGCGCTGTGCGAAGCCGCTGAGCAGGCTTTCGGCGGCGGCGCGGACACGCGCATCCCCCGGGTAGGCGCGCAGGAAGCACAGCAGCTCGTGCAACTGCAGCACCAGGCTCGCCAGCGGCAGCGAGCTGTGCCGCAGGACTTCCAGGCAGGCCAGGCGCCGTGTGCACAGCGCCGCGTCCGGTGGCGCGCCGCGGCTGGCGGTGAGCTCACGCAGCGCCGGGGCGGCCGTCAGCGGCCCGCGGCGGGTCATCGGACGGAGAGCGCCGCGGCGGCGAGTTCGATGAACCTGCCGGCGGCGGCGCTGTCGAGCCAGCGAACGACGACCACGGCGCGCCGAGTCGGCTCGATCCACACGTAGTGTCCGCCGGCGCCGATCATGAAGATCGACTCCGGCGAAGCGGCGGGAAAGGTCCTGCCGCCTGGATTCAGCCAGACCAGCGCGCCATAGAAGGGGGCCACCTTGCAGGGCTCACGCAGAAAGGTCGACCAGCCGGCGGCCCACGCCGCCGGCCCGGCAGGCAGGCGGCCGTCATCGAGCACCAGTTGCGCCAGGCGCGCCTGGTCGCGCGCGCCGATGCTGACGCCACCTCCCCAGTGCGTGCCACCGGGCACGCTCTGCACCGGATGGCCGTCGATCTCGACCCAGGCGTCGTCGTAGCCGCGCCAGGCGAAGGCGCTGGTGCCACCGGCCGGCGCGAGCAGCGTCTCGCTGAACACCTGCGGCAGCGGCCGGCGGAACAGGTGCAGCAGCGCCAGCGCGAGCTGGTTGATGCGCACGTCGTTGTATTCCCAGTAGCTGCCCGGGGTGCGCAGCGGCCGCGCCTCGCCCTTGCGCCCCACCGGCGGGCGTGGGTCGTGCGACACGGTGCGGTAGCGGTCCACGGTGTCGGGCACGCCGAAGCACGCGCCTTCCCACTCGCTGGTCTGCTGCAGCAGGTGGCGCCAGGTGATGGTCCGGTTGTGGTCGGACTCAAAGCCGATGTCGTGCAGGCGCGCCGCGACGGGCTCGTCCACGTCGGGCAGCAGGCCTTGCCTGTGGGCCACGCCGGCCAGCATGGCCAGGTAGCTCTTGGCCACGCTGAAGGTGAGGTCGGCACGTTCGGGGTCGCCCCAGGCGGCGACCTCATGGCCATTCAGCCACGCCACGCCAGCCACGCCGCCACGCGCGTGCACCGGCCCGCGCAGGCGGTTGAATGGCGGCGGGTCGGCCTCGTGGATGCCCCAGCCGTGCGGCTGCGCGACCGGGTCGCGCGGCCAGGGCACCTCGTGCGCCTGCGCGAAGGCGATCGCTTCGCGCCAGGCGCTCACGGGGGGGTCACCCGCGCGTCACTTCACGCTGGTGAAGCGTGCCTCGGGCCGGTCGTCCGAGCGGTGCACGGTGGTGACGCCTGCCTTCATCACCCAGGGGCGGATCTGGTGGTGCAGCGGGATCGTCAGCGACTCGTCACGCGTGCGCACCAGCGCCTTGCGGATGAGCTCGTTGCGCTTGGCGACGTCGGTCTCGCTCTTCATTGCGTCGACCGCGGCGTCGACTTCCTTGTCGCTGATCTTGCTGAAGTTGAAGTTGCCGTCGGCGCCGCTGGTGCGCGTGCGGATCAGCGACTGCAACGTGTATTGCGCGTCGTAGGTGGCCACGCCCCAGCCCAGCAGGTAGACGCTGCTGTCGAAGTTCTGCACCTTCTGGATGAAGGTGGCCATGTTCTCGGCCACCAGCTGCGCCTTCACGCCCACGCGCGCCCACATCGCGACGACCGCCTGGCAGATCTTCTCGTCGTTGACGTAGCGGTTGTTCGGGCAGTTCAGCCGCGTCTCGAAGCCGTCGGGGTAGCCGGCGTCGGCCAGCAGCTTCTTGGCGCCGGCGACGTCGGCCTTGGTGGGCGTGTCCAGCTGCTGCGTCCAGCCGTTGACGCCGGGGGCCACCATCAGGCCGGCCGGCACCGACATGCCGCGCATGATGTTCTTCTTGATGGCTTCGCGGTCGATGGCCAGGCTGAGCGCCTGGCGCACGCGCTTGTCGGCGAACGGGTTCTTGCCCTTGACGCTGGCGTACTTCAGCTCGGCGCTGCCCATGTCCGGCGCCAGGTAGATGGTGCGCACCTCGGGGCCGTTCACGACCTTGAGCTTCTTGTCCTGGCCCAGGCGCTCGAGGTCTTGCACCGGCACGTCGGTGAGCATGTCCACGTCGCCGGCCAGCAGCGCGGCCACGCGGGTGGAGTCGCTCTTCACCGGCGTGTAGACCACCTGCTGCACGTTGCCGGTGGTCTTGTCCCACCAGGCTTCGTTGCGAGCCATCATGATGCGCTGCTCGGGCTGCCAGCTGAGGATGCGGTAGGCGCCGGTGCCCATCACGTTGCGGCTGGCGAAGTTCTCTTCCTTGGCCTTGTAGTCCTGCACCTTGGCGGTGTTGTTCTTGTCGCTCCACGCCTTGCTCATGATGCGGAAGTCGACGATGTTGCGCAGCAGCAGCGGGTTGGGCGCGGCCATCACGAAGTCGACGGTGTGGTCGTCGATCTTCCTGATCTCGCTGATGCCGGTGACGTAGATGCCCATCGTGCCCTGCGGCTGGCGGATGCGGCCGAAGGAGAACACCACGTCGTCGGCGGTGAACGGTGTGCCGTCGTGGAACTTGACGCC
This sequence comes from Rubrivivax sp., assembly GCA_016789865.1. GTDB lineage: Bacteria > Pseudomonadota > Gammaproteobacteria > Burkholderiales > Burkholderiaceae_C > Rubrivivax. The sequence goes on from JAEUPC010000162.1 coordinate 5,102, forward strand.
CTTGCGCAGTTCGAAGCGCACCTGGGTGGGGCTGGTGAAGGTCCACTTGGTGGCCAGCGCCGGCTCGATCTGGTAGGTGGCGCTGTAGCGGGTGAGGCCTTCGTAGGCGTGCATCAGGATGGCGTTGGTCGTCGCATGGTTCTGCGAATGCGGGTCCAGCGTCAGGATGTCGTTCTGCGCGGCCCAGCGCAGCGTCTGCGCAGTGGCGGCGGGCGTCATTGCGGCGAGGACGCCGGCCGTGGCCAGCAGCGCGGCCAATTGCTTGAATCTCATGGGGCTCTCTCCTTGGCGAGAAATCGGCGAAGGGCCGGATGCTAGTGGCTCGCCGGGGGGTGGGGAGCCGGGAAAGTCCGATGCCCAGGGTCGGCCGCCCGGTCGGGCATGTCGCCGCGTGTCGCAGCGCAGCCCCGCGGCCCGTGGGGCGGCGGCGGCGCGCACCACCGGGCGGCCGCAAGGGAGCGCCGCGGGCCTCAGCCGGCCACGAGGTCAGAGTCGCAGGCCACGCCGGCGGAAATCCAGCGCCGCACCAGACGCCGGGTGAGCCCCGCGGGCAGCCACGGCCACCAGTCCGCCGGCCGAGCCAGGGCCCCGCAGAGGTACCTTCGGCCATCGGCCGACCAGCGCAGCGCGGCGCACGCGCCACGCCGGCGCCGAGACAGCAGCATGCCCAGCGGGCAGGGCTCGGCGGCGCAGCACACGCCGCAGCCGTTGCACGGCGCGCCGGGCTGGGGCTTGACCGGCGCGCGCACGTGCAGGTGGATCACCTGGTGCGCGGCGCCGGCACGACGCCCATGTGCGTCAGGTGTGCCGCACCGATCTGGCGTGGGCAACGGTGCGGTCGGCGGCTGTGGCATCGGCCCGACAGCCTGCACGATTGCCCCGCGGGTTGTCAGCAAATCAGCAGGGTTCGCAGCGTCCAATTCGCGGCCAGACGAGGCGTCGTGCGCATGGGGCCGGTGTTAGAGTGCCGGCCGAAGAGAAGACACACAACGTCCCTTCCCGTCCCCCTTGACGATCGGCGGGCCGGGGCCTACCAGGCCCCTCGTGCCCGCCGGCCGCAAGGCGGATCGCTACTCCGCCAGCCCGGTGAAGCCGGGGAACGCGGAAGGTTCCTGCAACCCATCCGAGCCGGCGCAGACCGCGGGCGACAAGGTGAGCGAAAGATGATGCAGCAGTACAGGTCCAACTCGTACCTGTTCGGGGGCAACGCCCCCTACGTGGAAGAGTTGTACGAGGCCTATCTCGACAACCCCGGCAGCGTGCCCGACAACTGGCGCGCCTATTTCGACCGCCTGCAGAACGTGCCCGCGGTCGACGGCAGCGAGGCCCGCGACGTGGCCCATGCCCCGGTGGTGGAGAGCTTCGCGCAGCGCGCCAAGGCCAACGCCTTTGCGCTGAAGGCCAGCGAGGCCGACCTCGCGGTGGCGCGCAAGCAGGTGCATGTCCAGAGCCTGATCGCTGCCTACCGCTTCCTCGGCAGCCGCTGGGCCGACCTCGACCCGCTCAAGCGCACCGAGCGCCCCAAGATCCCCGAACTCGAGCCGGCGTTCTACGACCTGACCGAGTCGGACATGGACATCACCTTCTCGGCCACGAACACCTACTTCAC
>JAEUPC010000115.1 GCA_016789865.1 Rubrivivax sp.
GATGGCCGGCCAGGGCCAGGCGCCGGCGCGCCAGGCGATGCGCAAGGCCGGCCTGCCCGACAGCACCGGCGCGGTGACGCTTTCCAAGATGTGCGGCAGCGGCATGCGCGCGATGATGTTCGCGCACGACATGCTGGCCGCGGGCAGCGCCGACGTGATGGTGGCCGGCGGCATGGAGAGCATGACCAACGCGCCGCACCTGATGTTTGCCCGCAAGGGCGTGCGCTACGGCCACGCGCAGATCTTCGACCACATGGCGATGGACGGCCTGGAAGACGCCTACGAGCGCGGCAAGGCGATGGGCGTGTTCGCCGAGAGCTGCGCGGCCAAGTACGCCTTCACGCGCGAGGCGCAGGACCAGTTCGCCATCGCCTCCACCACGCGGGCCAAGCAGGCCAACGAGGACGGCAGCTTCGCCTGGGAGATCGCCCCGGTCACGCTGCACGGCAAGGCCGGCGACACGGTGGTCAAGTCCGACGAGCAGCCCTTCAAGGCCAGGCTCGACAAGATCCCGGGCTTGAAGCCCGCGTTCAAGAAGGACGGCACGATCACCGCGGCCAACGCCAGCAGCATCAGCGACGGCGCCGCGGCGCTGGTGCTGATGCGTGCGAGCGCGGCCGAGCAGCGTGGCTTGAAGCCGGTGGCGCGCATCGTCAGCCATGCCGTGCACGCGCAGGCGCCCGAGTGGTTCAGCACCGCGCCGGCCGGCGCCATCGCCAAGGCGTTGAAGCAGGCCGGCTGGGCGCCGGGCCAGGTCGACCTGTGGGAAGTGAACGAAGCCTTTGCCGCGGTGACGATGGCCGCGATGGCCGAGTACAAGCTGCCGCACGACATCGTCAACGTGCACGGCGGTGCCTGCGCGCTCGGCCACCCCATCGGCGCCAGCGGCGCGCGCATCGTGGTCACGCTGCTGGGCGCGCTGAGGAAGCGCGGGCTCAGGCGCGGCATGGCGGCGCTGTGCATCGGCGGCGGTGAAGCCACGGCCATGGCGGTGGAGATGCTTTGAGCACGGTGGTCGGGGCCGCGGCCGGGGCGATCGCCGGCGCGGCCGGTGCCTTCGGTGCGGCCGCAGGTCATGCCGCGACCGCCGCTGAACCGCCCTCGGCGCCGTGGCTGGCTTGCCTCGGCCTCGGCGGGCCGCACGAACTGGCGCTGTTCATGGCTGCGGTGCTCGTGCTCAATGCGACGCCGGGCGTCGACCTGCTGCTGGCCGTGACCCGCACGCTGCAGGGCGGCGCGCGCGCAGGCATCGCGGCGTCGCTGGGCATCAACGCCGGCTGCGTGGTGCACGCGCTCGCGGCAGCCTTCGGGCTGGCGGCGCTGCTGGCCGTCTCGGCCACCGCGTTCGGGCTCATCAAGTGGGCCGGGGCGGCCTACCTGCTGTGGCTGGCCTTCGGCATGGCCCGCACGGCATGGCGTGGGGTGCCCGCCGGTGACGACCCGTCGGCTGCGGCGCCGCGCACGCCGTGGGCCGACTTTCGCACCGGCCTCGTCACCAACGTGCTCAACCCGAAGGTGGCGCTGTTTTTCCTTGCGTTCCTGCCGCAGTTCATCGCGCCGGGCACCGAGCACAAGTCGCTCGCCTTCCTCGGGCTGGGTGCGGTGTTCGTGGCGCAGAGCATCGTGTTCCTGCTGGCGGTGGTGGCCGTCGCGGTGCGGCTGCGCCGGTTGCCGTCCTCGCCGCGGCTGGCCCGCTGCCTCTACGGCGTCGGAGCGACGCTGTTCGCATGGCTGGCGTTGCGCCTGGCCACGGTCCGCAGTGCGGGCTGAAGGTTGACCGTGTGACGCCGTGCGCGGCAGCCGCCACGTTGCGCGGTGACCCTGGCGGACATCGTGATAGACCCACAAGGCAGCGCGGCCGCCTGGAGCGTGGCGCGGGCGCGGGGGAACAAAGGCGATGAAGATCACTAACGCGGTGCGGCTGGTCTTGCGCGGCCTGGGCTGGGGCGTGGTCGGCGTGTTGTCGATCGCGCTGCTGGTGCTGGCGGCGTGGGTGGTTTCCAACATCGGCGATGCCCAGCCGCGGCCCCGGCCGGCCGAACTGGCGTTGCCCACCTCCCGCGTGGCCGACGGGGCCAATGCCGCCTATGCCTTCATGGGCCTGCTGGCCGAGGCCGGGCGCGACCCGGTAGCCACCGGGCGGGCCCTGCGCGAGGCTGAGCGCGCCTGGATGGCACTGCCCCCGGCCGGGCGCGCTTCGGAGGCCGACGGCCACGCCACGAGGGAACGGGCGCTGGCCGGGCCACCGCTGGCGCTGCCCAAGGGCCCGCCGCTGCACTGCGAGACGCAGGGATCGGGCTGCGATGCCGCCTGGCTGGCCGAGGCGCAGGCGCTGGCCGCGCAGCGCGCCGGCTACGGGGCGCTCGGGGAACGCTGCGACAAGCTGCTGGCCGGCCCGTTCGAGTTTGAAGAGCTGTTGCCGGTGACCCGCGGCCTCGATGCGCCGCTGATGAAATGGCAGCCGATGGTCGAGTGCTCGCGCTGGCTGCGCAGCGGCGCGATGGTGGCGCTGGCCCAGGGCCGGCGCGCCGAGGCGCTGGCTTGGCTCGAGCGCGCGCACCGGCTGCAGGGCACGCTCGTGCAAGGCGCGCAGACGCTTGTCGGGCACATGGTGTCCTCGCGCGTGGCGCGCAGCACCCTCGAGACGATGGCGGCCGCCGCGCTGCGCGAGCCGGCGCTGGCCGAGGCGCTGGCACCCTGGCTGGAGCCGCCGCTGGACACGCGTGCCGCCGCGCGCCGGTGGATGGTCCTCGAGGCGGACTTCCAGCGCGCCGCGGTCGAGGGGGTGCGCGACTCCGCGGCCACGCTGGCCGCCACCGGCGAGGCCGGTTTCTTCGGCCGCGTGGGCGGCAGCCCGCTGTCTGCGCTGGGGGACTGGCTCACCACCCGCGGCGTGGGCTTTCATCCAGAACGAACGCTGCAGAAGATCGACGAGCGCTGGCTGCAGGGCCTGTCGCGCCTGGCCCTGCCGTGGCCGGCGCTGATCGAAGCCGCTGCGGCCGACGAGCGGGCGCTCGACCATGCCGCCGGCGACACCCCCTTCAAGTGGCGCAACACCTTCGGCGAGCTGTTGCTCGACGTCGCGCGGCCCTCGTTCCTGGCGTACCTGGCCCGCCATGCCGACCACGAGCTGCACCGGGAGGCCACAGCCTTGGTGCTGGGCCTGCAGCGCCAGCGCGTGGCGCCTGCCGCGCGTGCCGAAGCCGCCCGGCAGTGGCCGGGGCTGAGCGAGCCGCTGCGCCAACGCATGAGTTGGTCGGCCGACGGCCGCACGCTGACCGTGCGGTCGTGGCAGGCCGACACGCGCGGGGCCCGGTTCGACCCGCAGCGCGACTCGATCAGCTTCGCCTGGCCGCCGTAGCCTTCGGCCGTGCGGCGGCTCTTCGGCAAGGGGCCCGGAGGCCAGGGGGCGGGGCGGGCCCGACAATCGCCGGGACTCGCGAACACCCGGGTTGCACTCACCTTCAACGCCATGCTCCTCTCTGCCGACCACCAAGCTGTCCAGGACGCCGTGCGCACCTTCGTGCAGGCCGAGATCGCGCCGCACGCGGCGGCGTGGGACAAGAGCCACCAGTTCCCCAAGGCGCAGCTGCGCGGCCTGGCGGCGCTGGGCTGCTACGGCGTGGCAGTGCCGGTCGAATACGACGGGGCGGGGCTCGATTACCTGGCGCTGGCCATCATCCTGGAAGAGATCGCCGCCGGCGACGGCGCCACCAGCACCATCGTCAGCGTCAACAACTGCCCGGTGTGCAGCATCTTGATGGCCTTCGGCAACGAGGATCAGAAGGAGCGCTTCCTGAAGCCGCTGGCGCGCGGCGACATGCTGGGGGCCTTTTGCCTGACCGAGCCGCACGTGGGCAGCGAGGCGGGCGGCCTGAAGACCACCGCGCGGCGTGTCAGCGACAGTACGGGTGATCACTACGTGCTGGACGGCGTCAAGCAGTTCATCACCAGCGGCAAACAGGGCGACGTGGCGATCGTCATGGCCGTCACCGACAAGGCCGCCGGCAAGAAGGGCATCAGCGCCTTCATCGTGCCGACGAACACGCCCGGCTACCAGGTCGCGCGCATCGAAGACAAGATGGGCCAGCACGCCAGCGACACGGCGCAGATCCTGTTCGAGAACTGCCGCGTGCCGGCGGCCAACCGCCTGGCCGATGAAGGCATGGGCCTGAAGATCGCGCTTTCGGGCCTGGAGGGCGGCCGCATCGGCATCGCCAGCCAGAGCGTGGGCATGGCGCGCGCGGCGTTCGAGGCGGCACTGGCCTACAGCAAGGAGCGCCACAGCTTCGGCGAGCGCATCTTCGAGCACCAGGCGGTGCAGTTCAAGCTGGCCGAGATGGCCACACAGATCGAGGCGGCGCGGCAGTTGATCTGGCACGCGGCGTCTTTGAAGGACGCCGGGCGGCCCTGCCTGAAGGAAGCGGCGATGGCCAAGCTCAACGCCAGCGAGATGGCCGAGCGCGTGTGCTCGGCGGCGATCCAGGTCTTCGGCGGCTACGGCTACGTGAGCGACTTCCCGGTGGAGCGCATCTATCGCGACGTGCGCGTCACGCAGATCTACGAGGGCACCAGCGAAGTTCAGAAGATCCTGATCGGGCGCGCGCTGGCGTGAAGCGGGCGGCCGGTTTCGCGTTCGCAGGCGCGCTGCGGGCCGCGGCCGTCGCCCTGTGCCTGGGTGCCGTGGCCGGCTGCGCCAGCACGCCCAGCGGGCAGGCGGCGTGGCGTGCCGAACGGGATGCGGCGCTGGACAAGGGCGAGTTCCTGGTCGCCGTGGAGCGCTCGCGCCAGCTCTACCGCGAGGCCGGCGCCGCGCCGGCCGACTGTCACCGTGCACTGCGGGTTGGCCGTGGCCATCGCACAGTACGCCGAAGCCCGTGAGTGCCTGGCGCGCATGGACTCGCGCGGCCTGCCGTCCGACGCCGACATCGAAGCCTTCCGCCGCGCGCTGCGCACGGGCGGCCAGTGGCTCAGCGGAGGGGTGCTGCTTGGTGCACTGGCCACCGCGGCCACCGTTGCCGCGGCGGCGGCAGTGGGGTTCGCCGGCGCCTTTCAAGGCGTCATCGCCTCGCTGTGGGTGGTGGGCGGGGTGGCCACCTCGTCGCTGACGCTGAGCATGTCGCGCGTTGCCGGCAACGACAGCCTGTGGGACCGCACCCAGCGCTGGTACGCCGCCGCCCGCATCGCCAAGGAGACCGGCGAGGTGGCCAAGGCCCGCGAGGGCTACGCCCGGCTCGTGGAGCGCGAGGCCTTGCTGCAGTCGCAGCCCGGCCTGCAATGGCAGGGTGGCGGCGCGCCCCAAGCGCGGGGCGGCGCCTCTGCGGGTGGCGGCGTTCGGCAATCCGGACTTCGGCGGCGCGCTGGCAGCACTGCCCGCCGCCGAGGCCGAAGCGCGCGCCGTCGTGGGCATCATCGGCGCGGGGCGTGCGCTGACCGGCCGCGCGGCCACACGGCAAGCGTTGATGGAGGCGCTGCCGCACGCCGACGTGCTGCACCTGGCCACCCACGGGCGCTTCGACAGCCTCCAGCCGCTGGACTCTGCGCTGGTGTTCAGCGACGGGCGCGGCGGCACGGCCGATCTGACCGCCGGTGACCTTTACGGCATGCGGATGGCGGCGCGGCTGGTCACGCTGAGCGCGTGCGAGACGGGGCTGGGCGAGGTGCGCTCGGGCGATGAAGTGATCGACCTGTATCGCGCGCTGCTGTTCGCCGGGGCCCACACGGGGGTGGCCAGCCGGTGGGAGGTGGACGACGAGTCCACGGCGTTGCTCATGACGCGCTTTTTACGAACACCTGCGCTCGTCGCCGGCGCCCGGGGCGTTGCGCAGGGCGCAGGCCGACACTGCCGCGCGCTGGCCCCAGCCCTTCTTCTGGGCCGGCTTCGCCGTCATCGGCAAGGACCGGCCGTTCGAGTAGCGGCGGCCGTCGGTTCGCCCGCCGCGTTCGGGCCGCCCCGCTCTCAGGCCAGGCGCGGTGGGCGCGCTGCCCGGTTCACACCGGGCCCATCGGCAGCATCGCGCGGTGCGTGCCCACCCACACCTGGCCCGCGGCGTCGACCCAGCCGCGCGCCATGCCGAGGGTGTTGAAAACGGCGACCACGCGGCCCAGGGCATCGAGCGCCACCCAGCCGGCGCCGACGCGATGCGGCGCCAGCGTCTCGTCCAGCATCACGCGGCTGGCCTCCTGCAACGAACGGCCGGCGTAGCGCATCTGGGCCACCAGGTCGTGGGCCACCACGTGGCGGATGAAGACCTCGCCCTGGCCCGTGCACGACACGGCAGCCAGGCCGTCCGTCGCGTAGGTGCCCGCACCGATGACCGGGCTGTCGCCGACGCGACCGACCGGCTTGTTGTTGAAGCCGCCGGTGCTGGTGGCCGCTGCCAGGTGCCCGGCGGCGTCCAGGGCCACGGCGCCCACCGTGCCATGGCGGTCGGCCTCGGTGATGCCGGGGTGGGGGCCCGGCCTGCCCGGCGCGGCGGCAAAGGGTGATGCAGGCACCGCATCGGCCGCCTGCGCCGCCTGCACCGCCTGCACCGCCCGCAGCTTCTTCAAAGCCGCCACGCGGCGCGGGGTGGTGAAGTGGTGGTTCTCCACGCAGTCCAGGCCCTGTGCGCGGCCGAAGGCATCGGCCGCGGCGCCGGTGAGCAGCACGCAGCCCGAGCGCTCCATCACCGCACGTGCGGCGCGCACCGGGTTGCGCAGGTGGCGCACCGCGCTCACCGCGCCGGCGGCCCGCGTGCGGCCGTCCATGATCGAGGCGTCGAGTTCGTGCGTGCCGTCCTCGCACAGCGCGGCGCCGAAGCCGGCGTTGAAGTGCGGGCTGTCCTCGAGCGCCACGACGGCGGCCTCGACGCCATCGAGCGCGCCGCCGCCCGCGCGCGCCATCGCGGCCCAGCCCCGGCGCAGGGCCTGCGCGAGGTGCTCGTGCACCTCACGCCAGTCGGCGGGGCTGAGTTCGCTCTCGGCGGGCGTGCCGCAGCCGCCGTGCAGGGCCAGGACGGGGCGGTGGGTCGTCGGCATGTTGGTCGAAACGCGGGGCGCGCCGCTCTTGCGGCGCGCTGCGCGTTCTACACCAGCACTTCGACGCAGTCGGGGTGGCCGAGGAAGTCGCGCGGGCTCGAGCTTGCGCCGTACGCGCCGGACTGGAACACCACCGCGAGGTCGCCGACATCGGCCACGGGCAGCGCCATGCGGTCGGCGAGCAGGTCCAGCGGCGTGCACAGCGGGCCCACCAGCGAGGCCGGTTCGGTAGCGGCCGCGCCCATCCGGTTGCCGATGGCCACCGGGTAGTTCTTGCGCACCACCTGGCCGAAGTTGCCCGAGGCCGCCAGGTGGTGGTGCATGCCGCCGTCGGCCACCAGGAACACCTGCCCGCGCGAGACCTTGCGGTCGACGATGCGCGTGACGTAGACCCCGGCCTCGCCGACGAAGTAGCGGCCCAGCTCGATGACCAGGTGCGCCTTTGGCATCTCGCGCCGCGCGCGTTCGACCAGCGCCGCAAGGTTGGCGCCGATGGGCGCGAGGTCCAGCCGCACATCGCCCGGGAAGTAGGGAATGCCGAAACCGCCGCCCAGGTTCAGGAAGCGCACCGGCAGCTGCGCGTCGGTGGCCAGCCTGAGCGCGAGCTCGTAGCTCTTGCGCTGCGCCTCGCAGATGCTTTCGGCCTTCAGGTTCTGCGAGCCCGAGAAGAGGTGGAAGCCTTCGAACGAGAGAACGCCGTGGCCTTCGCGGGCGATCCACGCCAGCAGCTCGGGCACCACCTCGACATCGACGCCGAACTGCTTGGGCCCGCCGCCCATCTTCATGCCCGAGCCCTTGAGCTCGAAGTCGGGGTTGACGCGCAGCGCCACGCGCGCGACGAGCCCGATCTCGCGTGCGGCGGTGGCCAGCACCGGCAGCTCGCGCATCGACTCGACATTGACCAGCACGCCCGCGGCCACCGCCTGGCGCAGCTCGGGGTCGCGCTTGCCGGGGCCGGCCAAGCTGACCTCGGCCGGGTCCGCGCCGGCGTCCAGCGCCACCTTCAGCTCGCCGGCCGAGGCGACATCGATGCCGTCGACCAGCCCGGCCATGAAGGCCACCAGCGCCGGCATCGGGTTGGCCTTCATCGCGTAATGCAGCTTCACGGCGGTGGGCAGCGCCGCGCGCAGCTCGGCGACGCGGGCGCGCAGCAGGCTGCGGTCGTAGGCGAAGAATGGGGTGTGGCCCACACGCGCGGCGAGCGTGGTGAGCTTCATGCCGCCGACCACCAGCTCACCGTCGCGCACGGCGAACTGGTCCATCGGCACATGAACGGGGCGGGCGACGGGCGGCGCGCCCGCGGCGAGGTTGGTCGTCATCGCGTCCTCGGGTCGGGCCCTTCAGGCCCGGGCGGTTTCCGGCGCAACCACGGAGACCGCGGCACCGGCGTCGGCCTGCTCACGCGCCTCGACCCAGCGCGTGGCCAGCAGCTTGCGATCGATCTTGCCGTTGGGGTTGCGCGGCAGCGGCCCCTTCATCGGCTGCACGCCGTGCGGCACCATGTAGGCGGGCATCAGGCGCTTGCACTCGGCCAGCAGCTTGTCAACCTCGACGGTGTCGCCGCCGTCGGGCGCCGTGGCGATGACCTGGATGGACTGCCCCAGCCGCGCGTCGTCGACACCGAAGGCCACGCACTCGCCGACCAGCCGGGTGCCGTAGAGCACCTCTTCCACCTCGGTGGGGCTGACGCGGTAGCCGGAGGTCTTCATCATCTCGTCGCGGCGGCCGATGAAGTAGAGATAACCCTCGGCGTCGCGGCGCACGTTGTCGCCGGAGAAGACGGCCACCTCCGGCAGCATCAGCCCCGCCTCGCGGCCACCGACACCCGCGGGCAGCGGCTTGTAGCGCTCGGCGGTCTTCTCGGCGTCGCCCCAGTAGCCCATGCCCACCAGCGCGCCGCGGTGCACGAGCTCGCCCGGCTCGTCGGCCGCGCACTCGGTGCCGTCTTCGCGCAGCACGAGGATCTCGGCGTTGGGGATCGCCTTGCCGATGCTGTCGGGGCGGCGGTCCACCTCTTCGGGCGGCAGGTAGGTGGAGCGGAACGCTTCGGTCAGGCCATACATGAGGAACGGCTTGGCGCCGGGCACCCGCTGGCGCAGCGCGTTGAGCGTCTCGCGCGGCATGCGGCCGCCGGTGTTGGCGAAGTAGCGCAGGTGCGTATCGATGCCCTTGGGCCACTCGAGCCCGGTGAGCTGGATGTACAGCGGCGGCACCGCGGTCAGCCCGGTGACCTTCTCGCGTTCCATGGCCTTCAACACGTCGCGCGGCAGCAGGTAGTTCAGCAGCACCACGCGCGCGCCGCTGTGGAAGGCCGTCGTCAGCTGGCTGAAGCCGGCATCGAAGGACAGCGGCAGCGCCGCCAGCAGCGTGTCGCCCGCATGGTTGCCCAGGTACGAGGCCACGCTCTTGGCCCCGGCCACCATGTTGCGGTGAGACAGCACCACGCCCTTGGGGCGGCCGGTGCTGCCGCTGGTGTACAGGATGGCCGTCATGTCGGTGTCGACGACGCGCGCACCGCGCGCACCACCGCCGTCGAGCGCGCGCCAGTCGTGCAGCACCAGGGGTGCGGGCACCGCCAGCCCGGCGGGCCGATCGGTCAGCACCACATGCGCGAGGTCGGGGCAACGGCCCAGCTCTTCCTGCAGGCCCGCCAGGCGCTCGGGCGAGGTGACCAGCACCCGCACGTTGCAGTCGCGCAGGATGAAGCCCACCTGCTCGGCCTTGAGCAAG
>JAEUPC010000213.1 GCA_016789865.1 Rubrivivax sp.
CTTCAGGTGCGAGCTGATCGCCTTGGTCATCTCGAACATCGAGACCTGCGCCTTGCCCAGCACTTCCTTGAGCTTGGCGTCGGCGTTGATCATCGTGCGCTTGACCTTGTCCTGCAGGCCGTTCTTCTTGATGTAGTCCCAGACCTTCTTGGTGACCTCGGTGCGCGGCAGGGCGCGGTCGCCGATGACGGCGGCCAGCGCGGCGCTGGGGGTCATGGGCTTCATGAAGGCGGCACTCGGGGTGCGCTTCTTCGCCGGGGCCTTGGCCTTCTTCGCCGGCGCGGCCTTCTTGGTGGCGGCCTTCTTCGCCGGCGCAGCCTTCTTGGTGGCGGCCTTCTTCGCGGGGGCCTTCTTCGCCGCGGCCTTCTTGGCCGGCGCCTTCTTGGTGGCGGCCTTCTTGGCCGGGGCCTTCTTCGCAGCTTTCTTCGCAGTTGCCATGTGAGTGATCTCCGTCAATGGTTGAGTCGGATGCCGGACCCTCTTTTCGGCAGCTTCAGCGACATGTCGCGTGAGGCTGCTGGCGGGGCTCTTGCTCGTGCTTCGTGGTGCTCTGCGCGAGGGGCCCCGTTCGCCGTAGGACTTCCGGGCAGGCGCGATGGTAATGCGCTTCCTAGGAGAAGAGAAGGTTTTTCCTAGGTGAAAGCAGCTTTCTCGCCACGCTATGCTGCTCGCATGAAGACGTTGGTGCGCTGGATGCTCCTGGCTGCGGCCCTGCTGCTGGTGGCCCATGTGTACCCGGGCGTGCGGGTGGACAGCTTCACCGCGGCGCTGCTGGCGGCCTTGGTGATCGGCCTGTTCAACACCCTCGTGCGCCCGCTGCTGGTGCTGCTGACGCTGCCGGTGACGCTGCTGACGCTGGGCCTGTTCCTCTTCGTGATCAACGCGCTGATGTTCTGGGCCGCGGCCTGGGCGCTGGACGGCTTCAACGTCGACGGCTTCTGGGCTGCGCTCATCGGCTCGCTGCTGTACAGCGTGTGCGGCATCGTCATCGACGCCGCCGCCGAGCGCATCTTCAGCCCGGGCTCGGCGTAGCGGCGCCGCCCGGCGGCCGCTGCGGGCCGATGGCGGGCAGGGTCGATGCGCCGGCCGTGCCGCCCGTGCTGCTCGTGCCGCTGGTGCCACCCGTGCCACCCGTGCCACCCGTGCGCGCCGCGCGCACCGGCGGCACCCGCACCTCGAACTCGACCCGGTCCTCCGTGGCCGCGTCGCGGCGCACCAGCCGGTGGCGGCCCGCGCTCGGCAGCCACTCGATGCGCGTGCCCCGGCCGAGCGCGCGCCCGTCGAGAAACCACTGCCCCGCGGCGCCGCGGAAGACCACGCGCTGGGTGTACGGCGGGATCTCGGGGTCCAGCGCAATCACCGTGCCGTCGCGCGGCGACTCGATGCCGAAGGGCGCGGCGCGCGCGGCCGGGCCCGCGGCGGCGGCCGGCCGGCCGGCCGGCTCGGTGCCGGCGATGAACCACTCGCGCTCGGCGGCCACCAGGGTGGCCGGCGCGGGCGGCGGGAGCGACACGGGCAGGCCCGCGTGCAGCTGCGCCACCACCTCGCGCCACACCGGGGCGGCGCCGCCGACCCCGCTGACGCCGTGCATCGGCCGGCCGCTGGCGTTGCCGACCCACACCGCGACGGTGAAGCGGTCGGTGCTGCCCACGCACCAGTTGTCGCGCATGTCCTTGCTGGTGCCGGTCTTCACGGCGGCGAAGCCGCGCGTGACCAGCGGGCTGTCCAGGCCGAAGGCGGCCGCGCGTGCCGCCGGGTCGGCCAGGATGTGCGTCACGAGCCACGCCGCTTCGGGGCTGAACACCTGCCGTGGGCGTGGCGGCACGGGGGCGGTGGCCGGCGCGGCAACGCCCGAGGGCGCCGGGGGTTGCCCGACAGCGTGTCGCGCAACGCGGCGGCCCGAGGCGGCCTCCCAGTGCACCGGCGCATGCCGCCCGCCGTTGGCGAGAGTGCGGTAGGCATTGGCCAGGTCCAGCAGCGTCACGTCGGCACTGCCCAGCGCCAGGGCGTGCCCGTGGTGGGCGGCATCGCGGGCCAGCCCGAGGCCGGCGGCCTGCAGCCGCTCGAACAGGGCCTCGGGGCCGAGCATCGCGGCCACCCGCACCGCGGGCACGTTCAGGCTGCCGGCCAGCGCCTCGCGCACGGTGACGCTGCCGCGGTAGGTGTGGTCGTAGTTGCGCGGCGTGTACAGGCCCGCGGCGCCGGCGGCCAGCTGCAGCGGCGAGTCGTCGATGAGGCTGGCCGCGGTGACCAGCCGCCTTTCCAGCGCCAGCGCGTAGACGAACGGCTTGAGCGTGGAGCCCGGCTGCCGCCGCGCCAGCACCGCGTCCACCTCGGCGGCGGCCGAGGTGGCGTGGCCGGCCGAGCCCACCCAGGCCAGCACTTCGCCGCTGATGTTGTCGAGTACGACCAGCGCGCCGTCTTCGACATCGCGGCCGCGCAGCTCGGCCAGTTGGCGGCGCAGCGCGGCACGGGCGAAGCGCTGCATGCCGGCGTGCAGCGTGCTGCGCAGTGCAGTGGGCGGCGGCACTGCGGCAGCACCCGCGGCCGCGGCAGCCGCTGCGTCGCGCGCCATGCGCCGCGCCAGGTGCGGGGCCAGCGCTTCGCCCAGCGGGGGCCCGGGCCGGCGCGCGAGCGCCTGGGCGACGGTGGTGGCCACACCTGCGCAGGGCGCGGTGTCCGTGGCCGCGGCGGGGGAAGGGGGCGGGTCGCTGCGCGCCGCGGCCGCCGCCCCGGCCGACGGTGGCGCAGGGCCGGCCGGAGCGCTCGGCATGAGCGGCGCGTGCTGCTGGCGCAGCAGCTCGCAGGCGCGGCGGCTCACCGCGTCGGCGCCGGCGTTGGGCGCGCGTACCAGCACGGCCAGCGCCGCGGCCTCCAGCGCATCGAGCCCGCTGGCATGTTTGCCGAACAGCTGCTGCGACGCCGCGCTCAGGCCCACCAGCTCGCCTCGCAGCGGCACCAGGTTCAGGTAGGCCTCGAGGATCTGCGCCTTGGTCCAGCGGGCCTCCAGCTGCTGCGCGCGCACGATCTGCGCGAGCTTGGTCGGCACGCTGCGGCCGCCGGCCGGGCGGGCAAGGTCGGTGTCCAGCAGGCCGGCCAGCTGCATCGTCACGGTGCTGGCGCCGCGCGTGCGCGTGTTCCAGGCATTGGCCCAGGCGCTGGCAGCCAGCGCGCGCCAGTCGACGCCGCCATGGGCCCAGAAGCGCCGGTCCTCGCTGAGCACGATGGCCTCGCGCAGCGCCGGGCTGGTCTCGGTGAGCGGCACCCACGGGCCGCGGCGCACGTGGGGGTCGGTGCGCACCCACTGGAGCGGCACGCCGTGGCGGTCGAGCAGGGCAATGTCGCTCGGGCGGTGCGCTGCGCGCACTTCGTCGAAGCTGGGCAGCGCGCGGGCGGGCGCCGCGGCTGCCGCCACGATGAGCGCGGCGAGCGCCATGGCGGCCCGGGCGCGGTTGCTCATGGCCTGGCCGCTTTCGTGCGGGCCGCGGCACCCGAACGACCCGGCGCGCACGGTCGAAAGGCCGGCGGCAGCGGATTCACGGCCGCACGTCGAGCGCCGCCAGCGGCAGCTCGCCGAAGCTCTCGGGGGCGTACATCGCCTCCACCCTTGTCGGCGGCAGGCCGAAGCGGCCGGCGCTGTTCAGCCGCAGCGTGTACTCGACCACGTGGCGCCCGCGCGGCAGCCAGGCGTAATAGGCGCGGTAGGCCTCGAAGGCGCGCTCCTCGTAGGCCGGCCAGGCGGCGCCTTCGCGGCGCTCGCCCTGCGTGGCGATGGCCGAGTCGCGCGCCAGGCCGGTGCCCAGGTGTGCCGCGCCCGCCGGCAGCGGGTCGCTCACCACCACCCAGGCCATGTCGGCAGTGGCATCGATCTCCAGCCGCACGCGCAGTACGTCGCCACGGCTCCAGGCGTCGGGCAGCTTGCGCTGCACCGCGCTGACCGTGCGCGCGATGCGGTAGCCGGCGAACAACGGCGCCTTCAGCGGCACGGCGGCCAGCGACTGCACCGTCAGCCAGGGCCGGCCCGGGCCTTCGTGGCGCACGTCCAGCGCGGCGGGCTGCGCGGGCCAGGGCAACAGCAGCGACAAGGTGCCCGCGGCGGCGGTGTGGCCCGGGGCTTGCGCACCCGCCGGGCCCGCGGGCGCCGCCGCGGGGGTGGCTGAGGGCGGGGGCCAGTTGAGGGTGCGCGCCGCGCCGCCGAGTTCCACCACGCTGCGGCCGCCCACCGGCTCGGCCTCGAAGACCTTGCCGAAGCGCTGCAGCGCCAGCACGCCCCACAGGTTGGCCGTCGTCGTGCGCCACGCGCCGCCCTTCTGGCGGGCGAGAGCGCCGTTGACGAGCCGCGGCACGTCTTCCTTCCAGCCCGGCGCGCCGAGCGCGGCCAGCACCAGCCGCGCGGCGTTGCCGTCGGCGCTTTCCATCAGCCACCACCACTGGTCGTCGTCGGCCTCGGTGGAAAAGCGCAGCGTCGTGCCGCCTTCGGTGAGGCGGCTGCGCACCATGCGCTGCACCTCGGCCAGGCGCGCGTCGCGTTCGGGGGCCTGCGGCGAGCGGGCGAGCGCGCCCCAGGCGTCCAGCAGCGCCGAGGTGGGCCACGCGGCGGGAGTGAAGGCGACGGAGCCCCACCAGCGCGCGTCGGCGCGGCCGTGCCGCGCCAGCGCCTCCAGCGCAGCGAGCTTGCGTACGTCGAGGTCGGGGCGCGGGGCCGCGAACCGGCGCTCCAGCCGCCCTTCGACGAAGGCGGCCAGGCCGTCGAGCATGGCGCGGCGCGGGCCTTCGGGCAGCGCGAAGCCGGCTTCGTGCGCGGCGGCCAGCACATGCGCCGTGAGGCGGTCGCTGCCGCGCGGTGCGCTGCCCGGCGCGGCGGGGAAGTAGTAGGCCAGGCCGTCGCTGTCGAGATACCCCGGCAGCTCATCGGCCAGCGTCTTCCAGGCGGCTTCGTCGCCGAGGCCGATGGCCCGCGAGGCCTTCTGTTCCAGGCAGGTGTAGGGGTAGGTCTCGAAGAAGCGCCTGAGGCCCGGCAGTGCCCCGGACAACCTGGGCTGCAACACCACCTGCAGGCCACCGCGGCCGGGCAGCGCGTCGGCCGGGGCGGCCACCGGGACGGAGGCGCTGCCTTCCAGCGGCCGCAGCGACGCCTGCAGCACGCGCAGCGGCACCGCCGGCGCCACCGCCTGCACCACCTTCACGCTGTCGCGCGCCGCGGCGGCCGGGGCGCCGGCCTCTTCGGCGCCGGCTTGCCAGTCGATGCGCGTGGCGCCGGCGGGCACCTCCACCAACCAGCGCACCTCGGCGGCCGCGCCGGCGGCAAGCTGCACCGTGTGGGTGGGCTGCGCCGGCAAGGCCACCGCGGGCGTGGCAGGGGCTCCGGTGGCGCTGCCGGGGGCCGCCATGGCGTTGCCGGCCAGGGTGGCCTTGACCTGCATCGCGCGCGCGGTGCTGTTGCGCAGCGTGAAGCCGGCCTCGATGCGGTCGCCCTCGCGCACCAGCGGCGCGAGGCCCGGCAGCATCTGCAGGTCTTGCGACACCCGCACCACCGCATGGCCCTGGCCGAAGCGGTCGGCGCCGGCATCGGCCAGCGCGACGAGGCGGAAGCTGGTCAGCGAGTCGTTCAGCGGCACCTCGATGCGGGCCTGGCCGTCGGCATCGAGGGCGACGCTGCCGCGCCACAGCAGCAGCGTGTCGAAGAGCTCGCGCGTGGGGTTGCGCCCGCCGCCGCCGCCTGGGGGCAGCGCCTTGCGGCCGTAGTGCCGGCGGCCGATCACCTCGCTCACCGCGGTGGCGGTCTCCACGCCCCAGGGGCGCTCGCGCAACAGGCCGCCCAGCAGGTCCCAGCTCTTGTTCTCGGCCAGTGCCAGAAGGCCCTCGTCGACGGCGGCGAAGGCCACCTCGGCACCGGCCAGCGGCTGGCCCTGCCAGGTGACGCGCACGGTGGCCGCCACCTTCTCGCGCACCTTGTACTGCGCCTGCGGCGTGGTGACCTTCACGTCGAGGCGATGCGCCGCGCTGCCGATGCGCAGCTGCGCCACGCCGAACTTGAAGCTCGGCTTGGCGAGGTCCACGGTGGCCGAGGGTGCGCGCCACTCCTTGCCCTCGAAGCGGAAGGCGCGCCACCACTCGGCCGGCTGGCGCCAGCCCCAGGTGAACAGGCTCCACCACGGCGCCTCGCGCAGGCGGCCACGCTGCAGCAGCACACCCACCATCACGTTGGGCGACCAGCTCGCGGCGGCCTGCGTGCCGGGTGGCACCGGCGGGATGGGCAGCTCGATCACCGGCTCGCGGCCCGACAGCGCCACCACGCGTGCGTCGACCACGCCTTCTCGCTCCACCGTCACCAGCGCCGTGGCGTGCTGGAAGGGCATGCGCACCTGCAGCCGCGCGGTCTGGCCGGGTTCGAGCTCGCGCTTCTCGGGCAGCACGTCGATGCGGTCGTCGTTGCCCTGGCCGAACCACATGCGCTCCTCGCTCACCACCCACACCGTGGTGCTGGCCTGGCTGGTGCGGCCGGCATCGTCCTTCGCGCGGGCGACGAGTTCGACCTCGCCGCCGTGCTCGACGCGCGCGTCGCAGTTCAGGCGCCCCTGCGCGTCGGTGCTGCCGCTGCACAGCGTGCCCAGTTCCTGCGTGCGCCGCTGGTTGTCGTAGGCGTAGAAGCCGCCGACGATGCGCTTGCGCGTCGAGATCGTCTGGTGTGCGCGGCCGGCCACCTCGACGGCGCGGCCGGCCAGCGGCCTGCCCTCGGTGTCCAGCACGGCCGCGGTGAAGCGGGCGGCGCCGCGGTGTGCCGCCCAGTCGGGCGCGCGAATGCCCACCACCACGGCCGCCGGCCACAGCTTGACGCGGCGCGCCACGGTCTGCGTCTCGCCGTTGGGGTCGGCAAAGCTCATCTCGGCCAGCAGCTCGGCCGGGCCGCGCAACGCAGGCAGCTGCGGCACCACCAGGCGCGCGGCGCCGCGCGCGTCGGTGCGGGCCGGCAGCTGGCGGGCCACGGTGCGCGTGCCGGGCTCGTGCTCGGCAGGGCCGGCGGCTTCTTCCTCGTCGCGGCTGCGGTCGTGGGCGTTGAAGCTGAAGTCCTCGAAGCCGGCAAAGCGCGGTTCGCTGTCGCGCAGCACCGCCGACAAGGCCAGCGGCAGCGCGGGCATCGGGCCGCCGGCCATCGCGTTGAGCTGCGCCTCGAAGGCCACCTCGCCGGGGGCGATTTGCGCGCCTTTCTGGGCGTTCGGCGCCGCCAGCCGCGCATCGACCAGTGGCACGCGGAACTCCTCGACGCGCAGGCTGCCGCTTTGCAGCGTGCGCTCGCCGCGCCGCAGCGCCACGTCGTACACGCCGAGCGCGGCGTTCTTCGGCACCATCCACTGGCTGAGCGCCGAGCGCGCCGCGCCGTTGGGCCCGCGTGCCCAGGCCAGCGGCTGCGTGGCTGCCTCCTCGCCGCTGCCCACATGGGTGACGACAAGCGTGTCGGGCAGGTGCTCGGGCGCGGTGTAGGCGAGGCCGCGCTCGGTTTCGTCGCGCACGAAGTGCTTCATCGACACCGTCTCGCCGCGGCGCAGCAGTTCGCGGTCGAACACCGTGTGCGCGCGCCGGTCGGGGGCGGTGCCGCTGGCCAGGCTGGCGTTGAAGCGCCACGGCTCGATGCCCTTGGCCCAGCGGCTGAACACGAAGCCGAGGTCCTCGGCCCCGCTGCTGCTGCCCGTGCCCTGCGCCCGCGCGGTGACGAACAGGCCGTCGCCGGTGAGGCAGCGCTCGTCGTCGTCGTTCAACGCGACGTCGAAGCCGCGGTCGATGCGCGCCAGGCCCTGCGCGTCGGTGAGGCCGCTCCACAGCGGCTGGCCGCGGCAATCGTTGACGGCCACGCGCGCCCGGGCCACGGGCCGGCCGCGGTCGAGCGTGGTCACCCACACGAGGCTGGAGCTGCGGCCTTTCTTGAAGTGCACCGCCAGGTTGGTGACCAGCACCCCGGTGCGCGCGAACATCGGCTCGCGCTTGGCCAGCAGGCTCTCGCCAAGGATGCGCGAGCTGACCTCGACGACGTGGTAGCCGCGCTGCGGCAGCGGCACACCCAGCACCTCGGTGGCGCGTGGCGGGCTGTCCTTCAGGTCCTTGAGCTGGGGCAGCTCGGCGCGGCGCACGTCGGTCTCGCCGACGAAGATCGACAGCTCGCGCGAGGGCACCGTGCGCTCACGCGGGATGTTGCGGGTGCGCGTGCGGCCGTCGGCCAGCGTCTGGGTCTCGGTGATGGTCTCGGTCCACTGCGACGGCGGCAGCCCGGCCTCCTTGGCCGGCAACGGACGCTCGTGCCAGCGCTGCACGCGGGCGATCCAGGCCAGCAGCGCGGCGTCGGTCTGATCGTTGGGCAGGCGCTTGACGGCCACCTGGCCGCCGGTGGTCGCGCCGGAAAGATCGGCCTGCACGTGGCGCAGCGTCAACGGCAGCAGCGCCGGTTCGCCGGGCGCCGGGCCCGCCTCGACGATGCCGAACGGGGCGCCCGCGAACTTGGCCAGCGGGGGCAGCCCGCCGGTGGCCACCTCCAGCGGAAAGCTGGCGGCGTTGGCCAGCGGCCGGCCGGCGTCGTCGATCAGGCCTTCGGGCAGCGTGAGCCGCCAGCGCGTGTTCTCGGGCAACGGCGCGGCAAAGCGCACCTCGGACAACGTGGGCGCGCGGCGGTCTTCGTCGTCGAGGCGGGGTGCCACCGGCGCCGGCGCGGCCGCGCCTGCGCCGGCAACGGGGAGCAGGCGCGCGGCGGCCGCCAGCTCGCGCGGCACCGGCGCGTTGAAGCGCAGCGTCAGTGGGCGCAGCGGCAGGCAGGGGGCGGCAGCACTCTCGCGCTCGCAGCTGAACTCAGCCAGGAAGTGCGGGCGCACCTGCCACTGCCACTGCTGGCGGTCGCGCGTGAGCAGCGCGGGCTGCCCCGGCACAGCCGCGCTGGCGATGCCGGTGCCCCACACCAGGCGCACCCGCGCTTCCGGCGCGAAGACGCGCTGACAGGCCAGCAGCAGTGCGCGCGTGTCGCGCGCCGGTGCGCCGGCCGCCCGCCCGCGGCCGTGGCGCCCCAGCACCTGATCGCGCAGTGCGCCCTCCACCACCCGCAGCGCGATGCGCTCGCCCAGGCCCTCGGCCTCGCACCAGGCGTGGCGCGCGACGCTGGCCGGGTCGACCGCGCCATTGAGCCGCACGAGGAAGTGCTGGTCCTCCTCGATCCTTGCGCCGGGGGAGGGCTGTACCGAGAGCACCACCGGCGCGCCGGTGCTGAAGGCGAACTCGGTGGGGCCTTCCAGCGGCGCACCGCCGCGCGCGCGGAATCCGGGGTCGGCGTGCAGCGTGCAGCGCTGGCCGGCAGCCAGCGGCTCGGCAAGGTCGAACACCCAGCGGCGCTCGTCGGCCCAGTGGCCATCCCCGGCGGGGGTGGCGCCGTTGCAGCTGAGCTTGAACGGGGCGGCCGCGCGCGGCTCGCCAGCGTTGATGGCCGGGCTGCCGAAGCGCACCACGACCTGCCGCACCACGCCCACCTCGCCCTGCGGCGAGACGGAGGTGACGCGCGCGGCCTGCGCACCCTGCACCGGCGCCAGCGCGGCCGAAATTCCCGCCGCGAGGGCGGCAAGCCACGCGAGGGTGCCGCCGCTGCATCGCCTTGGTGCTGCGCGTGGCGGCCAGGGCCGCGTGGAGTCGGACAGGGTCTCGTCTTGGCCGGCGCGAGCGGGGCGGTGCATGCATCCCTCCATGGCCGGGAGAGTAGACACCACGCGCCTGCCGACGGGGCTGGCGCATCGGCTGGCGCATGGCCAGCGAACGGGCCCGGCGGCGGGGATTCTCACGGCGCCGCCAAGGCGGCGCCCCCGCGATGCGGTGGAACTTGTTGGCGATTGAAAGCGACCACGGCAGTTGCCGTGGCGGCCCTCGACCAGACAGCGGCGGCTGCCGGCCCGCCTGCCTCTCAGCCCTTGGGCGGCAACGTGTCGATGAAGCTCGGCCTCGCGGCGAGCTTGTCGCCCAGCCGCGCCAGATTGGCGTGACGTGCGCGCCAGTCCAGCGATGCGAAGCGGAAGTCGAGGTAGCCCAGCGCGCAACCCACCGCCACGTCGGCAAGGGTGAAGTGGTTGCCTGCACACCAGGGTTTGTCGGCCAGGCCGCGGCTCATCGCTTCGAGTGCGGCATCCACGCGCGACATCTGGCGGGCGATCCACGCCGCGCTGCGCTCGCCTTCCTTGCGCCCGGGCCAGTTGGCCTCCAGGCGCGCGGCGACGCACGCGTCGAGCAGGCCGTCGGCCAGGGCCTCCCAGGTGCGCACCTCCACGCGTTCGCGGCCGGTGGCCGGAATCAGCTTGCCCACCGGGGACAGCGTGTCGAGGTACTCGACGATGACGCGCGAGTCGAACACCGCCTCGCCGCCTTCCATCACCAGGCACGGCACCTTGCCCAGCGGGTTGCTTGCCAGGATGGCATCGCTGGCCCAGACGTCTTCCAGCACGAGCTGGAAGTCCAGCTTCTTCTCCGCCATCACGATGCGCACCTTGCGCACGTAAGGGCTGGTCAATGCGCCGATCAGCTTCATGGAGTTGTTGCGCGTCCCTGGGCGCGCCGGGGGTTCTCGAAAATTCATTCTAGGGTCGGGGTGGGTGGCGCATCCGGCACATCCGGCACAACCCGGCACGCGGGTCGGCCGGCCCATCCGGCCATCGGCGCGGTGCAATCCACAAGGTTAACCCCGCAAGCGAGCGTGCAAGGCATTCCCCGATGCGACTGATGCCGCTTGTCAGCCATGTCGATCGGGGGCAAACTGGATCGCACCGGCAAGGCACCGGCGCGCAGGTGCCGACCCCGCCGGGTTCTTGCTCGCGCCGCCTTTGCTCCCCCTGCCTTCCCGCCTGCGTTCGTGTGCCCTTGCGGCCACGGCGAACGCTCCCATCTCCCAACCGCTTCCCCGCACGCCCTGCGGCCGCACTGGCCGCGGGACGACCTGCTGTTGCCCAAGGAGTTTCTGATGAACCTGACGATCAGCGGCCACCACCTCGAAGTCACCCCGGCACTGCGCGAGTACGTACTGACCAAGCTGGACCGGGTGACGCGGCACTTCGACCAGGTGGTCGACGTGAACGTGCTGCTGACGGTCGAGAAGCTCAAGGAGAAGGAACGAAGGCAGCGCGCCGAGGTAACGCTGCACGTCAAGGGCCGCGACATCTTCGTCGAGCAGAGCCATGAAGACCTGTACGCGGCGATCGACCAGCTGATGGACAAGCTCGACCGCCAGGTGATGCGCCACAAGGACCGGGTGCAGGACCACCACCACACGGCAGCCAAGCGGTGGGAGGCTGGCGCCGAGTAGGCCCTGCGGGGGGAGGGGCGGCGCCCCGGTACTTCGGAGGGTGCGGCGGCGGGGCGGTTTCATGCCCCGCAATCACTGTTGCTGCAATGCCGCATTTCTTGATCTGCCGCGGGATCGTGGGGCTGCTCCGAGGGCGCGCGCCGGGGGTCGAGGTCTATGATCCTCGGCCTCGCAACCCCTAAGGTCGCAGTGCCCCGGGCGCCTTCCCGGCGCCGCGCTGCGACAGGACAGGTCCCGATGAACCGTCTTGCTGCCATCCTGCCCGCCGGCAATGTGCTGGTGAATGTGGAGGCCACCAGCAAGAAGCGCGTGTTCGAGCACGCCGGGCTGCTGTTCGAGAACCAGCACGCCATCGCGCGCAGCACGGTCACCGACAACCTGTTCGCGCGCGAGCGGCTGGGCTCCACGGGCCTGGGCCACGGCGTGGCCATCCCGCATGGGCGCGTGAAGGGGCTGAAGAACCCGCTGGCCGCGGTGGTCCGCCTGGCGCAGCCGATTCCGTTCGACGCGCCGGATGACGAACCGGTGCTGCTGCTGATCTTCCTGCTGGTGCCCGAGGCGGCCACCCAGCGCCACCTGGAGATCCTCTCGGAGATCGCCGAGATGCTCAGCGATCGCGACCTGCGCGAGCGCCTGAAGACCGAGCCCGAGGCGGCGGCCGTGCACCGGCTGATCTCCGACTGGGAACCGCTGAAGACGACGGCGTGAACCGGGCCATGGCCGCAGCGGCCGCGGGCTCGGCGAAGGCAGCGGGCCGCCACCGCCGGCCGGCACCCCCCGACCTCGGCGCACGCCGGCCGCGATAGGACGCCATGAAACCCACCTCGATGAGCGCCGAGGCGCTGTTCGAGGCGCATCGCCAGGCGCTGCGCTGGGAGTGGATCGCCGGCCATGCCCACCCAGAGCGGCGCTTCGACGAGAAGGCCATCCGGGACGCGCGTTCGGCGGCCGACCTGGTGGGTTATCTCAACTACATCCACCCCTACCGGGTGCAGATCGTCGGTCGCCGGGAGGTGGCCTACCTCACCGGCAGCGACGCCGAGGTGTGCGAGCGCCGCATCTCGCGCATCGTGACGCTGGAGCCGCCGGTGCTCATCGTCGCCGACGACCAGGTGGCGCCCGACCGGCTGGTGGCGATGTGCGACCGCGCGGAGATTCCGTTGTTCGTGACGCAGGAGTCCGCCGGGCACGTCATCGACGTGGTGCGCGGCTACCTCGGCCGCCACTTCGCCGAACGCACCACGCGCCACGGCGTGTTCATGGACATCCTGGGCCTGGGGGTGCTGCTCACCGGCGAGTCGGGCCTGGGCAAGAGCGAGCTCGGGCTCGAACTCGTCTCGCGCGGCCACGGCCTGGTGGCCGACGATGCGGTGGACATCTTCCGCACCAGCCAGACCACGCTCGAAGGCCGCTGCCCCGACCTGCTGCAGAACCTGCTCGAAGTGCGCGGCATCGGCCTGCTGGACATCAAGGCCATCTTCGGCGAGACGGCCGTGCGCCGCAAGATGAAGCTGCAGCTCATCGTGCACCTGGTGCACCAGAGCACGCTGGAGCGCGAGTTCGAGCGCCTGCCCTACGAGCCGCTGTACGAGGAAGTGCTGGGCATCGACGTGCGCAAGGTGGTGATCGCCGTGTACGCCGGGCGCAACCTTGCGGTGCTGGTGGAAGCGGCGGTGCGCAACACGGTGCTGCAGCTGCGCGGCATCGACACCTACCAGGAGTTCATCGCGCGGCACCAGAAGGCGATGGAAGAAGGCGGCGACAAGTAGGTCGTCGCCGAACCCGGCCGCCGGGCTGCGCGGCTGGCCGCGCACCGATCCGGCGCACCGACCCGGCGCACCGACCCGGCGCACCGGTGCCCGGGGCAGCCGGCTGCCTGGTCGGCCCGGCTGCCGTTTCCCGCTGCCGCTACTTCAGTCGGTGCGGGCAGTCTGCCTTCGTGCAGCGCGCGTACAGCGCCAGCGAGTGTTCCTGCAGCTCGAAGCCGCGGTTCAGCGCCACGGTGCGCTGGCGCTGCTCGATGTCGGCGTCGACGAACTCCTCGACGCGGCCGCAGTCCAGGCACACGAGGTGGTCGTGGTGCTGCCCCTCGTTGAGCTCGTAGACCGCCTTGCCGCTCTCGAAATTGCTGCGCGTGAGCAGGCCGGCCTGCTCGAACTGCATCAGCACGCGGTAGACGGTGGCCAGCCCGACGTCTGCGCCTTCGGCCAGCAGGGCGCGGTAGACGTCCTCGGCCGTCATGTGGCGCCGCTCGGCGTGGCGGAAGACGTCGAGGATCTTGATGCGCGGCAGCGTGGCCTTCAGGCCGCTGCTCTTGATTTCTTCGGCATGCGTCACT
>JAEUPC010000215.1 GCA_016789865.1 Rubrivivax sp.
CGCCGAGCAGGTGCGCGAGGCGCTGTTCTCGGGCAAGTTCAACAGCATGTTCAGCCTGCTGTTCGGCATCGGCTTCACCATCCAGTACGCGCGCATGCAAGAGCGCGACCCGGCGCACGCCACCGCGCTGTACCTGCGGCGGCTGCTGGCGCTGCTGGCCTTCGGCGTCATCCACGCGTTGCTGTTCTGGCCCGGCGACGTGCTGCACAACTACGCCCTGCTGGGCATCGTGCTGGTGCTGGGCCTGAGGCATGTCAGCGACCGCGGCCTGATGGTGCTGATCGGCGCCTGCCTGGTGTACCCGGCGGTCAGCGGGCTGGCGCGGCTGGCGATCATCACGCCGGCCATCACCGCCGAGCGCGTGCGCATCGCGCAGGCTTTCGAGGCCAGCAACCACGCCGCCTTCGGCGCCGGCAGCTACCTCGACATGGTGCGCGAGAACACGCGCATGATGGTCCACTTCTACACCGACTGGCTCAACCTGTGGGGCACCGCCGGCTGGTACGTGATGCTGGGCATGACGATGCTGATCGGCGTGCTGGCCGGCCGCCGGCGCTGGGTGCAGCGCGCCGGCGAGTTGATGCCGCAGATCCGCCGGCTGATGTGGTGGGCCCTGGCCATCGGCCTGGCGTGCGGCGCGGCGTTCGCGCTCATCTTCGAGCTGAACCGCGCACCCGGCCCATCGCCGATCAAGCTGCTGGGCAGCATCTGCTACAGCCTTTCGCGCGTGGCGATGATGTGCTTCTACGTGCTGCTGATCGTGCGCGCGGCCGAGAGCGCAGGCGGCCGGCGCTGGCTGACCCCCTGGCAGGCCGCGGGCCGCCTGCCGCTGACCAACTACCTGATGCAGACGGCGATCTGCCTCGTGTTGTTCCAGCACTGGGGCTTCGGCCTGTGGATGAAGGTGGGGCCGGCCTGGGGCCTGGTGCTCAGCTTGGCGATCTTCTTCGTCATCCAGGTGCCGTGGAGCCTGTGGTGGCTGAAGCGCCACGAGCGCGGGCCGCTGGAGGCCCTGTGGGCCTGGCTGACCTACGGCGGTGGCGGCCAGCTTGCCGGGGCGCAGGCTGGCCTGCGGAGCTGAGTGGCTGCTCCAAGCTGCCGGGTCCCGCCCCGGCGGGCGGGTCGCTTTCATTTGCTGGCCCAAATGAAAGTAACCAAGGCAAAGGGCCTGTACTTCGAAGAGGTTGTGCCTTCGGGCCGGCAACCGTGTGCACATCGGGTGGGCTTGGTGGTTGCTCGGGGCTTGTCGGTGCAAGTGGCGGTGCTGCATCGATTGCAGTGGCGATGGAGGGCAATGTGAGCAGGCCGAGCCATTGATTTAGGTGTCAACTATTTGCCCTATCATCGCCGGTGCGTCACCGGTCCGCTGCCATGCCGCGCGGGAGTGCGGCCGGAGGCCTTGTTGGAGGAGCCATGCGTCCCGCTTCAGTCACCACCCGAGACCAGGCCGCGGCGCTCGACGCCGCCGATCCGCTGGCGCCGCTGCGCGATCTGTTCGAGCTGCCGCCGGGCGTGATCTACCTCGACGGCAACTCACTGGGCGCACTGCCGCGGGCGACTGCCGCGCGTGTGCGCGAGGTGGTCGAACAGGAGTGGGGCCAGGGCCTCATCCGCAGCTGGAACAGCGTCGGCTGGATGACACTGGCCTCGCGCATCGGTGACAAGATCGCGCGGCTGGTGGGCGCCGCGCCCGGCGAGCTGGTGGTCACCGACTCGACCAGCGTCAACGTCTTCAAGGTGCTCTCGGCGGCGCTGACGATGGCGCGCGTGGCCGCCGGGCCCGGGGCGGACCGCCGCGTCATCGTCTCCGAGCGCAGCAACTTCCCCACCGACCTGTACATCGCCGAGTCGCTGGCGCGCGAGCGCGGCTTCGAGCTGCGGCTGCTCGACGCACCCGATCTCGCCTCGGCGCTGGACGCACGCACCGCGGTGCTGATGCTCACGCACGTGAACTACCGCAACGGCGTGATGCACGACATGGCCGCGCTGTCGCGCGCGGCGCACGATGCCGGCGCCCTGGTGATCTGGGACCTTGCCCACAGCGCCGGTGCGGTGCCGGTGGACCTGCACCGCGACGGCGCCGACTTCGCGGTGGGCTGCGGCTACAAGTACCTCAACGGCGGCCCCGGCGCGCCGGCCTTCGTGTGGGTGCACCCGAAGCATGTGGGCCGCTTCCAGCAGCCGCTGTCGGGCTGGATCGGGCACGCCGCGCCCTTCGAGTTCACGCCCGGGTACCGACCGGCAGCCGGCATCTCGCGCTACCTGTGCGGCACGCCGGCAGTCATCTCGATGGCTGCGCTCGAGTGCGGCGTGGACACCTTGCTGGCGGCGCAGCAGCATGGCGGCATGGCGGCGCTGCGCGCCAAGTCACTGGCGCTGTCGCACCTGTTCGCCGCACGTGTGGAGGCACTGTGCCCCGCGCTCACGCTCGCTTCGCCACGCGACGACGCCGGCCGCGGCAGCCAGGTCTGCTTCTCGCACGCCACGCATGCCTACGCGATCATGCAGGCGCTCATCGCACGCGGCGTGATCGGCGACTTCCGTGCCGGCGACCCGGCGCACCCGCCCGACGCCGCCGACATCCTGCGCTTCGGCTTCACGCCGCTGTACCTGCGCTTCGTCGACGCGTGGGACGCCGCCGGGCACGTGCACCAGGTGCTGGCCGCCGAGGAGTGGCGCCGGCCCGAGTTCAACCGCCGACACGCCGTCACCTGAGCGAACCACGGCCTTCGCAGGCCCAACCCCCATGAGCCCCCCCACCGAACACCACGGCGCCAAGCTCGACTTCAGCGCCGACATGAGCTACGGCGACTACCTGCACCTGGACCAGGTGCTCAGTGCGCAGCACCCGCGCTCGCCCGACCACAACGAGATGCTGTTCATCGTGCAGCACCAGGCGAGCGAACTGTGGATGAAGCTGATGCTGCACGAGCTCGGCGCCGCCATCGGCCACATCGCCGGCGACCGGCTGGCCCCGGCGTTCAAGATGCTGGCGCGCGTCAGCCGCATCATGGAACAGCTGGTGCACGCCTGGGACGTGCTCTCCACGATGACGCCGCCGGAGTACAGCGCCATCCGGCCCTACCTGGCCAACAGCAGCGGGTTCCAGAGCTGGCAGTACCGCTGCATCGAATTCAGCCTGGGCAACAAGAACGCGGCGATGCTGCGCCCGCACGAACACCGGCCCGACCTGCTGGCGCATGTGCGCGCGGCCTACGTGGCGCCGTCGCTGTACGACGAGGCGCTGCGCCTGCTGGCGCGGCGCGGGCTGCCGGTGCCGGCCAGCCACACGGCGCGCGACTGGACCCAGCCCTACCCGGCCAGCGACGAGGTCGAGGCCGCGTGGCTCGTGGTGTACCGCAACCCCGAGGCGCACTGGGACCTGTACCAGCTGGGCGAGGAACTCACCGATCTGGAAGACGCCTTCCGGCTGTGGCGCTTCCGCCATGTCACGACGGTGGAACGCGTGATCGGGTTCAAGCGCGGAACGGGCGGCACCAGCGGGGTGGGTTATCTGCGCAAGATGCTCGATACGGTGTTGTTTCCGGAGATCTGGAAGTTGCGGACCGACCTTTGAGGGGCTTGTTTTCCTGTTGGCAATGACGGGAGGGGTTGCCACTTCGTTGCCACTTGGTTGCCACTCCGCAGCGGCCGGGGCGGGACCCGGCTGCGTCGAAGTAGTCCGAACCTAACCCGAGCCCCACCGCGAAGACCCTTCAACGCCTTGAAACATGCGCCCTCGGCCAGCGCTCAGCCGGCCGCGTCGAACGCCTGCTTCAACCACCCGGTCAGCACCGCATCCACCTCCTTCACCGAGCCGATGCGCGTGGTGACCTGGCACATGCCGCCGGGCGGCAGCACCTTCAGCCGCGCATGCACCGGCAGGTCCTTGGCGTTCAGGCCGACCTCGACCGCGTCCTTGGTGGCCGGCCCCACCATCGCGAACTGCTTCTTGCGGCGCAGGCTGATGTACGTCTTCTTCGGCGCTTCCTCGAACTCCCCGAAGCCACGCGCCACTTTCATGACGGCCTCATGCACTTCGCGCAGGTGGGCCTTGGGGCCGGCGTAGAGCGCATCGAGCGGGTCGCCACCTTCCGGCGCGGGCGCCGCGGCCGGCGCGCCGTCGAGCCCGGGCGGGACCTTGCCCACCAGCAGGGCCACCGTGTTGGCGTCGCCGTAGCCGAGCTTGAACTGCTCCATCAGCCAGCTGCGCTTTTCGCCCACCTTGGCCAGGCCCGTGTCGGCAAGCAGGGTGTGCAGCGCAGCGATCGACTTGCCGGTCTTCGCCTGGATGTTGCGCAACTGGGTCAGCAGCGCGGCTTGCGGGTCGGCCATCGGCTTCTACTCCGGATGATGGTGGTTGGGGGTGGTTGGGTGAGGTGCACGAACCTCGCGGCGCGGTGGCCGCTCACGGGCGCTGCAGCGGCCAGTGCTCGGCGCGCGTGCGCGCCGGCAGCACGAACTCCATGCGCGCGAACATCCCGTACATGAGCCGCGTGCCGAACGACGGGCGGCCGGTCTCGCAGATGGCCTTCAGCGTGTCGAGGATCATGTGGCCGCCGCTGGCCATGCTCTTGCCCGTCTTGGTGCCCGGAGGCAGGCCGATCACGCGCAACGTGACCTCGACCCCCGCATCAGCCCCCTGGCCTACCGGCTTGAGCTCGTAGCTCACCTGGCAGACCGGGTCGTCGTACTGCGTGAAGCGGTGCGTGTGCACGAAGCGGTGGGGCGGCTCGAACGCCACCACGTCGCCATCGACGATGACGTACTTGCCGCTGCCGGTGCGCATCTGCAGCCGGCCGCCGGGCACCAGGCCGGTGGTGTGCAGCCAGGCGTTGAAGACGGCGCCTTGCGCCTCGCCGGTCTTCGTGAGCTCGCGCCACACACGCTGGATGTCGGCACGGATGAAGATGCGGAACACGGCGTCGCCGCCCTCGGTGGATGCTTCAGCCATGACGGCGCTCCTTGTTCGTGGTCTTTGGGGTCTTGGTGGTCTTCCCATCCACCCGCGCCGCCAGCGCGTGCACCTCGGCGCCCTCCGCGCCGTACTTCAGCCGCGTGAGGCGTGCGGCCCAGTAGGCGCTGAACTCGGTGGTCCAGCGCTCGTGGATCAGCTGGATCGGCGTGGCGTCGAACCACAGCCGGC
The DNA here is from genome assembly GCA_016789865.1 of Rubrivivax sp. GTDB lineage: Bacteria > Pseudomonadota > Gammaproteobacteria > Burkholderiales > Burkholderiaceae_C > Rubrivivax. The sequence goes on from JAEUPC010000215.1 coordinate 5,147, forward strand.
GCTCGCGCCCTTCGCGCGCCGAGACGACCAGCCCCCCGCGCTCCAGCGCCGCCAGGTGCTTCATCACCGCGAAGCGGCCGATCTCGCCGGCGAACTGTTCGCAGACGAAGTTGACGTTGCAGCCGGCCTCGCGCTTGAGCACGTCGAGCATGCGGCGGCGCAGTTCGGAACTCAGCGCGAAGAAGGCGGCGTCGAGGGCATCGGCATCTGCGGCTGCCGCCGTCGCCGTCGCCGTCGCCCTTTGGCGGCGTCGGATGCGGGTCGGCGTCGCGGCGCGGATCATATGTGCCGTGAGAGTCACATATCGTGCGCCGGCTGTCAACGCCAGGGCGGTGCGGATCACCGGCAGGTCGGGAAAGTCCCAGGCAGGGCCGCTTCCCGCGGTGGGTGTTGGTGTGCGGTGGCGGCAGGGTTCCGCCCTGCGGGCGGGTCACTTTCATTTGCTGGCCCAAATGAAAGTAACCAAAGCAAAGGGCCTGGTCGTCGAAGAGGTTGTGCCTGCGAGCTGCCAACCGTGTGCACGAATGGTGGCCACGGTGGTTGTTCGGCAGGTTGTCATGGTCTGTCTGCGTCGGCCCCACGGGGCCCATCGTTGTTGCCGTGGAAGACCCTCGCGGCACTTCTGCGGCAGCTTCGGTTTGCTGCCGAGGCGCACCTTGCCGCACCACCAATGACACGCTTGCACACTCCCACGGCGGCCACCATTTGTGCACGCGGTTGGCAGCTCGCAGGCACAGGCTCTTCAGAGTACGGGCCCTTTGCTTTGGTTACTTTCATTTGGGCCAGCAAATGAAAGTGACCCGCCCGCCGGGGCGGGACCCGGCGCCTGCGAAGCAAGCCAAATGCACCCAAAAAACCAGCCCCACCTAGAATGCCCAGAGCACTCAAACCGGCACTCTTCAGGAGCGCAGATGGACACCCGCACCTCCCCCTTCCGCGCCCGCATCGCCCAGTTGCGCGAGGTGCTCGCCAAGGAAGGCATCGACGCCCTGCTCGTGCCCAGCGCCGACCCGCACCTCTCCGAGTACCTGCCCGGCCGCTGGCAAGGCCGCGAGTGGCTCTCGGGCTTCACCGGCTCGGCCGGCACGCTGGTGGTCGGCCAGCGCGCCGCGGCCCTCTTTGCCGACAGCCGCTACTGGCAGCAGGCCGAGGCCGAGCTGCAAGGCAGCGGCATCGAGCTGGTGCGCATCGCCAGCGCCGCGGCGCCCGCGCATATCGAGTGGATGATCGACAACGTGCCGCGCGGCGGCACGGTGGCCGTCGACGGCCAGGTGCTGGGCCTGGCCGCCGCGCAGCAGCTGCAGGCGCGTCTCACCACCGCCGGCATCGCACTGGCGACCGAGCGTGACCCGCTCGATGCGATCTGGCCCGCGCGCCCGTCGCTGCCCACGGCGCCGGTGGTCGCGCACAACCCACCGCACGCGCCGCGCTCGCGCGCCGAGAAGCTGGCACTGGTGCGCGCCGCGATGGCCACGCACGGCGCGACCCACCACTTCGTCTCCACCGTCGACGACATCGCCTGGATCACCAACCTGCGCGGCAGCGACGTCGAATACAACCCGGTCTTCATGGCGCACCTGCTGCTGCAGCACAGCGCCGATGCGGCCCCGGGCGCGTGCAACGCGCGGCTGTTCACCGGCGCCGGCAAGGTCGACGCGGCGCTCGCCGCCGCACTCGCCGCCGACGGCGTCGAGCTGCGCCCGTACGAAGAAGCCGGCGCCGCGCTCGCCGCGCTCGGCGAGCGCGACACGCTGCTCATCGACCCCAAGCGCGTGACCTTCGGCTTTCGCCAGCGCGTCGGTGCGGCCTGCAAGGTGGTCGAGGCGATCAACCCCAGCACGCTGGCCAAGAGCCGCAAGACCGATGCCGAGGCCGCGCACGTGCGTGAAGCGATGATCGAAGACGGCGCCGCGATGTGCGAGTTCTACGCCTGGATGGAGGAAGCGCTGGCGCCCTCGCGTCCGCACGGCGTGGTCACCGAGCTCACCATCGACGAGAAGCTCAGTGCCTCGCGCGCACGCCGCGCCGGCTTCGTGGGCTCGAGCTTTTCCACCATCGCCGCCTTCAACGCCAACGGCGCGATGCCGCATTACCGCGCCACGCCTTCGAGCCATGCGGTGATCGAAGGCGATGGGCTGCTGCTCATCGACAGCGGCGGCCAGTACCTCGGCGGCACCACCGACATCACGCGCGTGTGGCAGGTCGGCACCGCCAGCGCGGCGATGAAACGCGACTTCACGCTGGTGCTCAAGGGCACGATGGCGCTGTCGCGCACGCGTTTCCCGCGCGGCACGTTGAGCCCGATGATCGATGCCATCGCACGCGCGCCGCTGTGGGCCGAGGGGCTCGATTTCGGCCACGGCACCGGCCACGGCGTGGGCTACTTCCTCAATGTGCACGAGGGGCCTCAGAGCATCAGCCGCACGATCCCGGACGCGAACATGGCGATGGAGCCGGGCATGATCACCTCCATCGAGCCGGGCGTGTACCGGCCCGGCCAGTGGGGCGTGCGCATCGAGAACCTGGTGCTCAACGTGCCGCTGCAGACCAGCGAGGGCAGCACGTTCGGCGAGTTCCTCGCGTTCGAGACGCTGACGCTGTGCCCCATCGACACGCGCTGCATCGACAGGAGCCTCATGCGCGCCGACGAGATGGCGTGGCTGAACGCCTACCACGCCACGGTGCGCGAGCGGATCGCGCCGCGCGTCAGCGGCGCGGCCAGGGCCTGGCTCGTAGCGCGCACAGCGCCGATTTGAAGGCAGCTGCGGCTGCCGCGCGAGGCGGGAGCGAGCCGCCGCCGAACGCCGCAACGTCATCGCCACGATGGCGATGCCTGGCCGGCCCGCGGGCCAAGCACGCGCCGCTGCCGCTGATCGCCTTCTTGCCGGGCCGCGCTGCGCCGCTGTCCGAAACCGCCCCTGTCGATCGTCTATCGGCTGCAGTACTCTTGCTGCAGGCCCGATCAGGAGATCCACCATGGCCCACCCGAAGTTCCTCCTCGCCTACCGCAACCCGCCAGAGGCCGACGCGCATCCGCCCTCGGCCGCCGAGATGCAGCAGATCTACGCCCAGTGGGTGGCGTGGAAGGAGAAGTTCAAGAACGAGATCGTCGACCTGGGCGACGGCCTGAAGCCGGCCGGTCGGGTCGTGCGCGCCGGCTCGACCACCGACGGCCCGTGGGTCGAAGCCAAAGAGGTTCTGGGCGGCTACAGCATCGTGCAGGCGGCGAACATCGAGCGCGCCGTCGAGATCTCGAAGTCGTGCCCGGTGCTCGCGATGCCTGGTGCCAGCGTCGAAGTGCGCGAACTGGCCGGCTACTGAAGCCCAAGCCCGATCCGGGGTTCGGCTGACCTCGGCGCGCGATCGATGGCCGTCAACGCCGGCTGCGCACCGCTGCTCGTCGAGCACGCGTTCCGCCATCTGTACGGCCGCTTGGTCGCGCGCCTGTCGCGCGAGTTCGGCTTTCACCGCACCGAATCGGTGGAAGACGCGGTGCAGGGCGCGCTGATGGCCGCCCTCACGGCGTGGAGCCGCAGCGGCGCGCCCGACAGCGCAATGGCCTGGCTGTACCGCGTTGCGCGCAACCGGCTGCTCGACGAGCTGGGCCGCAGCGCGCAGCGTGATGTCTCGCTGCACGCCGAGACCGGCGACGACGGCCCGCCGGTGCCCGTTGCCGATGCCGCGCTCGAACCACCCAAGGTGCGGTTCGAGGGCGAGATTGCCGACGACGAGCTGCGGCTGCTCTTCGTCTGCGCCGACGAGGCGATCCCGCTGGAAAGCCAGTTCGTGCTGGCGCTGAAGATCCTGTGCGGCTTCTCGACGCGCGAGATCGCGCTGCGGCTGCTGACCAGCGAGGAGAACGTTCACAAGCGCCTGGCGCGCGGGCGCGAGCGCCTGCGCCAGCTCGCACCTTCGCTCGAGACGCCGCCTCTGCGTGCGCTGCTGGTGCGGCGCGCCGCGGTGATGCGCATCGTCTATCTGCTGTTCAATGAAGGCTACAGCTCGGCGCTGCCCGAGCGGCTGATCCGGCGCGAACTGTGCGACGAGGCGATCCGCCTGGGCCACCTGCTGGCCGAGCATCCGGCCTGCGGTTGCGCCGAGGCCGACGCGCTGCTGGCACTGATGCTGCTGCACGCGGCCCGCTTCGATGCGCGGCTGGACGGCCACGGCGGCCTGCTGCTGCTGGAGGAGCAGGACCGCTCGAAGTGGAACCCGCGCTTGATCGCCGCCGGCGTGCAGCGGCTCGCCCGCGCCGGCCGCGGCGAGGTGTTCTCGCGCTATCACGCCGAAGCCGCGGTGGCCGCTGCACATTGCCTGGCGCCCAGCTTCGAGCACACCGACTGGCGCGAGATCGTCGAGCTGTACGAAACGCTCGAGCGCTTCGAGCCCTCGCCGCTGCACACGTTGAACCGAGCCATCGCGCTGGCGCAGTGGCAGGGGCCGCCCGCGGGCCTGGCCCTGCTGCAGGCGCTGAAGCCGCCCGCCTGGCTCAGCGGCTACTACCTGTGGGACGCGACGCTGGGCGAACTCGAACGCCGCGCCGGCGATCTGGACGCGGCGCGCCGGCATTTGCGCCGCGCGCTCGACGCGGCGCCGCATCCGGCCGAGCGCGCGCTGATCGAGCGTCGCCTGGCGGCATGCGACCTGGCCCGCTCCGGCCGACCGTGAGGTGATCGGCCAGAGTGCCGCTGGGCTGGTTCGATGCGCCGGTGGCGGCCAGCGGCGGCTGGCGGCCGTGCGGCAGGGCTGCAGTTCGCACATCGGCTTCTCGGTTACGCTGCCGACGTGGATGACGCCGCCCCCCGCCCCGACCTGGCCGCGCTCGGCATCGACCTCGGCGGCACCAAGATCGAAGCGGTGCTGCTGGCCGACGACGGCAGCGTGCGTTGGCGCCAGCGTGTGGCCACACCCGCCGGCAGCTACGACGCCACGGTCGCCGCCCTCTCCGAACTGGTGCGAGGCGCCCGCGCGATCGCTGGCGGCCGGCCCACCATCGGCATCGGCACGCCGGGCACCGTCACCGCCGACGGCCGCATGAAGAACTGCAACTCGCAGTGCCTGAACGGCCGCTTCCTGCAGCGCGACCTCGAGGCCGCGCTCGGCCAGCCGGTGGCGGTGGCCAACGACGCCAACTGCCTGGCGCTTTCCGAAGCCACCGACGGCGCCGGCGCGGGCCACGGCGTGGTGTTCGCCGCCATTCTCGGCACCGGCGTGGGCGCAGGCATCGCCGTGCACGGCCGCGTGCTCACCGGGCCCAACGGCGTGGCCGGCGAGTGGGGGCACAACCCGCTGCCGTGGGCCGACGCGCAGGCCGATCCGCGCTGGCGCTGCTTTTGCGGGCAGACCGGCTGCATCGAGACGCTGCTCAGCGGCCCGGGGCTCGCACGTGACCACGCGCTGGTCAACAGCCTGCTGCCGGTGCCGGATGCCAAAGCCGCGCAGGGTGAAGCCGGCGGCGCCGGGCCCGAGGTCACCCAGCCCGTGGTGGGCGCACCCGACGCGCCGCAGATCGTGCGCCTGGCCGCCGGCGGTGATGCCGCCGCGCAGGCCACGCTGGAGCGCCACGCCTGCCGGCTGGCCCGCGCGCTGGCCGGCGTCATCAACGTGCTCGATCCCGACATCATCGTTCTGGGTGGCGGCCTGTCGCGCATGCCGCACCTCGTTCGGCGTGTGCCGCAGCTGTGGCAGACATGGGTGGTGTCCGGCGGCGTGCGCGAGCCGGTTCGCACCCCGCTGGCGGCCAGCGTGCATGGCGACGCTTCGGGCGTGCGCGGGGCCGCCTGGCTGGGGCGCGCACGGGCGCGCGCGGCCGCTTGACCGCTGTCAAGCGTGGCGCCTGCGGCGGCGCTTACCGTGTGCCGCACCGTCGCCCCGCCCACCCCTGCAAGCCATCGAAAGCCCGGCCATGAGCGCAGCCCCCACCCCCTCGGCCGAGCCGATCGCCGGCTTTTCGCGGTGCCACGAAGGCATCCTCACGCACCTCGAGGCGCTGGCCGGCCTGCCGGCACTGCTCGACCCGGCGGCGCGCGCGCGGCACGTGGCCGAGGAGACAGTGCACTTCTTCCGCACCGCCGTCTACGAGCATCATCAGGAAGAAGAACGCAACCTGTTCCCCGCCGTGCTGGGCAGCGCCACGCAGGGCGCCGAGCATGACCAGGTGCTGGCGATCGTGCGCCAGCTCACCGACGAGCACCGCGAGGTCGAGAGCCGGTACGAACACATCGAGCCGGCGTTGAAGAAGGTGGCCAAAGGGCAGGACGCGGGTGTCGACGGCAAGGAACTGGCCGCCGACATCGAGCACCTCGTGCGGCAGTACGAGGGCCATGCGCGCTACGAGGAGAATGACTTCCTGCCGCTGGCCGAGCGCATCCTCGGGCGCAACAGCAACCACATGGCTGCGCTCGGGCTGTCGATCCATCTGCGGCACGCGCTGCCCGACGTGCTGCAGCGCTACGGGTCGCGGATCTGACGACGCTCGAGGGGCCAGGGAATGCCAGGGGCCGGTGCAGCGTGCGGCATCGGCCTGCTCGAGCCGGTGCTACGATGAATTCGGCCGCGCGTGTGACGGCGCGTGGCCCTGCGAGGCATCGCGTCAGGTCCCTTGGTCATCCCGCCCCTACCACCCGCCAACCGCGGGCTGCCTTTCATCGCTGAGGCGTTCTTCGCCGCGTTGCCCCGGGGCCCGCGCTTCGCGCTGCCGCCGCAGGGCGGCTTCCGCCTGGACAGCTCCTCGAATCCGGCGCGCTGTCGCGGCGGCATGCGGGAGCTGATGGACAACCTGCTGCACTGGCAAGCCCAGCATCGCAGCGGCGACGAGATCCGCGCGCTGTTCGCACGTTCGCGTTTTGCCGGCCAGCCGCTCGACCTGAGCCTGGACGATGGGCAGGTGACGCTGACCGCGTCTTGCCGCAAGGCCGCTTGATCCGCGCGTTGCATCACCGGCGACGAATCGCCGCGGCGCCCGCTGCGCTCGAGGACCCTCAGCGCGCCGCCGTCCGCCGACGGCCGAGCATCACGTCCGCGCCAGACCCAGCTCCAGCAGGCTGCGCGCGCAATCGACGATGCTGCGCTCCACCGGCCGCGTCTGCCAGCCGAGCACGGCCTTGGCGTGGGCGGCGTCCTGGTGGCGTATCACGCCCAGCTCGCCGGCGGCGACGCGCGCCTCGGCGCTGAAGAGAGCGCTCAGGCGCACCAGCCAGTCCGGGGCGTTGCGCGTGGTCACCTTGTGCGCCTGGGCGCCGAGTTCGGCGCGCAGCAAGTCGGCCATCTCGCGCAGCTTGACATAGCGGCCCGAGGCGATGAAACGCTCGCCGGCCATGCCGGGGGCGCGCAGCGCGCGCACGTGCAGATCGGCGGTGTCGCGCACGTCGACCACGCCGAAGCCGAGGTCGGGGGTCGCACTCACGCCGCCGTCGAGCAGCCGGCGCACGATCGCGACCGAGCTCTAGTTGTCAGGGCTCCACAGCGGCCCGAACACCACCGAGGGGCAGATGCTGCAGAACTCGAAGGCGGGCGCGGCTTCGCGCGCCACCCACTCGCGCGCCGCGCGTTCGGCCAGGGTCTTGCCCTTCGCGTAGGCCGAGAGGTCGCGGCGCTCGGGGTCGGTCCAGTCGGCCTCGGTGAAGGTCTGTTCCCCGCGCTCGTTGCCGCGGCCATAAGCGACGGCCGACACCGAGGAGGTCATGACGAAGCGGCGCACACCGCTGGCCTGGGCGACACGCAGCGCGCGCAAGGTGCCTTCGTGCGCCGGCCCGATCAGCTCATCGGGCGCCTGGCGGCTGCCCGAGGGCACCGGCGAGGCCAGGTGCGCCACATGGCTGCATCCGGCCATCGCCTCGGCCCAGCCGGTGTCCGCTTGCAGGTCGGCGGCGAAGAGGTGCAGTTTCGCGTTGTCCACCGCCAGCCGTGCGCGCAGCGCCGCTTCCTTGTCCAGGCTGCGTACGGTGGTGTGCACGCGCCAGCCTTCGGCGACGAGTTGGCGGATCAGGAAGCCGGCGATGTAGCCGGACCCTCCGGTCACGAGGACGGTGCGGTCAGGCATGGGAGACCGCGCCGGCGCCCGGGCGCGCGAGGTAGGCCCGCATGCCTTCGGCACCCTTGCGCGCCGCGATGTCGTGGTTCAGCGCGAACAGCCGGTGCAAGATGGGGCCGAGCAGATCGAGGATCCACCGGTTGGTGCGCACGGTCTCCTCGAAGGTCACTTTCGTGCCGCCGCCCGCAGGCTCCGGGGTCCAGCGCCAGCTGCCTTCGAGCTCGCCGCTCACGGTGCCCTCGAGCAGGCGCGGCGCCTCCGAGCGCGTGCTGCGCGTGGTGATGGTCAGCGTGTAGGGCAGCAGCACCCGGAACTTCAGCACAGCCACCGATCCCACCGGACCGTTGTCCTCGGTGACCCGGGCGTCGAGATAGATCGGCCACCACAGCGGGTAGGTCTCGGGCTCCTCCATCAGTGCCCACACCCGCGCCGGCGGCGCATCCACTTCCCACTCGTCGCGAAAGCTGTACGTCCTCATGACCCGGCCCTCTGTGGTTGGCCGACGAGCACACGCTGCAGGTTGGCGAGCGCCGCCGTCGCGTCCTTGGCCATCGTGCGCGTCGAGGCGCGGCCGAACACGGATGCCACTCATGCCAGCGCGAGGGGTTGGTGACGAGCGCGAACACGTCGGCTGGCGGGCGGGCGAGGCGCACGACATGCTCGAGGGTGTCGCGCCAGCGCTCGCCCGCGGGCGCGTGGCGGTCCGGACGTTGATCCTGCATGCCCCTGCCCCTTCATGAGTGGGAGCGGGATCTTGCTCACCGCACCCAACGCGCCGCAGGCCAGGCCGCGGCCCGCGCGCAAGGCCCGGCGCGCGGGGCCTTGCGGCGTTGGTTGGAAGCACCGGCCGAGCACTGCATCAGAGGTGCGCGGCTTGCGGCAGCGAACCTGCCGGCCGACGTCTGCGCCAAGGTGGTGGGTTGCCAGCGCCTCTCGGAAGCAGGTCGGAAGCAGGCGTGCCGCGGCTACACTGGCGTTCCGGTCGGCAGTCCACCCAGGCGTTGCCGCGCGGCACGGCGTCAAGCCGTGGCGCGAGCTGAACCTGCCATCTCCCTGATCTCGGCATTCTTCGGTCGCATCACCGCTGCGAACGCGAGAGCCGGAAGTCGGCAACCCCCGGCGCCCCGATGCGGGGCCACGAAGCGTTCGCGACGTTGATGCCTGCGTGGCTGACGGCGCCCTCCTTACCGTGGGTGCCCGCGCGCGGGCCGGAGAGAACGAGCATGACCCGTCTTGCCCTGCCCCTGGTGGCCCCGGACCTGTCGGCGTTCGCGCGTGGCCTGGGCCGCGCGCTGAAGGCACGCCATCCGCAGCACCCCGAGCCGCCCGGCCACAGCGAAGTGCTGAACCTCATCGCTGCGGCACTCGGCCACCGCAATTACCAGGCGCTGCGTGCGGCGCTCGAGCACGAATCGACGGCCAGGCCGTCGGGCTCCGCCCAAGAGGACCCCGCGCCCGCCACGCGGGGCGCTCCTGCGGCCACGGCGCTCACCGACAACGCCCGCAAGACGCTCGGCCAGTTCGACACCGCCGGGCGGCTCGTGCGCTGGCCGGTGAAGTACTCGGTGCAGCGGCTGGCGATGTGGGTGCTGTGGACGCACTTCGAGGCCAAGCGCCGCTATACCGAGCGCGAGGTCAACGCCATCCTGAAGGCGGCCAATGCCTTCGGCGACCACGTCACGCTGCGCCGCGAGCTCATCAACCACCGGTTGCTGGCACGCAAGAGCGACTGCAGCGAGTACTGGAAGCTCGCGCCGCGGGCTGACGAGGAGACGCGGGCGTTGCTCAGGGCCTGGCGCGAGCGGCGCTCGGCGTAGCTCGGCGCAGCACAGCGGGCCGCTGCGGCCGGAAACGGCACAAGGCACGCGGGCCCACCGAGGTGGGCCCGCTCATGGGCACGCCGGGCGGCGGCCGGCGCAGCGGCGCTCAGTGCGCCGCGCTTCCGTGCCCGCTGCTCACCCCTTGCCGTGCTTGGCGATCAGCGCGCGCGCCGTATCCAGCAGCACCTTGCCCTTGAAGCCGCGCTTGTCCATGTCGGCCACCCACTCGTCGTCGACATGCGACGAGAGCTTGACAAACTCCTCGCGCTGCGCGGCGGTGAACTGGTAGATGGTGTTGCCGCGGTCCACCGCGGCCTTGCGGCCGGCGGGGTCGTTGCCCTGCTGCGTCTTGCCCAGCCACGCCGAGGTGGCCGAGCCCGAGTTGGCGTCGATCACCTTCTTCAGGTCGGGCGCCAGGCCTTCGTACTTGGCCTTGTTCATGGCCATCACGAAGGTGGTGGTGTACAGCGCGCCGGCGCTGTTGTCGAACTCGCTGTGGAACTTGGTGAGTTCATGCACCTTGACCGAGGGCACCACCTCCCACGGGATGACGCAGGCCTCGATCGTGCCCTTGCTCAGCGCGTCGGGGATCTGCGGCAGCGGCATGCCCACCGGCGTGGCGCCCACGCTGCCCAGCATCTTGGTGATCTGGCGCGTGGGGCCGCGCACCTTCATGCCCTTGAGATCCGCCGCGTTCTTGATCTGCTTGGTGGCCGAGTGGAACATGCCCGGGCCGTGCACGTGCAGCGCGATGACCTGCGTCTCCTTGAACTCGTCGGGGCACTGGGTCTGGAAGTACTCCCAATAGGCCTTCGAGGTGGCCTCGGCGTTGTTCATCATGAACGGCAGCTCGAACACCTCGATGCGCGGAAAGCGCCCGGCCGTGTTGGCCGGCAACGTCCAGATGATGTCGACGACACCGTCGCGCGCCTGGTCGTACAGCTGCACCGGCGTGCCGCCCAGCTGCATGGCCGGGTAGGCCTCGAACTTGATGCGGCCGGCCGAGTCCTTCTCGACCTTCTCCATCCACGGCTTGTGCATCGTGAGCCACACGTTGCTCATCGGCGCCATGAAGGTGTGGAACTTCAGCGTCACGCTCTGCTGGGCCAGCGCGGCCAGCGGGGTGCCCAGGGTCACGGCGGCGCCGGCCTGGACGAAGCTGCGTCTTTTCATCGGTTCAATCTCCGGGAAAACGAGTACGGGCAAGACCATAACGCCCGGCTCGGGCCGCAGCCGTCGCGGTTTTCCCGAACGTACAGCGCCCGGAACAACGATCGCTCCAACGCCGGCTCCAACGCCTGGCGCCCACAGTCCACCTCACCCGGTGGCGAGCACCGGCGTGCACACCCGCCACACCCCACCATCGATCGGAGACCCTCATGCATCTCGCTCCATCACGCCGCGTCTGGCCTCGCCTCGTGCTGTCGCTGGCCGCGCTGCTGCCCGCGGGCGCTGCGCAGGCGCTGGCGCTGTCGCGCGGCATCCAGGATCTGCCCGTGAGCTACCAGGAGTGCCTCGGCCGCGCCTACCAGTCGCTGGTGGCCGAGGGCTACCAGGCCACGCCCTCGCAAGGCGCCGGCTTCGTTGGCGGCTTCAAGGCCAACCACGGCAGCTACATCAACTGCACCGGACTGGCCGCCGACCGCATGTCGGTCATCGTGTTCGTCGCCTCCGAGGGCACGAACGACCCCGGCGCGCCGGGCGCCGAGCGCGTGCGCCTGCAGCAACGGATGAATCAGAGCGCGCCGCCACCGCCGCCGCCCGCGGCGGCCGCGGGTGGCGCCTGCTGGGCCAACGCCTCCGCCTTTGTCGAGACGGGCGAGGGCAACTACTGGACCGGCATCTACACCCGGCGCGGCTCGAGCAATGTCTTCGATGTCGTCTACACCTCGCCCGGCGGGCCCACCGCGCGCGGCGAACTGACGCTCGATCTCGACCAGCGCGACCCGGCCAACCTCCTCATCGTTCGCACGCGCACCGACAACGGCTACACCGGCACATTCGGTGCGAGGGTCGACCCCGACGGGCGGCAGGCCCAGGGCACGTACCCGGCAGGCAGCCGCTTCACGCTGCGCTGCTCGGACGCCGCCGGCGCCCAGCAGCGCGTGGTGCCGCCACCCCTGGCCGGTGGGGCAGGTCCAGCAGGCCCGGCGGTGGCCCCGGCGGCCGATCTGGGCCAGGTCTGGAACGAGGTCGAAGCGACCGAGCACGCGGTCTGGACGCGCCGGCCGGGCACGAACATCTTCGACGCTTCGTGGAGCAACGGCCGCGTGCGCGCGCTGCTGCAGATGTCGCTCGTGGGCAACCATGTCACGATCCGGCGCACGCAGAGCAGCGACGGCTACGACTGCACCTACACCGGCATCATCACAGCCAACCAGGCCAGCGGCACCTTCGGCTGCAACCGCTTCGCCGGGCAGAAGCCCTGGCGCGCGACGATCCAGGGCGGCGGCGGCGCCGCAGCCGCGGTGCCCTCGCCGGTGGTGCCCGCCGCCTTGGCCGCGCCGCGCTACCTCGGCTGCTTCCGCGACCCGAACCGGCCGTTCGATCTCGACGGCTTCCTCGTGCGCAGCGCGCAGAACACGCCCGAGCGCTGCATCCAGACCTGCGCCGCCAAGGGCTTCAAGTACGCCGGCGTGCAGTACGGCGAGAGCTGCCTGTGCGGCAACAGCTACGGCCGCTTCGGCGCGGCGCCGGCCTGCAACGTGCCGTGCACCGGCAACGCCGGCCAGGCGTGCGGCGGGCCGAACGCCAACGCGGTGTTCTCGACCGGGCGCTGACCGCGACGCACCCCCGCCCCACGACGCACCCGATGCCGCCGCCATTCCAACGCTGGCACCAACGGTGCCCGCGCACACTGAAGCCAGTCCGGTCTTGGACCGACCCGCCGCGCAGCACCGCGGCGCCCGCCCACCCGCAACCCCAAGGAGCCATCACCATGATCCGTTCCCGCATCGTCGCCCACACCACCGGCCAAGCCGGCCACGGCCACGGCCTCGCTGCCACGCCGCCCGGCATCACCCAGCCGACCACGCGCCGCGCCTGGTGCCTGGGCGCAGGCCGCGCTGCGCTGGCCTTGCTGCTGGCCACTCAATGGCCCGAGCACGCAGCGGCCAACGACGGCCTGGAGGGCCGGCGCTTCGACACGCAGGCCGGCATGGCCGGCAAGGCGGCCCACGTGCCCTCGGACATCCTCAGCTTCGCCGCGGGCCTGTTCCACAGCTCCGACTGCGACCAGTACCAGTACGGCAAGGGCCGCTACACGCGCAGCGCCGAGCCCGACGGCGCCATCCGCTTCGAGGCCGAGACCGAGAGCCCCACCTACGGCCGCAACACCTGGAAAGGCGTGATCCGCGGGCGCAGCATCGAAGGCGAGTTCGTGTTCCATCGCAAGCCCACGTGGTGGCGGCCGAATCCCGAGCCGCTGCCGCACTGGTTCAAGGGCCACGAGGTCGACGCCAGCGGCAAGCCGCTGAGCTGAAGGCAACGGCGCCGCGCACCTGCACGCCACGCCTGCGCGCCGCAGGCCCCCCACGCCCTCACGCCTTTCGCCCGCCCACCGAAAGCTGCGCGATGTTCAACCGCAAGCGCCGACCCGCGCACCCCGGTGTCTGCCGCGTGGCGCGCCGCGGGCGGCCCGTGTACCCTTTGGCCGCAGAGGGCACACGAAGTGAGCACCGCCACGAGCCGGCCTGGCGCGCCGGGCGCGCGAACCGAGCCGGGCGCCAACGGCCCTGGCCCACCGCAGGCCGGCAACGCCGGCCCGAGGCTGCACGTGCGCCTGCTCGGTGACCTCCAGCTGCGGCGCGGCCGAGGGGGCCCGCTGTTGGTGCTGCCGCCCTCGCGGCGCACGCGTGCGCTGCTGGGCTACCTGGTGGCCACCGCGGTGCCGCAGTCGCGCACGGCGCTGTGCGACCTGCTCTGGGACGGCCCCGACGACCCGCGCGCCGCGCTGCGCTGGAGCCTGACCAAGCTGCGCCCGGTGGTCGACGACGAGGCCACCCAGCGGCTGCGCGCCGACCGCGACAAGGTGGCCTTCGAGCCGCACGGCTGCGAGGTCGACAGCGCGCTGGTGGGCGCCTGGCTGGACCGTGAAGCGCTCGAAGCGCTGCCGCTGACCACGCTGGAAGCGGCGGCTTGCGCGCTGCAAGGCGAGTTCCTCGACGGCCTCGATCTGCCGGCCTGCTACCGCTTCCACCACTGGTGCCTGGCCGAACGCGAGCGTTATTCGCGCCAGCGCCGCGCCGTGCTCGGGGCCCTCGTCGCGCGGCTGGCCGACAGCGACCCGCAGCGCGCGTTGACGCATGGCCGCGCGATGGTGTCCGCCGACCCGCTGGCCGAAGCGGCGCACGCCACGCTGGTGCGGCTGCTCGCCGCGGCGGGGCGCTACCCGGAAGCCGAAACGCACTACGCCTGGGCACGCGAGCTGCTCAGACGCGAGGTGGCGCTGCCCGACGGGGGTGCGCTCGACCAGGCCGTGCGCGCGGTGCGGCAGGCGCAGCGCGAGGCGGCGGCCGCGGCGGCCGTGCCCGAGCCGGCAGCGGTCGCTGCGGTGTTCGACAGGCAATATGGTCGGAATGGCCGCAATGGTCCGGATGGCCCCAGCGGTTCCGTCGCGCAAGCGGCTCCCGCTGGGCTCGCTGAGTCCGCTCGATCCGATGCGGCCCGTGTCGCCGAAGGGCCCGTGCCTCAGGCCGATCCAGCTACCTCACCGCTGCAGCCAGCCAGCGCGCCGGGCACTTCGCCGCTGGTCGGCCGCGACGCCCAGTGTCGCGTCATCGACGCGGCGCTGGCAGCCACCGGCCCCGTGCCGATGCTGCTGTTCGCAGGCGAGCCCGGCATCGGCAAGACGCGCCTGCTCGACCACCTGGGCCACCGTGCCGCCGGGCTCGGCCGGCACGTGCTGCGCGCGCGCTGCTTCGAAGCCGAGGCGGTGCGCCCCTACGGCTGGTGGCTCGATGCGGTGCGCGGCCTGCCCACGCAGGGTGTCAGCGAGCAGGTGCTGGCCCAGGCCGCGCCCCTGCTCGGCGGCAGCGCGAGCGCGGTCAGCCGCGAGCAGCTGTTCGACGCCGCCGCGCAACTGCTGTGCACGCTGGCGCAGCGGCAACCGCTGGCCGTGATGGTCGACGATCTGCAGTGGATCGACGACGCCTCGGCGGCGCTGCTGCACTTCGTCACCCGCCGGGTCGCCGATCGGCGCCTGCCGGTGCTGTTCGCTGCCGCCGCGCGCGCCGGTGAGGTCGACGACAACGCCGCCGCCAAGGGCCTGCTGCAGTCGCTGGCGCGTGAGCGCTCGCTGCAGCGCAACGACCTGGCACCCTTGCTCGAAGGCGATGTGCGGCAATGGCTCGGCGACCGTCTGGCCGACGTGGCCGAGGCCCTGCTCGCCAGTGGCGGCAACCCGCTGTTCCTGCTGGAACTGGCCCGCGCCGGCGGCGGCGCCGCGCAGGAAGTGAGGCCGCTGGATGCGTTGATCGACGACCGCCTGCGCCCGCTGGACGATGCCGCACGCGACCTGCTCGGCTGGTGTGCGGCGCTGGGCGGCGAGTTCGGCGCCGAGCGCCTGGCGGCGGCCACTTCGCTGCCGGTGGCCGACGTGCTGGGCCGCATCGCCGCGTTCGAACGGCGCGGGCTGCTGCGCGCCGCCGACAACGGCGGCTTCGACTTCGTGCACGGCCTGGTGCGCCAGGCGGTCTACCGCGGCCTGTCGACGCCGCGCCGCCGCGCGCTGCACCGGCAGATCGCGCGCGCCTGCGCCGAGGCCAGCCTGCACGACCCCTGGCAACACGGCGCCGTCGTGCACCATGCCGGCCTGGCCGGCGACGCGCCGATGGCCGCGAGTGCAGCGCTGGCCGCCGGCGAACATTGGCTGCGGGTGTTTGCCAACGTCGAAGCGGCCCAGGTCGCCGAGCGCGGCCTGGCGATGATCGATGCATTGGCACCCGGCGCACCGCGGGTGCGGCTGGAGATCGGCCTGCTGCGCCTGCGCGTGGCCGCTGCCGCGGCACCCGGTGGCCGGCGCCTGCCCGACCTGGCCGCGCGCATCCAGGGCGCCATCGTCGCCGCGCAGGACCTGGACCTGCCCACCGAGGCCTCGGCCGCCTGGGAGATCCTGGCCTTCTGGCGCCAGCAGGCGGGCGACACGGCCGGCGCGCACGAGGCCACGCTCGCCGCCGAGCGCAGCACGCGCCGCGCCGACGCGCACACGCGTTGCCGGCAGTTGGCCAACACCGGGCGCTGCCTGCTCGACATCGATTCCGACGGCGAGCGGGCCCGCGCGCTGCTGGACGAAGCGGCAGCCCTGGCCGGCGAGCTGCAGCTGCCGGTGATGGAACTCGAATGGGGCCGTGGCCTGGCCGCCCGCGCCGACGGCAACCTGCCCTTGGCGCGCGAGGCGCTGGCCCGCGCGGTGGCGCTGGCGCGCGCCGCATCGAACCACTGGCGCGAGTACGAATGCATGCTCGCACTGGCCACGGTCGAGTTCGAGCTCAGCCAGCACGAAGAGGTCCTGCGCCATGCCGACGAGGTGGCCGATGCCGCGCGTCGCATGGGCGAGTCGCAGGTTCCGTTCGCCGACGCGCTGGCGGCGCTGGCGCGCCGGCGCCGCGACGAGGCCGGTGCCGCGGCTGCCGTGGCGGCCAGCCTCGCCGCACTGCGCGAGCGCGATGACAAGGCGCACCTGGCCTACGCGCTGATCGAATCCGCCGCCCTGGCGCTGGCCGCCGGCGACACCGCCGGCGCGAGGCGCGAGGCCCATGAAGCACTGGCCGCGGCCACCCAGGTGCGCCGCCCGACCCTGATGGCCCGCGCGCAGGCCATCGTCACCGCGGCCGGGTCGGCGGCCGCCGAACGAGGCTGAATGGCGCGGGACGCGCGCCACGCATCGAGCGCATCGCAGATACCGAACTCACCGGACTCACCCGACTCACCGCACGCATCAAGCGCCCCCGCCGCCATCGAATGCCCGCCCGCACCGCGGCGCGCTCTCACCCCCCAACCCTGCCCCGAAGGAGAAGCCCATGCCCCTGTACCGCATCGTCGTCGAACGCAGCTTCGACACCCCGCAGTCCGACGCCGACATGATGCTCGTGGCCGACCGCGAGCGGCCGTGCCTGGCCGCCTACGAGGCGAGCTGGAAACGCAGCGTGTTGTCCACCGACCGCAAGCTCATGATCTGCGAGTACGAGGCCGCCGACGCCGAAACGATGCGCCGCATCCAGCGCGAGGCCGGCGCGCAGTTCGACCGCATCTGGGTCGGCGAGGTCATCGAGTAGGCCGCACCGCGGCCGCGGCGGACCGACCTCTCACCGAAAGGGGTCGACGATCGTCAGCCCTTCCAGCTTCTGCCCGTGCTGCAGGTCTTCGCTGAGCAGCGTGCGGCAGCCGGCGGTCAAGGCCGAGGCGACGATCAGAGAGTCGTAGAAGCCGAACCGCCAGCGCGCCTTCACGTCGAGCGCGCGCTGGTACAGCGCTTCGCTGGCGGTGATCTGCATCAGCGGCAGCAGCACCGCTTCGAGGTAGGTGCGCGCTGCTTCCACCGGCAGCGCCACCTCCGCTTTGCGCAGCGCCACGTTCAGGCACTCCTGCACCACCTGATAGCTGATGCAGGCGTTGCCCGTCACCAGCCCCTCGCGCACGATGCGCTCGGCCACAGCGTGTTTGCGCGGATCGGTGTTGTCGAGGTGGTAGACGAAGACGTTGGTGTCGACGAAGAACTCAGCGCTCATTCATCGCTTCCCGGCCGAGCTTGCGCCCCACGCGCATCTTGCCGCGCAGGCCGCGCATGACCGCTTCGTAGCGCTGCAGACGCTCGTCGGTCTTCGCGTAGCCGGCCAGCCAACGCCGGAACTGCTCGTTCAGCGTGGTGTTCTCGGCGCGCGCGCGCTCGCGAGCGGCTTCGATCAACGACTCGTCGGCACTGAGGGTGATGTTCTTCATGGCGACCGGGCGGGGTTGGTGCGGATCCTTCGCACGGCGCCAGTGTACACGACGCTCGTGCGCACGATTGTCACGAGACCGAACCGCGAAATCGCGTCGTGCCGCCGCGCTCGGCCCGGTGGCTACAGCACCTCGCAGGCGGTCGCCGCAAGGTCGCCGCAGCAACGCCGGCGACATCGAGCCTGAGCTGCCGGCAAGGCGGGTCGTTCGGGGATCTACGCCGTGTAAGTCAACTGGATGACGTAGCTGCGCCGTCCGGTCGGGCTCGCTGTCCACACGAACGACTTGCCGTCGAGCGCGGCGGCAGCGCCTGCCGCCAGCGCCATCCGCCCCTTGCCGGAGGCATTCCAGCCTGTCACCTTGCCGTCGGTGAGCTGGAACGTGAGGGCGCCTTGCAAGATGACGGCAGTGCTCAGTGCACCGGGCTTGCGTGCGACGGAATGGCCCGAGAGGACGGTGCCCGTGCCTTTGTCGTAGTGCCACAGGAAGTGCTGCGTTTCCACGGCCCCGTACCGCAGGCAGGACTTCGCGGGTCCGCTGCTGCTGGCCCAGACTGGTGGCACGTTTCCCGAACCAGCCGTGGAGTCCGACCCAAGCCGGCCCGCAACTGATGCTCGCCGCCGCGTTGGTGCACAGCGGCCAGCATGAGGAGGCACGCAAGATCGTGCGAGCGGTTCCGGGTCAGACGATAGTCGTGGAGCAGAGCCTGCGCCGGCTGCTGACCGGCACCGAACCGAAGTTGGTTCAGGCGCGAGAGCGGCTCTTCGAGACGCTGAGGCGGCTGGACGCGTCGTCGTAGTCTCTCTCTCTCGCGCGCGCGCCGCCGTGCCCCGACTACCCTGCCAACCCGCTAACCCACTATCCCGCTACCCCACGTACTTCACCAACCACAGCGAGATGCCCGGCACGAACAGCAGCAGCAGCGTGCGCAGCGTGTCCGCGGCGAGGAAGGGCATCACGCCCTTGTAGCTTTCGGCGATCGGCAGGTCGCGGGCCATGCCGTTGACGATGTAGACGTTCAGGCCCACCGGCGGCGCCAGCAGGCCGAAGCCCACGGTCATCAACACCATGATGCCGAACCAGATGGCCACACTCTCCTTGGGCAGGCCGAAGTCCAGCCCCATCACCATCGGAAAGAAGATCGGGATGGTCAGCAGGATCATCGAGAGCTCGTCCATCACCGCGCCGAGGATGACGTAGAAGACGAGGATCGCCCCCACCACCGCCAGCGGCGCGAGACCCCAGCCCTGCACCACGCTCGCCAGCTGCGCCGGCACCTGGGTCAGCGCCAGCGCCGAGTTCATGAGGTCGGCGCCGAGGAAGATCATGAAGATCATCGCCGAGGCTTCGGCCGTGGCGTAGAAGCACTGCTTGAACTTGGGCCAGTCGATCTCGCGCTTGAGCAGCGCGGCCACGAAGGTGGACGCCGCGCCCACCGCGGCGCCTTCGGTGGGCGTGAACTTGCCGCCGTAGATGCCGCCGAAGACGACGAGAAAGATGATGGCGATCGGCGCGATGCCCTTCAGCGACGAGAGCGTCAGCGCCGGCGCCTCGTCGTGCTCGGGGGCGTGGCCGGGCACCAGGCGCACGTAGATCGCGATGGCCACCATGTAGCCCAGCATCGCGATCAGCCCCGGCACCATCGCCGCGGCAAACAGCTTGGCGATGTTCTGTTCGGTGAGGATGGCGTAGATCACCAGCGGCACCGAAGGCGGAATCAGGATGCCCAGCGTGCCGCCGGCGGCCAGCGTGCCGGTGGACAGGCGGCCGGAGTAGCCGTGCTTCTTCATCTCCGGCAGCGCCACCTGCGTGATGGTGGCTGCGGTGGCCACGCTGCTGCCGCAGATGGCGCCGAAGGCCGCGCAGGCCATCACCGCGGCCATCGCGAGGCCTCCCTTGAAGCGCGCCATCACGGCCGCCGCGAACTCGAACAGCGCGCGGCTGATGCCCCCCTGCGTGGCAAAGTTGCCCATCAGGATGAACAGCGGGATGACGCTCAGGTCGTAGCTGGCAAAGCGCGCGAAGGCCTGCGTGTTGAGAAAACTCGCCAGCGGCAGCCAGCCGGCCTGCAGCACGTAGCCGATGCAGCCGGCGGCGAACATGCAGATCGCGATCGGCACGCGCACGGCCATCAGCACGAGCATCAGCGCGAAGATGAGCACGGTCAGCGCGATCGGGGTCATCGCCGGGCCCTCACGCGGCCGCCGCCGGCATGCCGGCTTGTCGGCGCACGGCCTGCACCAGCGCGATCAGGGCCGCCAGCGCGATCGGCGGCACCATGAAGCAATACACCACCCATTCCGGGAAGCCCAGCATCATCGAGCCGGACTGCGACCGCCACGCGTTCAGCCCGCCGATCGTCGTGCGCCAGGTCAGCAGCCCCATGCACATTGCCAGCACCAGCGCGCCGAAGCGGTCCAACGCCGCTTGCGCCGCCTCGCTGGCGCGCGCGGTGAAGAAGTCGACGATGATGTTGCCGCGCCGCCACTGGCACCACGGCAGGAACAGCGCAATGGCCGCGCCGGCGGCCGAGCCCGACAGTTCGAAGTCGCCCACGATCGTCCAGCCCACCGTGTTGCGGCCGATCACGCTGACGCAGGTCATCAACGTGATCAACGTCAGCAGCACGCCAGCCAGCACGGCGCAGGCCTTGGCCAAGATCTCCAGCAGGCGCATGGCCTTTTCCTCGCTCCCGGTTCGTCTTGTGCGGCCGGATCAGTATTGGGTTGGCGGCAGCCGCAGCACAAGCCCGTGCAACTCCGGGGTCATGATGAGCTGGCAGCTCAACCGGCTGCCCGCCTCGCGCCGTGCGGCGGTCATCTCCAGCATGGCGTGCTCGTCGGCCGTCGGCGCGGGCAGCCGACCGGCCCATTCGGCAGGCACCCTCACGTGGCAGGTGGCGCAGGTCATCGTGCCGCCGCAGTCGGCGGCGATGCCCTCGAGGCCGGCCTGCACGGCCGCCCACATCGCGCTCTTGCCCGGCGCGGCCTCGACGATCTGGCGTGTGCCGTCGTCGGCAATGAAGTTGAGCTGAAGCGACACGGGGCGGTACCTGGAGCGGCGCTGGACGGCGCGCATTGTCTGTGGCGCACCGCCGGCGCGCGCGGCATGGACCATCTAGCAGTTATGCCGAAGCGGCATGCTGCGCCTCGGCGCCGCACCGCGCCGCTCGGTCTTCAGGGGTCAGGCGCTCAGGCCACCACCTTGCGCGCGCGCAGTGCGGCAATCTCGTCTTCGCCGAAGGCCAGCTCGCGCAGCACGGCATCGGTGTCGTCGCCCAGGCCGGGCGCCGACGAGCGCACGCCGCCGGGCGTGCCCAGCAGCTTGGGCACGATGCCGGGCACGGCCACGTCGTGGCCGTCGCGCGTCTTCTGCGTGAGGATCATGTCGCGCTCGCGGTAATGCGGGTCTTCGGCGATGTCCTTGGCCGTGTAGACGCGGCCCGAAGGCACGCCGGCGTCGGCCAGCGCGGCCAGCACCTCGGCGGCCGGCTGGGTGCGCGTCCACGTTTCGATGGCCGCGTCCAGCTCGGCCGCGCGCTGCGCGCGGCCGGCGTTGCCGGCCAGCGCGGGGTCGCGGGCCAGGTCATCCCGGCCGACCACGCCCATCAGGCGTTTGAAGATGCTGTCGCCGTTGCCGCCGATCAGCACCGCCGCGTCGTCGCCGCAGCGGTAGGCGTTCGAAGGTGCGATGCCCGGCAGCGCGGAGCCGGCGGGTTCGCGCACGACCCCGAACGCGCTGTACTCGGGCAGGAGGCTCTCCATCACGTTGAAGACCGCCTCGTGCAGCGCCACGTCGATCACCTGGCCCGGGCCGCCGTGCACCTTGCGGTGGTACAGCGCCATCAGCACGCCGATCGTGCCGTGCAGCGCGGCCAGCGTGTCGCCGATCGAGATGCCACAGCGCACCGGCACGCGGCCGGGCTCGCCGGTGAGGTGACGCAAGCCGCCCATCGCCTCGCCGATGACGCCGAAGCCCGGCCGGTCGCGGTAGGGCCCGGTCTGCCCGTAGCCGCTGATGCGCAGCATCACCAGCCCGGGGTTCGTCTTGGCGAGTTCGTCGTAGCCCAGGCCCCAGCCCTCCAGCGTGCCGGGGCGGAAGTTCTCGATCAGCACGTCGGCCTCGTCGATGAGCCTGCGCGCGATGGCCTGCCCTTCGGCGCTGCGCAGGTCCAGCGCGATCGAGCGCTTGTTGCGAGACTGCACCTGCCACCACACCGAGGTGCCGTCCTGCAGCAGGCGCCAGTGGCGCAGCGGGTCGCCGGCCTCGGGCGGCTCGATCTTGATGACCTCGGCGCCGAAGTCGCCGAGCGTCTTGCCGGCGAACGGACCGGCAATGAGCTGGCCCATCTCGACGACCTTCAGGCCCTGAAGTGCGGCTGGGTGCATGGCGTGCTCCTCGTGCGCCGGCGGCGCCGCGCCCGTTGGGGGCGTGGACGGTTCGTTCACGGCTTGTCTCAATAGCGGCCGAAGTACTCGCGCCGCAGCCAGGCGTCGCGGTCCTCTGCGGCGGCGAAGCGCGCCAGCTCCTGCTGCTTCACCGTCTCGATCAAGCGCGCCAGCGGCACGCCCAGGCCCTGCTGCAGCACCGGGTCGGCGGCCAGTGCGTCCAGCGCTTCGCCCAGCGACGTGGGCAGCATCACCGGCGCCGCGGCGTAAGGCGTCTCGGTGGCCGGCGGCGGTTCGAGCCGGCGGTCCAGGCCGTCGAGGCCGGCAAACACCTGCGCGGCGACGTAGAGGTACGGGTTGGCCATCGGCTCGCCCAGGCGGTTCTCGATGCGCGTGGCCGGGTCGCCGCCGGGCACGCCCGGCTCGCCCAGCACGCGCAGCATGGCGCCGCGGTTGTCGCGGCCCCACAGCGCCGCCTGCGGCGCCATCACGCTGCCCTGGTAGCGGCTGTAGGCGGCAATGGTGGGTGCGCACAGCGCGGCCATGCCGCGCGCATGCGCCAGCAGGCCGGCCAGCCAGTGCGCACCGGCATCGGTGAGCACACGGCGCGCGTCGCCCGCGATGGCTTCGTCGCGGCCGGCGGGCTCGCGCCGCCGGAAGGTGTTGCCGCCATCGCGCAGATCCACCAGCGACTGATGCAGGTGCCAGCCGCTGGCAATCGCGTTGGGCAGCGGCGGGCGGCACACGAAGCTCACGTGATAGCCGGCGCGGCGCAGCGCCTGCCGCATGCCGTTGCGGAACAGCAGCATCTGGTCGGCCGCCCCCAGCGCATCGGACACCCCGAACACCGCCTCGAACTGGCTGGGGCCGAGCTCGACCTCCAGCGACCGCAACGGCAGGCCGAGCCCCAGCGCGTGGTCGCGCACCAGCGCCAGCGCCTCGTGCGCCATGTCGGCCCAGTTCTCGGCCAGCAGGTTGTAGCCCGGGTGCAGCAGGCGCACGGCGGGCGGTTCGGCCGGCCACGCGGCGTGCTCAGCGGCCAGCGCGGGCGAGGTGGCCTCGTCGACGATGCGATGGATGTGGAACTCCACCTCCAGCCCGCAGCGCAGCCCGTGGCCGCGCCGCGCCAGCGCGGCCAGCGCCTGCTGCAGCACCCGGCGTGGGTCGATGGCGACCTCGGTGCCGTCGGGGAAGAACGGCTCGGCGCGCAGCCAGCCGGTGCGCTCGGCCCAGGGCAGCACGACAAAGCTCGCGGGGTCGGGCAGCAGGAACAGGTTGTTGGCGCCGCGCAGCCCCGGCAGCGCCGCTGGTGCCTCGGGGTCGAAGACCTTGAACGCGGTGCGGTCGGAGGTGTCCTTCAGCAGGATCGTGCTGACGAAACCGATGCCGTCGTCGAAGGCGCCGCGCAGCACGCGGCACTCGGCGTCGGCCGGGTCGAGCACCAGCGTCTTGCCGCGGAACGTGCCGTGCAGGTCGCCCCAGGCGATGCGCACCTGCGCGAGACCGGCCTCGCGCACACGCGCCACCACCGCCTCGATGGCGGCGGCGCGCTCAGCGGGGGCGGCGCCGGCGTGACCGGCGCGCTGGGCCAGCGTCATCGGCCGCTCAGGCCGAAGGGGTGGTGGCCGGCACGGCAGCGGCGGCAGCGGCCGGCGCGGGCGCACTGCCCACCGTCGGTGGCGAGCCGGCCAGCCAGGCCGCGCGCGCACGCTTGGCGGCGCAGCCTTCGCGCCACGTCGACTCCCAGCCGGCCGCCGGCGCGACACAGTCGATGGTGTCGGGGCCGACGAGGGCCGCCGCGGCTGCGGCATCCAGCCGGCCCGGCGGCATGCCGCCCGCCTTCACCGTCTCGATGGCTGCGAGCAGCGTGCGCCGATTCGCCATGATCACCTTGTCGCTGGTGCCCAGGTGCTCGCGCGTGCGGTCCTGGATGGCGCCCATGCTCTCGCAGGCCCATTGGTCGTGCACGTTGATGTCGGCCTCGCCCATGCCGAGGTAGGTGCGGCTGGCCTGCTCGGCGGCGTCGTAGCCCCAGTCGTTGCCGCGCCCCTTCTTCGGCAGGTAGTCGGGCAGCTCGGTGTTCGCGAGGCGCTGGCTGCGCATCGTCTCCTTGTCCAGCGGCGCGTCGAAGCTGGTGAAGAACGAATACCAGTAGGTGTTGAAGTCGTCCACCGGCACGTGCATCTGCGTGATGGTCACCGTCTCCGACAGCGGGATGACGAAGGTGTACGGGAACAGCGCGTTGGTCACGCGCACATGCGTGAAGCGCGCGTTGATCAGGCGCAGCGTGGTGATGCGCGTCAGCCCCGCGGCCTTGTCACCCAGCGCCTCGTGGCGGATCTCGGGCGAGTGGCACTCGCGCAGCACCTTGGTCATCGGCCAGCGCTCGCCGTCGATGCTGCCGGCGCTGGCGCCGCGGAACTGGCGGCCGTAGGTGTGGGCCGGATCGACATCTTCGTCGAGCATGCGGTGCAGGAACGACGCATGCGCCGGGTCGATGCCTACCTCGAACGCCTGCAGCCAGTTGCAGCGCCACAGGCCCTTGAAGGCGAAGCTGTGCGAAGCGGGCGCGGCGAAACAATCGAAGGCCGGCAGTTCGGGCGGTGCCGAACCCTCGGGCCCGAGGTAGGCGAAGAGCGTGCCCGCGGCCACGCGCAACGGGTAACTGCGCTGGCGCACCCGCTGGCAAAGCGTGCTGCCGACCCCATTGATGGACGGTTCGGCCGGCGTCTCCAGGCAGCGGCCGTCGGCGGCGAACTTCCAGCCGTGGAACGGGCAGCGCACGCCGTCGCCTTCGTGCCGGGCGTACTTCAGGTCGGCGCCGCGGTGCGCGCAGTCGCGGTCCAGCAGGCTGTGGCGGCCTTCGGCGTCGCGCCACAGCACGAAGTCCTGGCCGAGCAGGCGCACCGCCTTCAGCGGGCGCAGCGCCATCGCCGGGTCGAGCCGGGGCTCGAACTCGTCCAGCAGCGCCACCGGGTGCCAGTAGCGCCGCAGCAGGTCGCCACAAGGCGTGCCGGGGCCGATGCGGGTGATGAGTTCGTTCTGGGCGGCTTGCATGGGCGCCAGTCTAGGCAGGGCGGCAGTGGGGTGGCAAGCCCGGCGACCCGCAGGCCCGACAACGATCGTCGACAGCCTCCAGCGCCGCACAGCGCCCTTCAACGTCCTTGAACGCTCCCGTCAACGCCGCCAGGGGCCGGAGCCGGCCGGTGCGCTGCACAGTCACGACCAGCGCAACGGCCTCGCGGCCCGCGCGCCATCGAATCAACCAACTTCTTCAAAGTGAGACGAGAAATGCAAGCCCCCGCCCCCGTCTACATCGTGGCCCGCGTCCTGCTGGCCCTGATGTTCATCCTCGCCGGCTTCAGCAAGTTCGGCGCGCTGGCCGGCACCGCCGGCTACATCGCCAGCAAGGGCCTGCCGCTGCCCTCGGTGCTGGCGTTCCTGACCGCCGCGCTGGAAGTGGTGGCCGGCATCGCGCTGGCCGTGGGATTCAAGGCGCGCTGGGCCGCACTGGCGCTGGCCGTCTTCACGCTGCTTGCCACTCTGCTGTTCCACAACTACTGGGCCATGCCGGCCGATCAGCAGTACATGCAGCAGCTGATGTTCATGAAGAACCTGTCGGTCACCGGCGGCCTGCTGATGGTGTTTGCGTTCGGCGCCGGCCCCCTCAGCATCGACGCGCGGCGCGGCTCGGCAACGCTGGCCACGGCCTGAAGCAACGAAGGCCGGCACGCCCGGCCGACGCAGTGCGCCACCGCACGTGGCGCGCCCGGGTCGGCGCCGCCTTGCTGCGCAGCCGCTAGAGCAGCCGCAGCAAGGCCATCGCCGCCGCCGGGTTCTTCTCCTTGGCGGCGGCGATGAAGAGCAGGTACACGTTGCGCGGCGCTCCGGGTACCCCGGGCGCCTCCACTCGCGGCAGTCCTTCGGGCTCGCCACCGTCGCGCCAGGCGTGCGCGCACGCCGCCACCTGCGCCGCCGCGGCAGCCGACAAGCCCTCGGGCTCGCTCGCCTCGGCGCGCATCACGCGCGCATAGACGAAATCGCCGGTGAGGTCGGCGAAGGCCGGGTACTCGTCGGACTCGGTGAACACGTTCACCGCGCCGTAGCGGCGCGCCAACGCCAGGTATTCGGGGCAGCGGAAGCTCTCGTGCCGCACGTCCAGCGCGTGCTGCAGCGGCACGCCGGCGGCTTCCTTAGGCAGCAGCTTCAGGAAGGCCTCGAAGTCGGCGGCATCGAAGCGCTTGGTCGGCGCGAACTGCCAGACGATCGGCCCGAGTTTGGGGCCGAGTTCGGCGATGCCGCTCGCGCAGAAGAAGCTCACCGACTCGCCGGCCTCGGCCAGCACGCGCCGGTTGGTGGTGAGCCGGTGCGCCTTCACCGAGAAGACGAAGTCGTCGGGCGTCTCGCTGCGCCACTTGGCGAAGGTGGCCGGCTTCTGCGTGGCGTAGTAGGTGCCGTTGATCTCGATCATCGTCAGCTTGCGGCTGGCGTATTCGAGCTCGCGGTCCTTGGACCAGCCGGCCGGGTAGAAGTTGTTGCGCCACGGCTCGAAGGTCCAGCCGCCGACGCCGACGCGGACGCGCGGGGTGCTCAAGGTTCGTCTCCTCCTCCACGAAGGCCGCCGGGGCGGCGATGCACACGCGGCGATATCGCCGCTGGCGCTCGTATCGATACAGGTGCCGACGCGGGTGCCGATTCAGCGGTCCGTTTCGCGGCGCCGCTGCCGAGGTTACGCTAGCGCGCCATGACGATGGCTGCGCCCACCGCCTTGTCCCTGTCGCTCGCTGTCGAAGGCGCAGGCGCCATCTCGGCGTTGGCGCTCGAGCCGGCCGGCGCGCGCGTGGCCTTCGTGCTGGCCCACGGCGCAGGCGCCGGCATGACCCATCCCTTCATGCAGCGGCTGGCCGAAGGCCTGGCGGCGCGCGGCGTGGCCACGCTGCGCTACCAGTTCCCGTACATGGAGCGCGGCAGCAAGCGCACCGATCCACCGCCCGTGGCGCACGCCGCGGTGCGCGCCGCGGTGGCCGAGGCGCGCCGGCGCTGGCACCGGCTGCCGCTGGTCGCCGGCGGCAAGTCGTTCGGCGCGCGCATGACCTCGCAGGCGCAGGCCGCGGCGCCGCTGCCGGGCGTCGCCGGCCTCGTGTTCATCGGCTTCCCGCTGCACCCGGCGGGCGCACCGGGTACGCAGCGTGCCGACCACCTTGCGGGCGTGGCCTGCCCGATGCTCTTCCTGCAAGGCACGCGCGACGAGCTGGCCGAGCCGGCGCTCGTGCGCCAGGTGCTCGCCCGGCTGGGCGAACGCGCCGCGGTCGAGTGGTTCGAACACGCCGACCACGCGTTCCACGTGCGCGCCGGTGACGTGAAGCAGCACGGCGCGCGCAACGACGACGAAGTGCTGGCCGCGCTGCTGGACGCAGCGGCGCAGTGGATCCACCTGCGCGGCGCGGCGGCCGTGCCAGGACCTGCAGCGTGAGTGCCGGCGCGGCCTCAGGCGCCACCGCGGGGCGATCAGACACGGCGGCACCCGCCGAGCCGCTGCGCCCGCCCCGCCCCGCCACCGGCCGGCCGCTCAAGCAGTACACCGCCAAGCGCGACTTCCGCCTCACGCCCGAACCGCCGGCCGATGTGGCCGAGGTGAGCCACGGCTCGCTGTCGTTCGTGGTGCAGAAGCACTGGGCCTCGCGCCTGCACTACGACTTCCGGCTCGAACTTGACGGCGTGCTGCTCAGCTGGGCCTGCCCCAGGGGCCCCAGCTACGACCCGGCCGAGAAGCGCATGGCCGTGCACGTGGAAGACCACCCGGTGGCCTACGCCAGCTTCGAAGGCACCATCCCGAAGGGCCAGTACGGCGCCGGCCGCGTCATCGTGTGGGACCGCGGCACGTGGCAAGCGGTGGGCGACCCGCGGCAGGGCATGGCCGCGGGCAAGCTCGTCTTTCAACTGCACGGCGAGAAACTCGCCGGCCTGTGGGAACTGGTGCGCATCAGCAAGCCCGGCGACAAGCAGGAGCCGTGGATGCTGTTCAAGAAGCGCGACGCGTGGGCGCGGCCGCTGCTCGAGTACGACGTGGTCAGCGCACTGCCCGACAGCGTGGTCGACAAGCCGCTGGGGTTGATTGAACAGCGCGAGCCGCGCGTGGCCGCGGCAGGCACCGCGGGGGGTGGCAGCGGGGGCACGGGCGGCCCCGCGCAGGCGCAGCTGCCCGACTCGGCCGCCGCGCTGCCGGGCGCACAGCGCGCCGAGCCGTTTCCCGCCAGGCTTGCGCCGCAGCTGGCCAGCGCCGCCGATGCGCCACCCACGCGCGGCCACTGGCTCTACGAGTTGAAGTTCGACGGCTATCGGCTGCTGGCGCGCTTCGATGCCCAAGGCGCCGTGTCGCTGCACACCCGCAACGGCCACGACTGGACGGCTCGGCTGAAGCCGCTGGCCGCGGCGCTGCACGCCTGGGGCTTGAAGTCAACCTGGCTCGACGGCGAGATCGTCGTGATGGGCGCGCGTGGCACGCCCGACTTCAACGCGCTGCAAAACGCCATCGACTCCGCGCGCGGCGGCGAGGCGATCCGCTACTTCGCCTTCGACATTCCTTTTCACCACGGCCACGATCTGCGCGCCGTGCCGCTGGCCGTGCGCCGCGCGTGGCTGAAGCGGCTGTTCGAAACGCGGCTTGCGGCCACGGATGGCGATGGCGATGGCGATGGCGATGGCGATGGCGATGGCGATGGCGATGGCGATGGCGATGGCGATGGCAATGGCGATGGCGACGGCACAGAGATCGCCCGCACGACCGAGGCCGTGCAGCTCAGCGCCGACTTCGCCGCCGACCCCGCGAGCCTGCTCGAAAGCGCCCGCGCACTCGGCCTCGAAGGGCTGATCGCCAAGCGCGCCGATGCGCCCTACGTCTCGCAGCGCAGCGACAGCTGGCTGAAGCTCAAGCTCGCGGCGCGGCAGGAGTTGGTGATCGGCGGCTTCACCGAACGCCAGGGCGCGCCGCGCGAAGTGGGCAGCCTGATCCTCGGCGTGTACGACGCCGCCGGCGCGTTTGTGCACGCCGGCAGCGTGGGCACCGGCTGGAACGCCGCCACCGCCGCGGCGCTGCGCACGCAGCTGGCGCCGCTGGAACAACCCGCGCCGCCCTTCACCGCCGGCAGCCCCGACCCCGGCCGCTTCAGCCGCCGCGGCGCCGGCAGCGAGCGCTGGGTGCGGCCGGAGCTCGTCGCCGAAGTGCGCTTCGCCGGCTGGACACCCGACGGCCACGTGCGCCACGCCGTCTTCGTGGCGCTGCGCAGCGACAAGCCGGCCCGCAGCGTGACGCGCGAGCGCGTGGTCACGCAAGCAGCGCTCGCTTCACTGCCCGGGGCGCGGCTGGCCAAGCTGAAGGTGACGCATGGCGAGCGTGTCATCGATGCCGCCACGGGCCTCACCAAGCTCGACCTCATCCGCTACTACGACAGCGTGGCCGAGCGCATGCTGCAGCACCTGGCGGCGCGCCCGCTGGCGCTGGTGCGCGCGCCCGAAGGCGTGGCCGGTGCGCAGTTCTTCCAGAAGTACGACGAGGCCGGCAGCATCCCCGGGCTGAAGGCGCTCGACGCCAAGCTCTTCCCCGGCCACGCGCCGCTGCTTACCGTGCCCGATGCCGAGGCGCTGCTGTCGGCAGCGCAGATGAACGTCATCGAGTTCCACCCCTGGAACAGCACTGCGAAGAAGATCGGTGAGCCCGACCGCATCGTCTTCGACCTCGACCCCGGCGAGGGCCTGCCGTGGGAGCGCATGAAGGAAGCGGCGCTGCTTGTGCGCACGCTGCTCGACGAACTGGGCCTGCAGGTGTGGCTCAAGACCAGCGGCGGCAAGGGCCTGCACCTGGTGGTACCGCTGACGGCGCGGTGGCCGCACGAGACGGTGAAGGCGGTGTCCAAGGCGGTGGTGCTTCACCTGGCACGCACGATCCCTTCGCGCTTCGTGGCCAAGAACGGCCCGGCCAACCGCGTCGGCCGCATCTTTGTGGACTACCTGCGCAACGGCGAAGGCGCGACGACGGTAGCGGCTTTCTCGGCGCGCGCCCGACCGGGCCTGGGCGTATCGATGCCGCTGGAGTGGGAGGAACTGCCCGACCTGAAAGGCTCGGCGCAGTGGACCATCACCAATGCGCGGGATCGTCTGTCACTGCATGCCGCGAGCCCCTGGACAACACTGCGGCCGCAGTCGCTGTCGCGGGCGCTCAAGGCACTGCAAGTCGAGCCCGCAGCGGCCGGTCGCCGCACACGGACTCGCAAGGATTGAAGGCGCCGCTCAGCGGTCGCGCTCGTCGCGCTCCAGGCCTTCGCGCAGATCGCCGGCAGCCTTCTGCGCCTTGCCTTCGACCTGCTGGGCTGCGCCCTTGGCCTGCTGGCGACGGCTGCCCACCGCTTCACCCGCCTTGCGCCGCACCTTGCCGGCGGCGTCCTTCACCGAACCCTTCACCTGGTCGCTGTTCATGGCTCAACTCCTTCGTTTCCCTGGCCGCCGCCCCTTGCGTAGGCCGAAGCCCGACCTTAGGTGCCAGGCGGGGTGACGCTTATCGGCCGGCCGCGCATCCGGCTGTCGGCCGCGGACTACGCCGCCGAGCGTGGACGCAGGCTGCGCAGCGCCGGCTGGGGACGCTGCTGCGAAGCCAAGGTGCGCTCCAGGCACAGCAGGTCGTGGGCGATACGGTCGATGCGCCGACCGTCCCAAGGCCGCGCGGCATAGGCCGCATCGAGCTCGCGCCGCAGGTGCGCATAGAGCATGTCCAGGTCGTCGGCTTGCATTGGGAGGCTCAGCGATTCGTTGCCAGATTCAGCAAGTCGCGTGCCCGGCGCTTTCGGCCTCCCTGTCGGCTGCGCTGCACCCCGGCACGCCGATTGCACTATGGACAGGTTTGCGGCGATCGGCTGGCGATTTCGGTCAATCCCTCCTTTGCAAAGGTTGCCATGTACGCCCCCACAGAAGCCTTACGCGCATTGCCTGCCGTCTCGTCCGCCGCGATCCGGACCAGGCTGGCTTACACGACCGCACGCGGCATCACGGTGCGGCGCTATCAGCCAAGCGAGCAGCAGGCTTGGGATGAGTTCGTGCGTCAGGGCAAGAACACCAGCTTCATGTTTCTTCGCGGCTACATGGACTACCACCAGGACCGCTTTCTGGATCATTCGCTGATGCTCTACAGGGACCGGACGCTTCTAGGGCTGTTGCCGGCCAACCGCAGTTCGGACAGCCGCGTCGCCAGTCATGACGGGCTGACCTATGGCGGGCTGGTTCTCAAACGCGACGCGACGCTCCTGGAGACCGCCGAGCTGCTGCGGGCCGCGCTGGAG
>JAEUPC010000230.1 GCA_016789865.1 Rubrivivax sp.
GGCCGAGCACCACAACATGGACGGCGTGGCCAGCAGCGCCACCGCGGTGCTGGTGGGGCAGATCGCCGCGGTGACGCACACCATCCGCGTGGGCAGCGGCGGCGTGATGCTGCCCAACCACGCGCCGCTGGTGGTGGCCGAGCAGTTCGGCACGCTGGCCACGCTGTACCCCGAGCGCATCGACCTGGGCCTGGGCCGCGCGCCCGGCACCGACCGCCTGACGATGCGTGCGCTGCGCCGGCACCTGGGCATGGCGGCCGAGGAAGACGAGTTCCCGCACAACGTGCTGGAGCTGCAGGCCTACCTGGGCGACGCGCAGCCCGACCAGGCCGTGCGTGCCATCCCCGGCGTAGGCACGAAGGTGCCGATCTGGCTGCTCGGCTCCAGCCTCTACTCGGCGCAACTCGCCGCGCACCTGGGCCTGCCGTTCGCCTTCGCGTCGCACTTCGCGCCCGACCTGCTCGACCAGGCGCTGGAGGTCTACCGCGCCACCTACCGGCCCAGTGTGCGCTGGCCCAGGCCGCACGCAATGGTGGGTGTGAACGCCATCGTCGCCCCCAGCGACGACGAGGCGGCGATGCTCTTCACCTCGGTGCAGCAGCGCTTTCTCGGCATGCACCGCGGCAAGCGCGGCCCGCTGCCGCGGCCGGTGCCACCCGCCGAGATGGAGGCCATGTGGTCGCCGGCCGAAAGGGCCGGCGTGATGCGCATGCTGGCCTGCGCCGTGGCCGGCTCGCCGGCTACCGTGCGCAGCCAGCTCGAAGCGCTGGTCGCGCGCACGGCGGCCGACGAGTTCATCGTCGCCACCGGCGTGCACGAGCATGCGCTGCGCCGGCGCAGCTACGAGCTGCTCGCGGCGGTCTGACACCGCATCCGCCAAGCCTGCCAGTCCCGAACCCGGCTCGAAGTGGCTGCCGCTTGACAGCGCTCAATGCCCGCGCCATCATTTAAACAGATGTTTAGAACATGCGTTCAAACACCCGTGCACCCAAGTCCTCCGCATCCACCCCGCGCGCCGGCGTGCCGCGGAAACCCGCCCCGCGGCTGGTGGCCGATGCCAACGTCGGCGACACCAAAGGCCGCATCCTCGATGCGACCTTTCGCTGCCTGGCCACGCGCGGCTATGCGGCGCTGCGTGTCCGCGATATCGCCGAAGAGGCTGGTGTGAACGTCGCCTTGATCAACTATCACTTCGGCAGCAAGGACCAGCTGGTGCTGGACGTGCTGGATGCGGCCAATGAGAAGCTGCTGGATCGGCAGCGTCAGATGTACCGGGGCAAGGTCGGGTTCGCGGCGAAGTGGGCCGAGGCCCGGCGCTTCTACGAGAGCGACCTCGCGTCAGGTTTCGTGCGGGTTCAGGCAGAGCTGATGGCGGCCGCGTACGCGAACCCTTGGCTGAAGGAACACGTCACGCCCAGGGTGGCGGCTTGGGGCAACCCGATCCACGAAACGGTCCGGGAGATCTTCGAAGAAATGGCGGCCCAGGGCGTCGCGCTGCCGCAGGCGATCACGCCGGAGGTGGTCACCAACTGGGTGTGCAACTTCTGGATCGGCATGGAGGTCGGCGACTTGCTTGGGGGGTGGTCCCCGCCCGAAAGGGCCAACGCAAAGGCGCTGACCGCCGTACAAGAGCTACTCGACTCATTGGATGCCCGCGCTGCGAAGCGGCTCCCGGCCAGGAGGACAAGGAGATGAAGCATTCAATACCTGCAAGTCTCGCGCGAGTTGTCGGAGAGCTGCCGGAACCGGGCCTACTGCCCGAAGAGCACCGTAGTCCGTTTGAAACGGTCGAGCCGGCCACCGAAGGGTTCGTCGACCACGATGGCGTGAAGGTCGCCTACTCGACCTGGGGAACAAGCAGGCCCTGGCTGGCCTTTGCGCCGTTCTTCCAGTTCGGCCACATGCGAGGGCTTCGGGCTGTCGTGCCCACCCTGGGGCGTCGATTTCGGGTGATCACCATCGATGGGCTCGGCAACGGTCGATCTGATCGCCCCCAGGATCCTGACGCCTACGGTTTCGAGCGAATCTATCAGGGCTTCGTCGCGGTGCTCGACGTCCTTGGGGTCGACCGTGTCGCCCTGGTTGGCATCTCTGCGGCCGCCCAGCTCGCGATTCGCTTCGCCGGCGAGTACCCTGAGCGTGCCACTCATCTGCTGGTTTGCGGCGGCCTGCCGCACATGCGACTGGACAACGAGAAGTTCGCTGCCGCGGCCGAACGGGACATCGCGCGGATGCTCGAAGACTGGCCTCGCTACCTCGACGAGTTCATGACCGCCGCGGCAACCGAGCCGCACTCGACGAAGGTATTCGAGGATGGAGTCCGCCACGCGTGGGCCACCAACGCGCAGGTCATCGAGAAGTGTCGGCGGGGTTGGTTGGGTACCGACGTGCGCGTGTTCGCCACGCAAGTGAGCTGCCCAACGCTGATCATCCACGGCGATCACGATGCGACGGTCCCACTGGCGCTGGGCAAGTCAATCGGCAAGCTGATCCCTCACGCTCGTATGTTGACGATCGGGGCGGGCGGGCACTTGCCTTTCTCCCGCGATCCGGTGCAGTTCATTCGTGCGGCAACCGAGTTTGTCATCGGCCCGATGACCGAGCGCACCTGGGTCCGCTCCCTGAACCGCAAGAAGCGCGCCCTGTTCATCTCCAGCCCCATCGGCCTGGGCCACGTGCAGCGCGACCTGGCCATCGCGCGCGAGTTGCGCAAGCTGCATGGCGACGTCGAGATCGACTGGTTCACCGTCGACCCCGCTGCCCGGTATCTGCTCAACGAAGGCGAACGGCTGCACCCGGCGACCGAGAAGCTCGCCAACGAGAGCCGCCACTTCGAAAGCGTGGCCGGCGAGCACGACCTCAACGCCTTCTTCGCGCTGCGCACGATGGACGAGGTAATGACGGCCAACTTCATGACCTTCGCCGATCTCATGGAAGCCGAGCACTACGACCTCGTCATCGGCGACGAAGCCTGGGACGTGGACTACTACTACCACGAGAACCCGGAGTTGAAGCGCCAGCCGTTCGTCTTCCTCACCGACTTCGTCGGCTGCGTGCCGATGAACAAGGAAGACGAGCGCGAGGCCTACCTGTGCGCCGACCGCAATGCGCAGATGCTCGAGCACGTGGGGCGCTACCCGTACCTGCGCGACCGCGCCATCTTCGTGGGCAATCGCGACGACGTGGTCGAAGACCCGTTCGGCCCCGGCCTGCCCGGCATTCGCGAGTGGACCGACCGCAACTTCTGCTACTGCGGCTACTGCCTGCCGTTCGACCCCGCGGCGCTGGCCGATACCGAGCGGCTGCGCGCCCGGCACGGCTACCGGCCCGACGAGAAGGTGGTCATCGCGTCGGTGGGCGGTACTGCCGTCGGCCGGCCGCTGCTGCAGCGCATCGCCGCGGCGTTCCCGCGCATGAAGGCCGCGGAGCCCGGGCTGCGGCTGGTGCTGGTCACCGGCCCGCGGCTGCCTGCCGACACCTTTGCCGAGCAACCCGGCCTGGAGGTGCGCCCCTATGTCCACAACTTGTATGAACACCTGGCCTGCTGCGACCTTGCGCTGGTGCAGGGTGGGTTGTCCACTTGCATGGAGCTGGTGGCCACCGGGCGCCGGTTCCTGAGCTTTCCGCTGCGCAACCACTTCGAACAATGCGTGCACGTGCGCCGGCGCTTGTTCAACTACGGGGCCGACCACAGCGTGAACTACCACGAGACCACGCCCGACGAACTGGCCGACCGCGCGCTGCAGGCGATGCACCGGCCGGTGCGATACCGGCCGGTGGAGACCGACGGCGCGGCGCGCGCCGCGGCGCGCATCGCCGAAGTGCTGGAGAACCGGTGGTGGGCGAGGTAGGGCGGGAGGCGATCGCGCCATGACGAACTGCCGATGCAAGGAGACCCTGGGCCGCTCGGCCCGGCGCCTGCGATAGACGCCCGCCGCCGGCGGGCCTGGTTCGTCGCACTTCCTTCAAACAACCTTCGGCGTCGGCCGACGAGTCGGCACGCGTTGCTGCGCGCGCCTCGGCCGCGCCCATGCCCGTTCACGGGCTGGGAGACACCTCATGGCATTTCTCTTCGAGCGATTTCCGCTGCTGCGCCGCGCCGCGGCCCTGCCCCTTGCTGCGTGGGCCTGTGTTGCCCTGGCTCAGACCCCGCCCGACGCCGTCATCGACCTGCCCGCCGGCCTGGCCTGCCCGGGCTTCGACCTGCGGCTGGAAGTGCGCGGCGGCTTGCAGCAGAACCGCCTGTTCACCGACCGCGCCGGCAACCCGGTGCGCTTCATCGCGGCCGGCCGCGGTTCGCAGCTCACGCTGATCAACCTGGCGAGCGGCAGCTCGCTGACCTTGCGGCCCAATGGCGCGGTCTCGAATGTCGTCTTCAACCCCGACGGCACGCAGACGCTGAGCGCCACCGGGCACAACCTGATCATCATGTTCCCCACCGACAACCCGGCCGGGCCGACCACGGTGCAGTACATCGGTCGCGTGCTGCTGACCGTCAGCGCTGATGGCAGCAACATGTTCACGTTCCGCCAGGTCAGCGGCACGCGCAACGACATCTGCGCGTTGCTGTCGTAGCTGCGCCAGGAGGACACCCACATGGACATGGCAAAACTGCAAGACTTCATGGGCAAGCTGGTGGTGGACCTGGGCGGTGCCACGCTGGCGGCCAACATGCTGATCGGCGAGGAGCTGGGCCTGTACCGCGCGATGGCCGACAGCGAGCCGGTGACGCCGGCACAGCTGGCCAGGAAGACCGGCTGCCACGAGCGGCTGGTGCGCGAGTGGCTCAGCGGCCAGGCGGCCGCCGGCTACATCGAGCACAAGGAAGGCGCCTTCCGCCTGCCGCCCGAGCAGGCACTGGCGCTGGCGGTGGAGGACTCGCCGGTGTTCATGGCCGGCGGCACCTCGGCCATCGCAGCGATGTTCCTCGACAAGGACAAGATCGTCGCGGCGATGCGCGGCAACGGCGCCATCGCCTGGGGCGACCATCACCCGTGCCTGTTCAAGGGGGTGGAGCGCTTCTTCCGCCCGGGGTACCGCGCGCACCTGGTGGCCGAGTGGCTGCCGGCACTGGAGGGCGTGGTGCCCAAGCTCGAAGCCGGAGCGAAAGTGGCCGATGTGGGGTGTGGCCACGGCGCCTCGACGGTGATCATGGCGCAGGCCTATCCCAAGTCGCGCTTCCACGGTTTCGATTACCACGAACCTTCCATTGCCACCGCGCGGCAGCGCGCCGAAGAAGGCGGCGTGGCCGATCGAGCCCGCTTCGCCACGGCCACCGCCAAGGGCTACGCGGAACGCGACTTCGACCTCATCTGCTTCTTCGACTGCCTGCACGACCTAGGCGACCCGGTGGGCGCCGCGCGCCACGCGCTGCAGGCGCTGAAGCCCGGCGGCAGCGTGCTGCTGGTGGAGCCCAACGCGGGCGACTCGCTGGACGAGAACATCAACCCGGTGGGGCGCTTCTTCTACGCGGCTTCCACGTGCCTGTGCACGCCAAACTCACTCTCTCAGGAAGTGGGCCTGGCGCTGGGCGCGCAAGCCGGCGAGGCGCGGTTGCGCAAGGTGTTCCTGGAGGCCGGCTTCGACATCTTCCGGCGCGCGACGCAGACGCCGTTCAACTTGATCCTGGAGGCGAGGAAGTAGGCAAGCGGGAGGAGGCAGCAGGGGGCTGGCGCCGGGGCTGCGACCCCGGCGCCAGGCATCCCGCCGCGCCGCGGGGCGGGATGCCAGTCTCTCCGTCAGTGAATGTGGCTGCCGCCGTTGATGTCGATCTCGCTGCCCGTCACGTAGCTGGAGAGATCGCTGGCCAGGAACAGCGCGCAGCCGGCCACTTCGTGCGCGTGGCCCACGCGGCCCATCGGCACGCTGGCGATGATCTGCGCCATGCGTTCCTGCGTCATCAGCGCGCCGGCGATGTCGGTATCGATGTAGCTCGGGCAGATGGCGTTGACGCGGATGTTGTCGGGGCCGAGTTCGCGCGCGGTGGCCTTGGTGTAGGCGAGCACCGCGCCTTTGGCCGCCGAGTAGTGGCTGCCGCCGAACACCCCGCCGCCGCGCTGCGCGCTCACGCTGGCCAGGTTGACGATGCTGCCGGCGCGCTGCTTGCGCATCGGCGGCACCACGGCCTGCGTCATGTACAGGGTGCCGCGCATGTTGATGTCGAAGATGCGGTCGTAGGTGGCGTCGTCCACCTCCATCAGGCGCTGCGGGCTGGTGATGCCGGCGATGTTGACGAGCACGTCGATGCGCCCCCAGGCGGCCAGCGCCTGAGCGGCGGCGGCCATGCAGTCGGCGCGCCTGGTCACGTCGCAGCCGGTGTTCAGGTGCCCGCTGCCGGGCAGCGTGGCCGCCGCCGCGGCGGCCTGTTCGGTGTTCAAGTCGCTGATCTGCACCCTGGCGCCGTGCTCGGCGAAGAGCCTGGCACAGGCGAGGCCCAGGCCGCGCGGGCTGGCGGCGCCGGTGATGAGGACAGTGCGGTCTTTGAGCAGCATGGTCGGTCTGCGTTCAGTGTCGGTTGTCCGCTAGGTGCGTTCGGCCGCCGCCGGCGGCACGCCGTTCAGCGCGGCGATGAAGTCGGCCAGCATCGGCACGTAGCGCTCGCCCTGGCCGGCGGCCTCCATCGCCGCGAAGCTGTTCTTCACGCCGGCCTGCAGCGGGTTGACGGCACCCAGCTCGCCGGCCATCGCCGCGAGGTAGCGCATGTCCTTGTGCGCGTTGGCGATGGTGAAGCGGTGCGCGTTCTCGTCGCCGGCGAGCGACCACTGCATGAAGGTGTCGTAGAAGGGGCTTCTCATGCGGCCCGAGCCGATGACCGAGTGGAACTGCTGTACCGACAGCCCCGCCTTGCGCGCGATGGCCAGGGCCTCGGCGAACAGCGCCGCGTAACCCATCGCGACGAAGTTGTTCACGAGCTTCATCTTGTGCCCCAGGCCCACGGGGCCGAGGTGCACCACGTTGCCGGCCCAGCAGCGCAGCACGGGTTCGATGCGTGCGAAGACCTCGGGCGCGGCGCCGACCATGGTGTCCAGCGTGCCGGCTTCGGCCTCCTTGGGCGTGCGCGACAGCGGCGCGTCGGCGAAGTGCACGCCGCGCGCCGCGCACTCTTCGGCCAGCGCCAGCGTGGACACGGGGTTCGAGGTGGAGCAGTCGATGATCACCATGCCCGCCCGCGCGCCGGACAACAACCCCTGCTCGCCGCGCACGTTGGCTTCCACCTGCGGCGAGCCGGTGACGCACAGGTGCACGATGTCGCACTGCGCCGCCAGTTCCTTCGGCGACGTGGCCTCGCGGGCGCCGAGGGCTTTCAGGCGTTCCACCGGCTCGCGGTTGCGGTGGCCGAGGATGACCAGCGGGTGGCCCTTGGTGACGAGGTTCTTGGCCATGCCGGCGCCCATCAGGCCGACGCCGATGAAGCCGATGGTGGGCTTGTGGGCTGCTGCGGTGTTCACTTCTTCGGCCCTCCGACCTGCGGCCCGTTCAGCGCGCGATAGGCGCGGATCACCTGGCTGTCATCGGCCGCGCCGTGGCCCAGGCCGCTGGCGGCCAGGAACATCTGCATCGCCGCGGCGGCCAGCGGCAGGCCCTGGCGCATCTGCGTGCCCTGGCCGAGCACGATGCCCAGATCCTTGACGAAGATGTCCACGGCGCTCGTCACCGGCGGCGCGTCGATCATCATGCGCGGGCCGCGGTCGCCCCACATCCAGCTGTTGCCGGCGCTCACCGAGATGATCTCGTGCATCGTCTGCTTGCTGACGCCGGCGCGCTCGGCCACATGCATGGCCTCGGCGGCGGCGGCGAT
The DNA here is from genome assembly GCA_016789865.1 of Rubrivivax sp. Lineage (GTDB taxonomy): Bacteria > Pseudomonadota > Gammaproteobacteria > Burkholderiales > Burkholderiaceae_C > Rubrivivax. The sequence continues at coordinate 7,799 of JAEUPC010000230.1, forward strand.
GTGCACGCCGCACAGGAGCTGATTGATCATCTTCGCGGTGCTGCCCTTGCCGGCCTCGCGGCCGACATCGAAGATGCGCTTGCCCACCGCTTCGAGCACCGGGCGGGCGCGCGCGAGCGTGGCCTCGGCGCCGCTGACCATGATGGTGAGCCCGGCCGCCTTGGCGCCGGCGACGCCGCCGCTGACGGGCGCGTCGAGCATCTCGAGGCCCATCTGTGCGAGGCGCGCCGCGGTGCGCGCCGCCAACGCGGGCGGCTGCGTGCAGGCGGCCACGACGAAGGCGCCTCCTTCGACGTTCGGCAGGGCGGCCGCGGCGCCATGCTCGAACAGCACCGCCTCGGCCTGCTCGCCGCTGACGACCATCAGCCACAGCAGCTCGGCGCCCCGGGCCGCCTCCGCCGCAGAAGCGGCGGCGCGGCCTCCGGCGGCCACCAGGCTGTCGGCGGCGCCGGGCCGCACATCGAAGCCGGTGACTTCGTGCCCGGCCTTCAGGAGGTTGATGGCCATGGGCACGCCCATCGCGCCCAGACCGACGAATGCAATGCGCATCGAGCGCTCCTCGTTTCAGAGTGAACCGGTGGTGGCGCCCGTTGCGGCGTCCCTGTGCCTGGGCGGGGTGGCAAGCGGGTGCGGGCCGGCGCGAGCTGCCGCGCGCGCAAGGGCCGTCGCTACTCCTTCACCGCCCCCGTCATCGCCGACACGTAATGCTCGACGAAGAAGGCGTAGAGGATGACCAGCGGCAGCGAGCCCACCAGCGCGCCCGCCATCAACGAGCCCCAGCGGTACTGGTCACCATCGGTGAAGGCCGACAGGATGGCCACCGGCACGGTTTTCTTCTCGGCGCTGTTGATGAAGGTGAGCGCGTAGATGAACTCGTTCCAGCACAGCGTGAGGCAGAAGATGGAGGCCGAGATCAGCCCCGGCACCGCCAGCGGCAGGATGATCTTGACGAGGATCTGCCAGCGGCTGGCGCCATCGATCAACGCGCACTCTTCCAGCTCGTACGGGATGGTCTTGAAGTAGCCCATCAAGAGCCACGTGCTGAACGGAATGAGGATGGTCGGGTAGGTGAGGATCAGCGCGAAGGGCGTGTCGAACAGGCCGTACTGGTACACCACGGTAGACAGCGGAATGAACAGGATCGACGGCGGCACGAGATACGCCAGAAAGATCATGCCGCCCACCAGGTTGGCGCCCTTGTAGCGCACGCGCGTGATCGCGTAGGCCGCGAAGACACTGGCGATCAGCGACAGGATGGTGGCCGACACGGCGATGAACATGGTGTTCCACAGCCACTGCGGGTACTCGGTCTTGAACAGCAGGTCCTTGATGTGCTCCAGCGTGGGCGCGATGGTCCAGAACGGGTTGTGCGTGTCCAGGTCGAGCAGGTGTTCCTTGGGCTTGATGGCGGTGATCACCATCCAGTAGAAGGGAAACAGCAGCACCACGACGATGAGCGCCAGCGGGATGTACAGCGACACCACGCGCTGCGGCACGGTGGACAGGTAGCTCATCCCCTCCGAATGGTCAGCCGTGGTGGCCGCGGGTTTGACGGCAGCCTGGCTCATCAATCCTCTCCCTGCTGCCACTTGCGCCGCTGCAGCCCGAACCACGAGACCATGATGGCCGCCAGCAGGAACGGCACCATCGCCGTGGAGACCGCGGCGCCTTCGCCGATGCGCCCGCCCAGGATGGCGGTGTTGTAGGACATGGTGGCCATCAGCTCGGTGGCACCGGCCGGGCCGCCGTTGGTGAGCACCTTGATGAGCTGGAAGTCGGTGAACGTGAAGAGCACCGAGAACGTCATCACCACGGCGATGATGGGCGTGAGCAGCGGGTAGGTGATGTTGACGAACATCTGCCAGCGCGTGGCGCCGTCGAGCGTGGCCGCTTCATAGAGCGACGGCGGCACGGTCTGCAGGCCGGCCAGCAGCGAGATGGCGATGAACGGCACGCCGCGCCAGACGTTGGCGAAGATGACGCTCCAGCGCGCGTTCCAGGTGTCGCCGAGGAAGTCGATGTTGCCGTTGATGAGGCCGAGGTTGCGCAGGCTCCAGCTGATGATGGAGAACTGCGGGTCGAAGATCCACCAGAAGGCAATGGCGCTCAGCACCGTGGGCACGATGAACGGAATGAGCACGATCGCGCGGATGATGGCCTTGAACGGCAGGTGCTGGTTCAGCAGCAGCGCCAGGTACAGGCCGAGCCCGAACTTCACGATGCTGGCCGCAAGCGTGTAGAAGAGGGTGAAGAAGACGGCCGTCTGGACCTTGCTGTCGCCGATGATCCAGATGTAGTTTTCCAGGCCGACGAAATCGCCGGGGCGGCCGATCTTCGAATCGGTGAAGCTCAGCCAGATGCCCAGCCCGAGTGGGTAAACGAGAAACAGCACCAGGAAAGCCGCCGCCGGCAGCATGAACATCCAGCCCAGCAGGTTGCGGTTCGCACCCCATTGGGCCAGGCGGTCAGACCACATCGGCGGCTTCCCTCGCTTGCGGTGCGGCGGCTAGCGGTAGATGCGCTTGGCTTGGCGCTCGGCGATGGCGATCGCCTCCTTCACCGTGGCACGGCCGGTGGCCACCGAGGCGAACATGTCCAGCACCACGAAGTCGGCCAGCGCGGAGGCCGCCTTTTCACCCACCGAACCCATGCCGCCGGCGGTGAGCGTGCGCTTGGCGACGTCGCGCACCAGGCTGAGCTTGGGGTCGCTGGTCCACACCTTGTTGGCGTCGTAGGCGTTCAGCGGGTGCGTGAGGTAGGCCACCGAGTCTTCCAGCCACTGGTTGTAGTTCTCGGCTTCGAGCATGAAGGCCATGAAGGCCTTGCCGGCGTTGGGCACCTTGCTGTACTTCATCAGCATCAGCGGGTAGGCGATATGGAACTCGGTGGGCTTGCCCGCAGGACCCACGGGCCACAGCGCGTGGTTCATGTCGTCCATCACCTCCTTCATCTTCGCGTCGCCCTTGGCGGCGCCGGACTTGGCCGCCGCGTAGATCGACACGCCGTTGTTGGTGAGGCTGACTTCGCCGGTGAGGAAGGCCTTGTTGTTGAAGGCGTCGTTCCACGAGGCGGTGCCGCTGACGAAGGATTCCGACATGGTCTTCACGTATTCCAGCGCCTTGGCGGTTTCAGCCGAGTCGATGACCACCTTGTCCTTGGCATCGACCAGGTTGCCGCCGTGCGACCACAGCGCCCAGTGCACCCAGGCATTGCCGTCGCCCGAGGCGCGGCCGAGCGCGAAGCCGCCGGGCACGCTCTTGGCCTTCAGCGCCTTCATCAGTTCGAGGAAGGCCGCCGTGTCCTTGGGCACCTCCTTGAAGCCCGCCTTCTCGATCATGCTCTGGCGGTAGTTGATGACGTTGCCGTTGTAGGCCACCGGAATGGCGATCCACTTGCCGCCGGGGCCCTTGCCGTAGGTCTCGGCCGTGGGCACCCAGCCGCCGTACTTCTTGCCCAGGTAGTTGGCGACGTCGGTGACATCGACGCACTTGGTCGGGAACAGGTGCGGCAGCGAATACAGGCCCCAGAAGAGGTCGGGGCCCTGGCCGGTGTTGGCCGACACGCTGGCCTTGGGCTGCACGTCATCGAGGCTCTCGTGCGTGACCTTCACTTCCACGCCGGTGGCCTTGGTGAAGGCAGCGACCAGCTTCATGAAGCTGTCTTCCTCGGCCTGGATGAAGCGCTTCCAGCGCATCAGCGAGAGCTTGGCGCCCTTTTCGGGCTTGAAGGGTGAGCTCTGCGCCCAGGCTTGCGCCCACGCCAGCAGGTTGGCCGAGCCGGCGGCGCCGAGCGCGGCGCCGGCCTTCAGCACCGTGCGGCGGTTGAGGTTCTTCAGGGGGCTTTGGATCATCGCGGTCTCCTGCTTGCGAGAGAAAGTGCGCCGTGCGGCGGGCTCGGGTGGATCGTCGTGGAAGGAACGCGGGAAGCAGCCTCAGATCCGTTGGCCACTTTGCGGGTCGAACAGATGCACGTTTTCGGCGCGCGGCTTCAGGCGCACGCGCTGGCCGGGCTTGAACTCGTGGCGCTCGCGGAACACGCCCACGAGCTCCTGCTCGCCCAGGCGCACGAACACCTGCGTCTCGCTGCCGGTGGGCTCGACGACGACCACTTCGCCGTCAAAGCCGCCCGGCTCGCCCGCGGCGCACAGGTCGAGGTGCTCGGGGCGGATGCCGTAGGTCACGCTGCGTGCGGCGCCGTTCACCCCGGCCGGCACGCCCACCTTGGCGCCACCGACCAGCGTGACGCCGCCGCCTTCGAGCTGGCCGTCGATGAAGTTCATGGCCGGGCTGCCGATGAAGCCGGCGACGAAGCGGTTGGCCGGGCGGTCGTACAGATCGAGCGGGCCACCGGTCTGCTCGACGATGCCGTCGTGCATGACGACGATCTGGTCGGCCATCGTCATGGCCTCGATCTGGTCGTGCGTGACGTAGACGCTGGTGGTCTTCAGCCGCTGGTGCAGCTCCTTGATCTCGGTGCGCATCTGCACGCGCAGCTTGGCGTCGAGGTTGGACAGCGGTTCGTCGAACAGGAACACCTGCGGCTTGCGCACGATGGCGCGGCCCATCGCCACGCGCTGGCGCTGGCCGCCGGAAAGCTGGCGCGGGAACCGGTCGAGCAGCGGCGTGAGGCCGAGGATGCCGGCGGCCTGGCCCACACGCTCGTCCACCGTGGCCTTGGGTGTCTTGGCCAGCGTGAGCGAGAACGCCATGTTGTCGCGCACCGTCATGTGCGGGTACAGCGCGTAGTTCTGGAACACCATCGCGATGTCGCGCTGCTTGGGCGGCACGGTGTTGACCATGCGCTCGCCGATGAACAGCTCGCCCTCGGAGATGTTCTCCAGCCCGGCCACCATGCGCAAGAGGGTGCTCTTGCCGCAGCCGCTGGGCCCCACCAGCACGGTGAACGAGCCGTCGGGGATCTCGATGCTCACGCCATGCAGCACCTCGACCTCGCCGAAGCGCTTCTTCATCGAACGGATCGAGACCTTGGCCATGGACAGGGATGTGCGTGGTGGCGTGGGCAGGTGGCGGCGGAACGTGGGCCGCCCGCAAGGCGCAGACGGGGGCGGTCGGGCGGATGAGACGGGTCGGAACCATAAGGCCGGTGACAGGCAGGCGCTTCAGGGCTTACCCGTTGTCGGGCCCGAAAGTTGTCTGATAACCTGACGAATATGCCCATCGAACCCCGGCCCGGCGTGCGCCGCGGCCCGCCCGTCGGCGCGGGCGGGGCCGGCGGCACGGGCTGGGCGACCGAGCGCCTCTCCGACCGCCTGGCCGCCGCGCTCATCGCCCAGATCGACAGCGGTGCGTTGCGCCCCGGCGACCGCCTGCCCACCGAGGCGCAGCTGAGCGCCAGCCACGGCGTTTCGCGCTCGGTGGTGCGCGAGGCGGTGCAGCGCATCAAGTCACGCGGGCTCCTGCTGTCGCGCCAGGGCAGCGGGGTCTATGTGGCGCCGCCGCCGGCGCATCGGTCGCTGGCCTTCGACCCCTCGGTGCTGGATTCGATGCAGGCGGTGGTGCAGGTGGTGGAACTGCGCCGCGTGCTCGAAGGCGAGATCGCCGCGCTGGCCGCCGAGCGCAGCACGCGGGCCCAGCAGGCGGGCCTGAAGCGCTCGCTGAAGGCCATCGACACCGCCATGGCCGCCGGCCACGACGGCGTGGCCGAGGACATGGCCTTCCACCGCGCCATCGGCGAAGCGACCGGCAACCCGCAGTTCAGCCGGCTGCTGGCGTTCCTGGAGCAGTACCTGCGCGAGGCGATGCGCGTGACCAAGGGCAACGAGGCGCGGCGCGAGGACTTCATGCGCCAGGTGCGCGAGGAGCACCGTGCCATCGTCGAGGCGATCGAGGCGCGTGACGCCGCGAAGGCGCGGGCCGCGGCCGTGAACCACCTCTTCAACGGTGAAGAACGCCTGGTGCAGGGCGGCCTGATCGAGAGCGACGGCCGTGCGGCGCCGGCTGCGGTGCGTACGCTGCGCCGCCGTGGGCTGGCGGCCGCCGGGCGGGGGCGCAAGTGAGCGCCCTGGCCGGTGCAGGGGCCGTCACGCTGGGCGTGATCGCCGACGACTTCACCGGCGCCACCGACGTGGCCAGCATGCTGGTGCGCGGCGGCATGCGCACGGTGCAGCTGATCGGCGTGCCCACCGGCGACGTGCGGGCGCTGGGGCCCGCGGCGACGCAGGCCGACGCGGTGGTGGTGGCGTTGAAGTCGCGCACCACGCCGGCGGCCGACGCGGTGGCCGAGTCGCTGGCCGCATGGCGCTGGCTGCGCGCTGCCGGCGCCAGGCACTGCTACTTCAAGTACTGCTCGACCTTCGACTCCACGCCGGCCGGCAACATCGGCCCGGTGACCGAGGCGCTGATGAACGAACTGGGCACCGACTTCACCATCGCGTGCCCGGCGTTCCCCGAGAACGGCCGCACGATCTTTCGCGGGCACTTGTTCGTTGGCGACCAGCTGCTGTCGGACTCGGGGATGCGCGACCACCCCCTCACGCCGATGCGCGACAGCAACCTCGTGCGCGTGCTGCAGGCGCAGTGCCGGGCGGAAACGAAGGTGGGGTTGCTGCGCTACGACAGCGTGGCGCGCGGTGCGGCCGGTGTGCGCGGCGGCGCGGCGGCACTGCGTGCCGCCGGGGTGCGCGTCGCCGTGGCCGACGCCCTGCATGACGCCGACCTGCGCGCGCTGGGCGAGGCGCTGGGCGACCTGCCGCTGCTCACCGCGGGCTCGGGGCTGGCGCTCGGCCTGCCCGAGTTCTATGAACGGCAGGGGCTCGTGCAGCGCCGCGGCGATGCCGCCGAGATCGGCCCGATGGGTGGGCGCGCGGTGGTGTTGTCGGGCTCCTGCTCGGTGGCCACGCAGGGGCAGGTGGCGCACTGGCGGGCGGCGCAGCGGCCGGCGCGGGCGCTGGAGGTTGGTGCGCTGCTCGCAGATGCGGCCTCGGCGGCGGCCGAAGAGGCCGCGGTTCTGGCGTGGGCGCGAGGCGTGCTGGCCGGGGGCGGCGTGCCGCTGGTGCACTCCACGGTTGATGCGGCGCAGCTGCATGCCGTGCAGGGACAGTGGGGCGCCCAGGCCGCGGGTGCGCGGGTCGAGCAGGCGCTGGCGGCGCTGGCGCGCGGGCTGGCACGCGATGGCGTGCAGCGCTTCGTGGTGGCCGGCGGCGAGACCAGCGGTGCGGTCGTGCAGGCGCTGGGCGTGCGCGGCCTGCGCATCGGCCCCACCATCTGCCCGGGGGTGCCGTGGACCGAAGCGCTGGCCGGTGTGTCGGCAGAGGGCCCCGCCGCACCGATGTGGCTGGCGCTGAAGTCAGGCAACTTCGGCGCGCCCGATTTCTTCAGCACGGCGCTGGCCATGGGCAGTGCACACCGCGCTGCCCGTGCCTCCGGAGCGCAGGCGTGATGAACGAAGACGCCTTGCGCGAGGAGATCTGCCGCGTCGGCCGCTCCCTGTTCGAGCGCGGCTACGTGCACGCCACCGCCGGCAACATCAGCGTGCGTCTGGCGGGCGATGCGGGCTATCTGATCACGCCCACCGATGCCTGCCTGGGCTTCCTCGCGCCCGAGCGGCTTGCCCATGTGCGCGTGGACGGCACGCAGGCCGCGGGCGACCGGGCGAGCAAGACGCTGGCGCTGCACCGGCGCATCTACGCCAGCGCGCCCGAAGCCCGCTGCGTGATCCACACGCACAGCACGCACCTCGTGGCACTGACGCTGGCCGGCGTTTGGAGCGAAGCCGACATCCTGCCGCCGATCACGCCGTACTACGTGATGAAGGTGGGCCATGTGCCGCTGATCCCGTACCACCGGCCCGGCGACCCCGAAGCGGCTGCGCGGGTGGCCGCAACCATCGAGGCCGCGGCGGCGCGCGGCGTGCCGCTGCGCGCGGTGATGCTCGACCGGCTCGGGCCCAACGTCTGGCACGCCAGCCCCGCCGAAGCGATGGCGGTGCTGGAAGAATTGGAAGAGACGGCGCGGCTGTGGCTGCTGTGCGAGCGCAAGCCGCCGCCGCTGGCCGAGGTGCGGCTGCACGAGCTGCGGCAGCACTTCGGCGCGCGCTGGTAGGCGTGGCGCGCAGGGCATTGCGCCGCGAGAGATGGAACGGACCGTGAAGGACCTGGGACCATGAGAGTGCTGATCACCGGCGGCGCCGGCTTCGTCGGCGTGCGCCTGGCGCGCACGCTGCTTGCGCGCGAAAGGCTGGACGGCCGGCGCATCGAGCAGATCGTGCTCACCGACCAGGCGCCCGCGCCGGCCGACCTGCTGGCCGACCGGCGCGTGCTGGGCCGCGTGGGCAAGCTGCTGCCCGAAGTGCAGGCGCTGCGCGACGAGGAGTTCGACGGCATCTTCCACCTTGCTTCGGCCGTCTCGGGCGAGTGCGAGCTGGACTTCGACCTCGGCATGGGCTCCAACCTGGACAGCACACGTGCGCTGCTCGACGCGATGCGCGCGCGCCAGCAGCGCAGCGGCAAGGTCGCCAAGCTGGTGTTCTCCAGCTCGATCGCGGTGTTCGGGCCCGACCCGGCGTACCCGTTCCCGGCGCGGGTGGGCGACGACACGCTGCCCACGCCGCAGACCAGCTACGGCGCGCAGAAGCACATCTGCGAGCACCTGATCGCCGACTACACGCGCAAGGGGTTTCTCGATGGGCGCGCCGCGCGGCTGGTGACGGTGACGGTGCGCCCCGGGCGGCCCAACGGGGCGGCCAGTTCGTTCTTCAGCGGCATCATCCGCGAGCCGCTGGCGGGCGAGGAGGCGCAACTGCCGGTGGACCCCGCCGTGACGCACGCGGTGGCTTCGCCGCAGAGCATGGTCGACGGGCTCGTCGCGGTGCACGAAGCCAGCCGCGAGGCCTTCGTCGGCCGCTCTGCAATGACCATGCCGGGGCTCAACGTCAGCGTGCAGCAGATGCTCGACGCGCTGGCCAGGGTGGCCGGCCCGCGCGTGAGGGCGCTGGTCAAGCCGCAGCGCGACGAGCGCATCGCGGGCATCGTGGCCAATTGGCCGGGCGGTGTCGTCGCCGATCGGGCCACGGCGCTGGGCATCCGGGCCGAGGCGAACTTCGAAGAGATCATCCGGCAGTACATCGCCGACCACCAGAACCACCCCACCGCACTGAAGGGCCTGAAGGAGCTGGCATGAACCGAATCGACCTGGAAGGCCGCGTTGCCGTGGTGACCGGCGGCGCGCAAGGCATCGGCCTGGCGATCACCGAGCGCTTCCTCGCCTCGGGCGCGCGGGTGGTCATCTGGGACATCGACGGCAAGGCGATGGACGACACCGTGGCGCGCCTGGCCAAGGAGCATGCCGGCCGGGTAGGCGGCCAGCGTGTGGAGCTCACCGACGATGCGGCGGTGGCTGCCGCCACCGCGAAGACGCTGGCGGACGCCGGCCGCATCGACATCCTCGTCAACAACGCCGGCATCACCGGCGGCAACGGCACCACCTGGGAGCTGGACCCGGCGGTGTGGCGGCGCACGATCGAGGTCAACCTGATCGGGCCCTACCTCACCTGCCGGCATGTGGTGCCGGTGATGATGAGGGCCGCCGGCGGCCAGGCGAATGGCCAAGGCTATGGCCGCATCGTCAACATTGCCTCGGTGGCCGGCAAGGAAGGCAATCCGAACGCCAGCCACTACAGCGCCAGCAAGGCCGGCGTCATCGCGCTGACCAAGTCGCTGAGCAAGGAACTGGCCACCAAGGGCATCCTCGTCAACGCCATCGCGCCGGCGGTGGCCAAGACGGCCATGTTCGCGCAGATGAAACAGGAGCACATCGACTACATGCTGGGCAAGATTCCGATGGGCCGCTTCGTCAGCGTGGACGAAATCGCCGCGATGGCCGCGTGGCTGGCCAGCGAAGACTGCTCGTTCTCGACTGCGGCGGTGTTCGACATCACGGGCGGGCGTTCGACGTACTGACGGGCCGGCGGCGATTGGAGCTGCGCTGCCCGGAGCAGCACCGTGAGCCCCGCCGTGAGCCGCCCCGTCACCCCGCCGGCCGGGGCCGGTGGAACGGGCGCGACGAACATGCCGAACATGCCGAACATGTCGAGCGTGCCGAACGTGCCGAACGTGCCGAACGTGCCGAGCGGCGTCGGCCTGTACCTGGCCGGCGTGCAGCTGCTGTTTGCTCTGGGCTGGATCACCTACGCGATCTACCTGCCCGAGCTGGCGCAGCAGGTCGGCCTGGAGCGCAAGTGGGTGCCGTGGATCCTGGCGCTGGACCAGCTTGTCTTCATTGTCACCGACCTTGTGGTGGGCGTGTGGAGCGACAAGGCCGCGAAGGTGCAGGGGCGCATCGCGCGAGTGGTGCTGCTGGCCACGCTCGTGTCGTCGTTGGCGTTCCTGCTGCTGCCCTGGCTGGCGCCGCAGGGCTCGGCGGCGCTGTTCCTCGGCGTGACGGTGGTGTGGGCGGTGACATCGTCGGCGCTGCGCGCGCCGCCGCTCACGCTGCTCGGGCGCTACGTGGCCAAGTCGGCGCTGCCGGCGATGGTGGCGTTGATGGCGCTCGGGCTCGGCCTGGCGAACGCGGCCGCGCCGTACCTGGGGCTCGCGCTCAAGGGCATCGATCCGCGCTGGCCGTTCCTGCTCTCGGCGCTGTCGCTTGCGGCGGTCACGTTGGGCATGGTGGCCGCCGAGCGTGCACTGGCCCGCCAAGGCGCAGCAGCGACGGGTGCGGGTGCGGTGCCGGCGCCGCCGCCGCCGCCGATTTCATCGACCAGCGGGGTCTTCCTGGTGGCCGTGGTGATCGCCGCGGTGAGCTTCCAGGTGCATGTCTTCCTGGCCAGTGCGCCGCTGTACCGCGCTGCCGGTGGGGCGGCATGGATCTCGCACCTGATGCCCGTGTTCTGGGTCGGGTTCAACCTGGCGTTGTGGCCCGCGGCACGCTGGGTGAAGCGTGTCGGCGCACCGCTGGCGATGGCGCAGGCCGCCGTGGCCGGGGCGTTGGCGGTGGCTGCGGCCCATGCCGCTGGCCACACCGCGCCGAACCTGCCCGCGCTGGTGGTGTCGCAGCTGGCGGCCGGCGCGGCCTGGGCGGGGATGCTGTGCAGCGCCTTCATCGGATCGCTGGCCTTCGGCAAGACCGGCCGCGAAGGGTTCTTCAACGGCTCGCTGCAATCGCTGCTGGCGGTGGCGGCCCTGTCGCGCCTGTTGATGGTGGTGCTCGTCGCACCGACGCCGCAGCAGCTGGTGGCCTGGGCCGGGTTGCCGGCGCTGAGCTTCGCACTGGCTGGCCTGTTGATGGTGGCCGCGCTGGCGCGGCTGCGCGGGTGGCCGGCGACGAAGTAGCTGCGCGGGGCTGAAGGACCGGCGCCCTGCCTCGCCCGGCGCCCGCGCTGATGGCGGGTCTTGTCGCTGCCTGCGCGGCGGGTGGGTCGCGCCGGTCCGGTCCTGACGACTCATGCGCACTTGCGTTCGAAAACACAGAAAGGCCTTCGACGAGGTGGTGGCGCCGAGGACGCCGGGTGGTCGGCTCCGCGAATGTCCTTTTTCAGCGGCCCAGCTTCGCTGGACCCCTGAATGCATCCTCTATTTCGCTGCGCCGACCACCCGCCGTCGTCGGTGGCACCTGGGTGGGTCTTCGTCGGCCAAGTCCCGACGCGGGTGCCGGATCGGGACGACGGGGTGCCCTGCGCAGCGAAATCAAGGGGGCATGCGGGGGACCGGCGAAGCTGGGCCGCCGCAAGAGGACATTCGCGGAGCAGGGCACCCCGTCGGCCCGATCCCGCCACGGTCTCTTGCCCTGACCTGTTCGATCGATCGCGAAGCCGTATCAGAACAGCGTGTTCGCCTGCCGCTGCTGGAGTTCGCCGTCGTACGCGGCGCCGTCGATCGAGCGCCCGCTCAGGCACTCGAGGATCGCGCCGGGCGTGGGCAGCGCGCCGCGCTGCACATGCCGCGCCGGGTTCCACAGCTGGCTGCGCTTGATGGCGCGCGCGCACTGGAAGTAGCACGAGGTCACCGTGACCACGAGCACCGAGGCCGGCAGCTGGCCCGAGACGGCGAAGCGCTCGCGCAGGGCCGGCAGCGCGCTGATGCGCGCGTTGCCGTTGACGCGCAGCGCCTCGCCGAGGCCGGGCACCAGGAACAGCAGCGTCACGCGCGGGTCGCGCGCGATGTTGGTGAGGCTGTCGATGCGCTGGTTGCCGCGCCGGTCGGGCAGCAGCAGCGTCTTCTCGTCGAGCACAAGCACGAAGCCCGGCGCGTCGCCGCGCGGCGAGGTGTCCAAGCCGTGCTCGCCCACCGTGGCCAGCACCGCAAAGGGGCTGGCCTCGATGTACGGCCGGTACAGCGGGTGGATGTGGTCGGCGACCTTGGCCAGCGAGGTGGCACCGGGGCCGGTGCTGTAGGCGCGGCGCAGCGCGGCGGTGTCGGTCAGGTCGGCCGAGGTGTCGGCGGCCAGCGCGCGCAGGTCGTCGGCGGGCGAGGGAGGCATGAGGCTGCGCGCAGTGGCTGTCTGCTCCATCAACCGATGCGGCCCAGCAGCAGGTACTCCATGAGCGCCTTCTGAACGTGCATGCGGTTCTCGGCTTCGTCCCACACCACCGACTGCGGGCCGTCGAGGACCTCGGCGGTGACCTCCTCGCCGCGGTGTGCGGGCAGGCAGTGCATGAACAGCGCATCGCGCTGCGCCACGGCCATCATCTCGTCGTCGACGCACCAGTCGACGAAGGCCTTGCGGCGTTCTTCGTTCTGGGCCTCGTAGCCCATGCTCGTCCACACGTCGGTGGTGACGAGGTGGGCGCCCTCGCAGGCCTGCATCGGGTGGTCGAAGACGCGGTAGCAGGAGCGGTCGGCGATGCCGGCCACGGCCGGGTCGACCTCGTAGCCGCCGGGCGTGCTGATGTGCACCGTGAAGCCCATCACCTCGGCGGCCTGCAGCCAGGTGTTGGCCATGTTGTTGCCGTCGCCGACCCAGGCCACGGTCTTGCCCTGGATCGAGCCGCGGTGCTCGATGAAGGTGAAGATGTCGGCCAGGATCTGGCAGGGGTGGTACTCGTTGGTCAGGCCGTTGATCACCGGCACCCGCGAGTGCGCAGCGAAGCGCTCGATCTTGGCCTGCTCGTAGGTGCGGATCATCACCAGATCCACCATGCGGCTGATGACCCGCGCGGTGTCTTCCACTGGCTCGGCACGGCCCAGGTGCGTGTCGCCGGTGGTGAGGTGCACCACCGAGCCGCCCATCTGGTACATGCCGGCCTCGAAGCTGACGCGCGTGCGCGTGCTGGCCTTCTCGAAGATCATTGCCAGCGTTCGGTCCACCAGTGGCTGGTAGCGCTCGTAGTTCTTGAAGCGCGACTTGATGATCCTGGTGCGTTCGAAGAGGTAGCCGTACTCCTCGGCGCGCAGGTCCTTGATCTGCAGGAAGTGCCTCGACAGCCCGGGCGCAGGCTTCATGGCCGCGGCTCCGCGAGGAACGCCTTGATCAGCGGGCAGAGGATGGCCGCGATCTGCCGCGCCTCGTCGGCCGACAGGATGAGCGGCGGCAACAGGCGCACGACGCGGTCGGCGGTGACGCTGATCATCAGGCCCGCGTCCGCGGCGCGCTGCACCAGCACGCCGCAGGGACGGTCGAGCTCGATGCCGACCATCAGCCCCTGGCCGCGGAACTCGACCACGCCTTTTTCGCCGGCCAGGTCGGCCTTCAGCGCGCCATGCAGCACCTCGCCCACGGCAGCGGCGTGCGCCAGCAGGCCGTCTTCTTCCATGATGCGCAGCGTCTCGACACCGGCGCGCATGGCCAGCGGGTTGCCGCCGAAGGTGGTGCCGTGGTTGCCGGGGCCGAGCACGTGCCTGGCCTTTTCGCCCACGACGATGGCGCCGATGGGCACACCCGAGCCCAGCCCCTTGGCCAGCGGCATCACGTCGGGCACGATGCCGGCCCATTGGTGCGCGAACCACTTGCCCGTGCGGCCCAGGCCGCACTGCACCTCGTCGAGCATCAGCAGCCAGCCCTTGTCGTCGCACAGCCGGCGCAGCTGGCGCAGGTAGTCGGTGCGCGTGGCGTTGATGCCGCCTTCACCTTGAATGACTTCGAGGAACACGGCGGCCACGTTGGGATTCGTGCGCGCCACCTGCTCGACGGCGGCGAAGTCGTTCAGCGGCACGCGCACGAAGCCCTCGACCAGCGGCTCGAATCCCTGCTGCACCTTCGGGTTGCCGGTGGCCGACAGCGTGGCGATGCTGCGGCCATGGAAGGCCTTCTCGTAGACGATGATCTCGGGGCGCTCGATGCCCCTGTCGTGGCCCCACTTGCGCGCGATCTTGAGCGCGCCCTCGTTGGCCTCGAGGCCGCTGTTGCAGAAGAAGGCGGCGGCAAGGCCCGAGATCTCGCACAGCCTGGACGCCAGCTGCTCCTGCAGCGGCACTTCGTAGTAGTTGCTGCAGTGGATGAGCCTGGCCACCTGCTCCTGCAGCGCCGGCACGAGCTTGGGGTGGCCGTGGCCCAGCGTGTTGACGGCGATGCCGCCCAGGCCGTCGAGGTACTTTCGGCCCTGCGTGTCCCACACCCAGCAGCCTCGGCCATGCGAGAGCGCCAGCGGCAGGCGGCCGTAGGTGTTCATCACATGCGGCATCGTGGCGGGGGCGGCGGGGGCGTTCATCGACGCGAAGCTCCTTCAAGCGGGCCTGGGGAACGGGCGGCTCGGCGCAAGCCGGCGCGGCCCGGAAGACAAAGCGCCGGGCGGCGACACATGGGTCACGGTCCGGCGCTTGGTGCATTCTAGGGTGGGGTCAAGCGCGGCCAGGTTCGGGCCGAACTTGATCGGGTCGAAGCGACCTCGGGCTGATCATGCATGCTGCAACGCAGCAACACCTTGGCACAATGCGATCTGCGCCGGGCAGGGCGGTGGCCTTGCCGTGGCTGCAGCCGGTGCCCGCTGCGGTGGGCCTGGCCGGGTTGCCGGTTGCGGCGCGCGGAACCTCCATGCACAGCCCTTCCCGACCTCTGACCAAGCCGCGGCAGTTTCACATCCACGGCATCACCATGGCCGGCAAGGTGTTCCGCCCCAGCGACTGGGCCGAGCGGCTGGCCGGTGCGATGTCGTCGTTCCGCCCGGGGGGCGCGGGTGCCGGCGGCATCGGCGCTTTCATCGGCTACTCGCCTTACTGCGTGCCGCAGGTCATCGACGAGGTGCGCTGCGTACTGGTGAGCGAGGCGCTGCGCGACATCGAACCGATGGCCTGGGACTTCGTCATGAGCTTCGCGCGGGACAACGACCTGCGTGTGACGCAGGCGTGCGCTGTGGCGGAGGCGGCCGCGCCCGGGTGCTCCTGAGCCAACGGCGGCGCGCGCGGCTGCCGCGCGGAAACGAAAAAGCCCGCCGGTCGGCGGGCTCGTTCAGGGGCGCCGGGCGGCGCGCGATCAGGCGGTGGCGAGTGCCTTCACCTTGGCGGCCAGGCGGCTCTTGGTGCGCGCAGCCTTGTTCTTGTGGAAGATGCCCTTGTCGGCCACCGAGTCGATGACGTTCTGCGCGGCCTTGAACACTTCACCAGCCTTGGCCTTGTCGCCGCTGGCCACCGCCTTGATGACGCTCTTGACCATCGTGCGGAACTCGGAGCGCAGCGCGCTGTTGTGGGCGTTCAGCGCCACGTCCTGGCGGGCGCGCTTGCGGCCGGAGGCGAGGCGGACGGTTCTCTTCTTGGCTTTGGATGAAGTGGCCATGGGAGCGTAGGGGCGTGACGACGTGAAGGCGTGACGGCGGTGAACGGGGCACCGGGCGAGGTGTGCAGGTCGAACCGCGGCGGCTGCCGCTGGCAGCCCCCTCGGGACCACCTGGGGCCCGGCAAAGACTGCGAAGTATAGCACCGGCACCGAACCGACCCCGGGCCCGCCGAGGGCCGCTGACATAATCGCGCGCGCCGTGAACCCGACGCCGTGAACCTCCTCCGGGCCGCCTCCACCGTCTCGCTGTTGACGCTGGTGTCCCGCATCACCGGGCTGGTGCGCGAGCAGCTGATCGCCGCCATGTTCGGTGCCGGTGCTGCCACCGACGCCTTCAACGTGGCGTTCCGCATCCCGAACCTGTTCCGGCGCCTGTTCGCCGAGGGTGCCTTTTCGCAGGCCTTCGTGCCGCTGATCGGCGCCACCCGCGAACGCGAAGGCGAAGCTGCAGCCCAGGCGCTGATCGACGCGGTGGCCACGGTGCTCGCGTGGGTGCTGTTGGCCGTGTGCTGCGCGGGGGTCGTCGGTGCGCCGGTGCTGGTGTGGCTCATCGGCGCGGGCCTGGCGCAGTTCGACACCGCCGTGCTGCTGACGCGATGGATGTTTCCGTACATCGGGCTGATGTCGATGGTGGCGCTGGCCGCGGGCATCCTGAACACGTGGCGGCGCTTCGCGGTGCCGGCGGTGACGCCCGTTCTGCTGAACGTGGCGGTCATTGCCGCGGCGTGGTGGGGAGCGCCCTGGTTCGAGCGGATGGGTGTGCCGCCGATCCTCGCGCTGGGGGCCGGGGTGATGTTCGGGGGCGTGCTGCAGGCGGCGGTGCAGGTGCCGGCGCTGCGCTCCATCGGCAAGATGCCCCACATCGCCTGGGTGCCGGCAAAGGTTGCCGCGGCCTGGCGCCACGAAGGCACACGGCGCGTGCTCAAGCAGATGGCACCGGCATTGCTGGGCGTGTCGGTGGCGCAGCTGTCGCTCGTCGTCAACACGCAGATCGCGTCGCATGTGGCGGTGGGCGCCGTCTCGTGGCTGAGCTACGCCGACCGGTTGATGGAGTTTCCAACGGCGTTGCTGGGCGTGGCGCTGGGCGTCGTGCTGCTGCCGCAGCTGAGCGCGGCCGATGCGCGCGCCGATGCGGCGCGCTACAGCGACCTGCTGGACTGGGGCCTGCGCCTGGTGCTGCTGCTGGCGCTGCCATGCGCGCTGGCGCTGCTGATCTTCCCGGCGGGGCTGGTGAGCGTGCTGTACCACTATGGCCGCTTCGCGCCGGAAGACGTCCAGGCCACGGTGCTGGCGCTGCGCGGCTACGGCGTGGGTCTCGTCGGCATCATCGCCATCAAGGTGCTGGCGCCGGCGTTCTATGCGCGCGGCGACGTGCGCACCCCGGTGAAGGTGGCCCTGGGCGTGCTGGTCGCCACGCAGGCGCTGAACCTCGTGCTCGTGCCCTGGCTCGGTCACGGAGGGCTCGCACTGTCGATCGGACTGGCCGCGCTGTTGAACGCCGGGCTGCTGCTGGGCGGGTTGCTGCGCCGCGGCACCTATGTGCCCGGCGCGGGCTGGTCCGGCTTCGTGGCCAAGGTGCTGCTGGCCAACGTGGCGCTCGGTGCGGTGCTGGCGTGGGCCGCGTTCTCGATCGACTGGATCGGGCTGCGGGCGCTGCCGTGGTCGCGCGCGGCGTGGGTGGCGGCGGTGCTGGGCACGTCGGCGGTGATGTACTTCGCGGTGCTGCTGGCTTGCGGGCTGCGGCCGCGGCATTTCGCGCGCCGCGATTGATCTGACCTGTGCCGGGTCGGGCAGCCGACTTGCGCCCGACAAGCGGGGGGTGCGAGGCCGGCACAGCGCGGCGGGCGCCTCGTGGCGGGCGCCTCGTCGAGGCCCGATACACTGCCGTCCGCCATGGGCACCCCCATCCACTTCGAGGCCCCGACCGCACTGGAGTACTTCGCCACCCTGGTGGCTGACGACGCCTCGCTGTCGGTGCTCGAAGCCGCGGTCGCCGTGGCGCAGGAAGATCTGCCCGGCGTCGACCCGCAAGCCGTGCTGGCCGAGGTCGACGCGCTGGCCGAACGGCTGCGCCGGCGCATCCCGGCCGACGCCGTGCCGGTGCAGAAGCTCAGACTGCTCAACCGCTACTTCTTCCAGGAGCTCGGCTTCGCGGGCAACGTCAACAACTACTACGACCGGCGCAACAGCTACGTGCCCGAGGTGCTGCGCACCCGACGCGGCATCCCGATCACGCTGGCGCTGCTGCACGTGGAGATGGCGCAGCAGGTGGGTCTGAAGGCCTGCGGTGTGTCCTTCCCGGGCCATTTCCTGGTCAAGGTGCATCTGCCCGGTGGCGAGGTGGTGATCGACCCGTTCGACGGGCGCTCGCTGTCGCGCGAGGCGCTGGAGGAGCGCCTGCTGCCGTACCGCCGCCGCCGTGGCGCCTTCGGTGACGAAGAGGTTCCGCTGGGTCTGTACCTGCAGAAGGCCGAGCCGCGCGCCATCGTCGCGCGCCTGCTGCGCAACCTGAAGGAGATCCATCGCGCCGCGCGCGACTGGCAGCGCCTGCTGTCGGTGCTCGACCGCCTCGTCGCGCTGCTGCCCGAAGACTGGGACGAGCGGCGCGACCGCGCGCTGGTGCGTGCCGAACTCGGCCGCCTCGACGACGCGGCGCTCGATGTCGCGGCCTACCTGCGCGAGCGGCCGCAGGCGCACGACGCCGCCGGCCTGCGCTCGTTGCTCGAGGCATGGCGCCGCCGCGGTGCGGGCCGCATCCGTTGACTCGATGAGGCAGATACCGCTGGACCTCGGGTTCGAGGCCGTTCCGAGCTTCGACAACTTCGTCCCCGGCGTCAATGCGGGGGCGCTGCAGCACCTGCGCACGCTCGGCGCGGCGGCGGCGCCCGTGTACCTGTGGGGCGCCAGCGGCGCCGGCAAGACCCACCTGCTGCGTGCGCTGGCGCAGCGTGTGCAGTCGGCCGGTGGCCGTGTGGGCAGCTTCGACCCCGCCGTGGAACTGCCCTGGGAACTGGACAGCGCGTGGGGTCTGGTGACGCTGGACCGCTGCGACGAACTCGGCGAGGAGGCGCAGCGGGCCGCCTTCGCCCTGTTCGAAGAAGCGGCGGCCTGTGCCGTGCCGTTCGCAGCGGCCGGCCGCCTGCCGCCGGTGGACCTGCCGCTGCGCGACGACCTGCGCACGCGGCTGGGGTGGGGCCATGTGTTTGCGCTCGAGGCCCTGTCGGAACCGGAGACGCGCGCGGCGCTCAGGCGCGAGGCCGACCGCCGGGCGGTGTTTCTCGGCGACGACCTGATGGACCACCTGCTGACGCACCACCCGCGCGACCTGGCGCACCTCGTGCACCTGGTCGAGCGGCTGGACCGCTACTCGCTGGAGCGCTTGCGCCCGGTGACCGTGACGCTGCTGCGCCAGATGCTCGCGCAGGAGGATGCCGAAGCACAGCGTGCGGCCGCGGCGGGACCGGTTTTGGCGGCGGCGGCGCCCGCAGCGGCCGGGTGCGTCGGGACTGCCGGTGCGACGGGGATGACAGGGGCGACAGGGGCGACAGGGGCCACAGGGGCGACAGGGGCCGCGCCATGAGGCTCGCGTTGTTCGACCTGGACGGCACGCTGCTGCAGGGCGACTCCGACCACGCGTTCGGCGAGTACCTGGTGCGGCTGGGCTGGGCCGATGCCGACGAGTTTGCCCGGCGCAACGACCGGTTCTATGTCGACTACCAGGCCGGGCGCCTCGACATCCACGACTACATCGAGTTCATCACCGAACCGTGGCGCGCCCGGCCGCTGCACGAAGCCCAGGCCGCCTCGCGCACATTCATCGACGACATTGTGCGGCCGATGCTGCGGCCCGCGGCGATGGCGCTCGTCGAGCGCCACCGTGCCGCTGGTGACCGGCTGGCCATCGTCACCGCCACCAACGACTTCGTCACGCGCCCGATCGCGGCGCTGCTGGGCGTGGCCGACCTCATCGCCACCGAACTGGAGCGCGACGGCGCCGGCCGCGCCACGGGCGCGATCCGCGGCGTGCCGTCTTTCCGCGAGGGCAAGGTGGCCCGGGTCCAGGCGTGGCTGGCCGCGCAGGGCGCGACGCTCGCCAGCTGCGAGCGCAGCGTGTTCTACAGTGACTCCACCAACGACCTGCCCCTGCTCGAGTGCGTGAGCGACCCGGTCGCCACCAACCCCGCGCCGGCGCTTGAACGCCTGGCCCGCCAACGCGGTTGGCCGGTGCTGAAGCTTTTCGAATGATCAAGAAGTTCATCAAGCGGCTGCTGGGCCGCGGCACCCCCCCGGCCGCTGCGGCCGATGCGGCGACGCCTGCCGCCATCCCGCTGGGCGTGCGGCGCGAGGCGCCTCGCGAGGGGCACGGCATCGACGCCGCGCTGCTGGACGCCAACGCCGTGCGTGTGGTGCGCACGCTCAAGGAGGCCGGCTACCAGGCCTACGTCGTGGGCGGCGCGGTGCGCGACCTGATCGTGGGCCTGCGGCCGAAGGACTTCGACGTCGCCACCGACGCCACGCCCGAGCAGGTGAAGGCGCTGTTCCGCCGCGCGTTCATCATCGGCCGCCGTTTCCGCCTGGTGCACGTGGTGTTCGGGCGTGGGCGCGAGCACGAGACGATCGAGGTATCCACGTTCCGCGCCTACCTCGATGCCAGTGCCGCCGAGCAGGTGGCGGGCAACGAGAAGACGGCCAAGAGCGAGATCGCAGGCAAAGGGCAGCACGTCATCGACGCCAGCGGCCGCGTGCTGCGCGACAACGTCTGGGGGCCCCAGGTCGAAGACGCCGCGCGGCGCGACTTCACGATCAATGCGATGTACTACGACCCGCTGACCGAGACCGTGGTCGACTACCACGGCGGCCTGGCGGACGCGAAGGCGCGGCTGATCCGCATGATCGGCGACCCCGAGACGCGCTACCGCGAAGACCCGGTGCGCATCGTGCGCGTGGTGCGCTTTGCCGCCAAGCTCGGTTTCACGGTCGAGCCGGCCACCGAGGCCCCTATCCGCCGCATGGCGGCGCTGCTGGCCAACGTGCCGATCTCGCGGCTGTTCGACGAGATGGTCAAGCTGCTGCAGACCGGGCATGCGATCGCCAGCGTCGAGCAGCTGCGCAAGCGCGGGCTGGAGCGCGGCGTGTTCCCGGTGCTGGAGGCCTCGCTCGCGCCGCCGGCGGGCACAGGCGCCGATACCGCGGCCGGTGAGACCTTCGTGCGATTGGCGCTCGACGACACCGACCGGCGCGTGGCCGAAGGGCGTTCGGTGGCACCGAGCTTCCTGCTCTCGTGCCTGCTTTGGCGCGAGGTGCAGCAGCGCTGGAGTGCCAACCGCACCGCCGGCGAGCCGCCGGTTCCGGCGCTGCAGCAGGCGGTGGATGCGGTGTTCGACGCGCGCATCGGCGACATCAGCGGTCGTGGCAAGCTGGCCGCCGACATGCGCGAGATCTGGCTCATGCAGCCGCGGTTCGAGCGCCGCACCGCGGCCAGCGTGCCGGCGCTGGCGGCGCAGCCGCGCTTCCGTGCGGGCTACGACTTCCTGCGCTTGCGCGCCGATGCCGGCGAGGTGCCCACCGAGCTGGCCGACTGGTGGGAGGACTTCCACCTCGGCGGCGACGACGACCGCGAGGCGCTGCTGCGCGATCTGCGTGCCGCCAGCACGACGCGCGTGCGCCGCGGCAGTGCCGAGCGGGCGGCCGCCCAAGGCCCGGATGACTTGCCGGCGCAGCGCGAGACGCCGCCGTCGCCGGGCCGGCGTGCCACCCCGAGGCCAGAGCCGGCCAGCGTGGAGCAGGTCGACCTCGAGGTCGGCGCCGACGAAGGGCCGCATGGCCCTGATGAACCGCACGACGCGCCGGCGCGGCGACGTCGCCGCCGGCGGCGGCGTGGCCCGCGCGGCGAGGCACCGCCGCAGGCCGGCTGAGCCGCGCCGGCCGGCAACCACCAACGAGGCAGCCCCATGGTTTTCCGCAAACTGCTCCCGCGTGAGGGCAACTTCTTCGAGCTGTTCAACCAGCATGGGCAGCACATCGCCGAAGGCGCCCAGGCCTTCCTGCGCCTGGTGCACCACTATGGCGACACCGACGCCCGCGAACGCCACGCGCGCGAGGTGGGCGACAGCGAGCGCGCCGCCGACAAGGTGACCGCCGAGGTGCACCGCCTGCTGCACCGCACCTTCATCACCCCTCTGGATCGCGAGCAGATCCACAGCCTCATCAACGCCATGGACGACGTGCTCGACCTGCTGCAGGACGTGTGCGAGGTGATGCAGCTGTACGACTTGCAGAAGCTGCCCGAAGACGTGCTGCGGCTGTCGGAGATCTCGGTGCGCTGCTGCGACCGCGTGCAGCACGTCGTGACGCTCCTGCCGCGGTTGCGCGATGCGGCGGTGGCCGAGTCGGCGCTGAAGAACTGCGAGGAGATCGATCAGCTCGAAAGCGATGCCGACCGCGTGATGCGCTCGGCGATGTCGCGCCTGTTCCGCGAGGAGCCCGACACGCGCGAGCTGATCAAGCTGAAGGCCGTGTACGAGCACCTGGAGTCGATCTCCGACCGCTGCGAGGACGTGGCCAACCTGGTCGAGGGCGTGGTCCTCGAGAACAGCTGAGCGGCGCCGCCGCCGGCCTGGATCACCTGCCGCCGAGGGGTCATCGATGCAGATCGCGTTGTGGGTGGTCGTGATGCTCGTCGTGCTGGCGCTGCTGTTCGACTTCATGAACGGCTTCCACGACGCGGCCAACAGCATCGCCACCGTCGTCTCCACCGGCGTGCTCAAGCCTTACCAGGCGGTGGCCTTCGCGGCGTTCTTCAACGTCGTGGCGATCTTCTTCTTCCAGCTGAAGGTGGCGGCCACGGTGGGCAAGGGCATCGTCGAGCCCGGCATCGTCGACCAGCACGTGGTGTTCGGCGCGCTGGTGGGCGCGATCGCCTGGAACGTGATCACGTGGTGGTACGGCATCCCGTCGTCGAGTTCGCACGCGCTGATCGGCGGCATCGTCGGTGCGGCCATCGCCAAGGCCGGCATCGCGCCACTCATCGCCACCGGCGTACTGCGCACGGTGGCCTTCATCTTCGTCTCGCCGGCGCTGGGCTTCCTGTTCGGCTCGCTGCTGATGGTGGCCACGGCGTGGGTGTGCCGGCGAACGTCGCCGTTGAGGGTGGACAAGTTCTTCCGGCGGGCCCAGCTCGTCTCGGCCGGGCTGTACTCGCTCGGGCACGGCGGCAACGACGCGCAGAAGACCATCGGCATCATCTGGCTGCTGCTCATTGCCGCGGGCATTGCGGCCACGGCGGACAAGGCGCCGCCGGCCTGGGTGATCTGGAGCTGCTACATCGCCATCGGCCTGGGTACGATGTTCGGCGGCTGGCGCATCGTGAAGACCATGGGGCAGCGCATCACCAAGCTGAAACCGGTGGGCGGCTTTTGCGCCGAGACGGGCGGCGCGATCACGCTGGTCCTGGCCACCGGGCTGGGCGTGCCGGTGTCGACCACGCACACCATCACCGGGGCGATCTATGGCGTGGGCTCGGTGCGCAGCGCCTCGGCGGTGCGCTGGGGTCTGGCGGCCAACATCCTGCTGGCCTGGATCTTCACCATCCCGGCCACGGCGTTCATCGCCGCGGTGTTCTACGGCTTGAGCGTCTGGCTGTTCTGAGGTCCCCCGGCGGAGCGCTGATCAGGTACCACCGGGGCCGAAGCGGCCAGCTGCCACTCGAAGAACCTCTGGATCGAGAACGCAAGCGTGCCGATGAGCACGATGCCGCCGACCATCAGCGCGGCGATCGCGGCGAGCACCGGAGCCCAGCGGGTGGCGGGGCCGGGGCGGCCCGGGTTCCGACGGGCATCCCAGCGCTCATCGGGGGTCAGCGCATAGAGGATGGCCAGCAGCGCCGCCTGCGACAGCATCAGCCCGAGGATCGGGATCAGCGCCCAGGCCAGCCGGTCGTCCTGACCGAAGCTGACCATGCGCTCGATGCCCACGAGCCCCAAGGCGGTGAGCGGCACGTGCGCCCAGGCCAGCTTGTCGCCCGCACCGTGCAGGTAGATGCGGTGCAGGCCGACCGCGCCGCCCAGCAGGGCCAGCCATGCCGCCCAGCTCTTGGATCGGTAGGCGGGCGAGGGCGGGGCGTTCATCGGGAGGTCACTATAATCGCCGGTTTTCCACCGACGGCTTCCTTGCTTGCAAGCTTGGGGCGTATCTACGGCGGTGGGGCGCGGGGCCCGGTGGCCGACCTGTCGAAGGTCGATCGGCCGCGGGGCTCTTCCGATGGCCAGCCCGGTGTGTCTCCCGTGGCCGGTGATCAGCTCAGCAGTGATCTGCACATTCCGTACACAAGGCTTGTCAGCATGGTCGTCATCCGTCTGGCCCGTGGCGGCGCGAAGAAGCGCCCCTTCTACAACATCGTCGTCGCCGATTCGCGCGAGCGCCGCGACGGCCGCTTCATCGAGCGCGTCGGCTTCTACAACCCGATGGCCGCCGGCGGCGACCAGCCGATGCGCCTGGCGCTGGACCGCGTGACCTACTGGCACGGCGTGGGCGCGCAGCTTTCGCCCACCGTGCAGCGCCTGGTCGACCAGGCGAAGAAGGCGGCCTGAAGCCGATGTCCATCGCCGGCGACGGGCCGGCTTCGATGGACAACGGCGACCGGCCGGCTTCGATGGCCCACGGAGACAAGCCGGGCTCGATGGGCCCCGGCGACAAGCCGGCATCGGCGCCAGAGGCCGGTCTCGATGCGGCCGGCGCGGGCCCTGGCGCCGAGGCGGCATTCCCCGACGACGCGATCGAAGTGGCACGCGTGGTCGGCGCCTTTGGGGTGAAGGGCGACATCAAGGTCAAGCCGTTGTCGCGCGACCCGCAGGCGCTGTTCTCCTCCAAGCGCTGGTTTCTGCAGGCCCCGTCGGCTGGCGCGGGCCCTGGCCCGAAGCGGCCCACCGCGGCGCTGTCGTGGCCCAGGCTGCTGCGCGTCGTGCGCGCGCGCATGCACACCGACCATGTGGTGGCCTCGGTCCACGACCTGCAGGACCGCGACGCCGCCGAAGCGTTGGCCGGCGCGCGGTTGTTCGTCTCGCGCGCCAGCTTCCCCACCCCCGAGGCCGACGAGTTCTACTGGGTCGACCTGATCGGCACCAGCGTGATCAACCGCGAGGGGCTGAGGCTGGGCACCGTGGCCGGGCTGCTGGAGACGGGGCCGGTGTGCCTGCTGCGCATCGAGGGCAACCCTCAGCCCGACAACGGGGCCGATGCCGCAACGGGTGAGCTGCTGATCCCCTTCGTCTCGGCCTATGTCGACCGCGTCGACCTGCCGCTCCGCTGCATCCATGTCGACTGGCAGCCCGACTACTGAGCCGGCCGGCGCAGGCCCCGGTGCAACGGCCGGTGGCCTGCGCTTCGACGTCATCACGCTGTTCCCGGAGTTGTTCGCGGCGCACCTCGGCCACGGCGTGACCCGGCGCGCCTTCGGTGCCGGGGCCGTGCAGGTGCGGCTGTGGCCGCTGCGCGACTTCGCCGAAGGTGCCCACCGCCGCGTGGACGACCGCCCCTTCGGTGGCGGCCCCGGGATGGTGATGCTGGCCCAGCCGCTGCTGCGGGCCTGCGCCGCGGTGCGTGCTGACCGGGGCCTGCCTGCCGCGATGCCGCCGCCGCCGGCCGCCGAGGGGCTGCCCGTCGTGCACTTCACGCCCACCGGCCGGCGCATCGACCAGGCCGTCGTGCACGAGCTGGCCAGCGGCGAGGGCGCCTTGCTCGTGTGCGGGCGCTACGAGGGCGTCGACCAGCGCTTCATCGACCAGTGCGTGACGCACGAGCTGAGCCTGGGTGACTTCGTGCTCTCGGGCGGCGAGATCGCCGCGCTGGCCGTGCTCGATGCGGTGGCAAGGCTTCAGGAGGGTGTGATCCGGCGCGACTCGCACCAGCAGGACAGCTTCTCCGACGGCCTGCTCGAAGGGCCTCACTACAGCCGCCCGGAGCAGTTGCTCGTGGACGGGCGGGCGCTCGAGGTCCCGCCGGTGCTGCTGGGCGGCCACCATGGCCAGATCGAGCGCTGGCGCCGTGACCGCTCGCTGGAGCTGACGGCGCGCCGGCGACCGGACCTCATCGCTGCGGCGCGTGCCGCGGGCCGCTTGAGCCGGGACGACGAGCGTTCCCTCGCGCATCTGGGGCCGGCGCCTGCGCCGGGCGAACCGCCGCCGCGTTGACCCGCTGGGCATGCAGGGCAGGGAACCGAAGGTGCCTTGGGCCCTGAGCATCGACGACCCCATCGATGCCCGCTGCTAGAATCCGCAGCTTTTCGATCCTCTGCCGGGCCACCACCGTGGGCATGTCGCCTGCGATTCCTCCAAAGCCCGTCACGTCGTCGTGAGTGAACGCCGCCCGCGGGCCACCGCGCCCGGGCGCCGGGTGCCGCAAGATCGAACGGAGAAGCTCCTTGGACCTCATCGCCACGCTCGAGCGGGAAGAGATCGCCCGCCTGGACCGCAAGTTTCCCGAGTTCGCCCCGGGCGACACGGTGATCGTCAATGTCAACGTTGTCGAAGGCAGTCGCAAGCGCGTCCAGGCCTACGAGGGCGTGGTCATCGCCAAGCGCAACCGTGGCCTGAACTCCAGCTTCATCGTGCGCAAGATGAGCGGCGGCGAAGGCGTGGAGCGCACGTTCCAGCTATACAGCCCGCTCATCGCCGGCATCGAAGTCAAGCGCCGCGGCGACGTGCGCCGCGCCAAGCTGTACTTCCTGCGCGAGCGCAGCGGCAAGTCGGCGCGCATCAAGGCCAAGCTGGCCTGACCTGGCGGGGTGCTCGCCGCGACGCGCGGCGCGGCGCCCCGGCTGTCCCCCCGGCCGCACCCCCGCGCGCGCATCGCCTTGACCCGCCCGCCGCGCATCCTCGATCCCCACCAGGTGCCGGTGGTCGGGCATGACGCGCACCTGCTGCCGATCGCTCCCGAGCGGCTGAACGCCCGCACGATCATCGAGCGCTTTGCGGTCCGGCGCGACTTCGCACCCGAATTCGGCGGCGACGGTCGCCCTCACTTCACCGAGCAGCAACGGCCGGCCGCCGTGCTGGTGCCGCTGGTCGATCGCCCCGAGGGTCTGCGCGTGCTGCTCACGCGCCGCACCGACCACCTGCGCGACCACGCCGGGCAGATCAGCTTCCCCGGTGGCGGCTGCGAACCGGCCGACGACAGTGCCGCCGCGACCGCGCTGCGCGAGGCCGAGGAAGAGGTGGGGCTGGCGCGCCGCCACGTGCAGGTGGTGGGCGAACTGCCCGTCTACCAGACCGTCACCGGCTTTCACGTCACGCCGGTGGTCGCGCTGGTGCAGCCGCAGTTCGAGCTCGCGCTGGACAGCTTCGAGGTCGCCGAGGCGTTCGAAGTGCCGCTGGCGTTCCTCATGATGCCCGCGCACCATCGGCGTCACGTCTTCACCTACGAGGGTGGCCAGCGACAGTTCCTGTCGATGCCCTGGCACGGCACGGGCAGCGAGGGCAGGCCGCGCGAGTACTTCATCTGGGGCGCCACGGCAGCGATGCTGCGCAACCTGTACCGCTTCCTCGCGGACTGAGCGCAGGTGCGCTGCGGGGCGGTCGCCGGCTGCCCGCAGCCTCGCCCCTATCATCGCCGCCGATGGGGTTCTTCGCGGTTCTTCTGGCGCTGGCGGCCGAGCAGGTCAGGCCGCTGTCGCGTGGCTCGTCGCTGCACGAGTCGCTGCGGTCCTTCGTGGCGTGGTGCGGCCGCAACCTCGACGCGGGCAAGTCGCATCATGCGTGGGTGGCCTGGTGTGCCGCGGTGCTGCTGCCGACCCTGTTGACCGTGCTGCTGTACTGGGGCGTCGCGACGCAAGGCGACTGGCTTGCCCTGATGTTCGATGTGCTCGTGCTGTACCTGACCCTGGGCTTCCGCCAGTTCAGCCACTACTTCACCGACATCCGCGAGGCCCTGGAGCGCGGCGACGAGGACGAAGCGCGCCGCCTGCTCGCCCAGTGGCGACACCTGGACACCGCCGAGCTGCCGCGCACCGAGGTGCTGCGCCACGTCATCGAGCACGCGCTGCTGGCCGCGCACTGGCATGTCTTCGGCGTGTTCTTCTGGTTCATCGCGCTGTCGGCGCTGGGGCTCGGGCCGGCCGGTGCGGTGCTGTACCGCCTGGCCGAGTTCTGCAGCCGCTACTGGGGCTTCCGCCAGCAGGCGATGGACGAGCCGGTGAACGCCACGCTGCTGGCGCGGTCGCGGCAGCTGTTCGCGCTCATCGACCATGTTCCGGCGCGCCTCACGGCGTTCGGCTTTGCGGTGGTCGGCAACTTCGAGGACGCGGTGGCCGGATGGCGGCGCGATGCAGGCCTGTGGCTGCACCCCAACGAAGGCGTCATCCTGGCCGCCGCTGCGGGTGCGGTGGGCGTGCAGCTGGGCGGCGCGGCACCGGCCGGCGTCACCCCGGACCGGCGCAAGACCTTCAGCAGTGGCGCCACGCCCGACCTGGCGGCCGCGGCCGGTTCCACCAGCGGTGCCCTGGCGCAGACGGGGCACCTGGCCAGCGTTGTCGGCCTGGTCTGGCGCTCGGTGGTGCTGTGGCTCGCGCTGGTGGCGCTGCTGACGGCGGCCAACGTGCTGGGCTGATTCTTCCGCGGCCGCTGGCACGCCGTGCCAGGCCGGCGCGCCGGGGACCGCGGCGACCGGCCCGCTCACCAGGCCTTGCGCGAAAGCTCTTCGTGCAGCGCTTCGTAGATGCGCAGCCGGCTCGCACTGACGAGCCCGGCCTCGGCCGCGGCGCGCACGCCGCAGCCGGGTTCCTGGCGGTGCGTGCAGTTGGTGAAGCGGCATCGGCCGGCATGGGCCGCGAGGTCGGGCATCAGCGCAGCCAGCGCCTGCGGCGCGATATGCGCCAGGCCGAACTCCTGGAAGCCCGGCGAGTCGATGAGCGCGCCGGTGTGCGTGTCGTCCAGCCAATACCACGTCGTGCTGGTGGTGGTGTGGCGGCCGGCGTTCAGGGCCTGTGACACCTCGCCCACCTGGGCCTGGGCACCGTCGACGAAGCGGTTGATGAGCGTGCTCTTGCCCATGCCGCTGGGGCCCAGCACCAGCGTCGCCTTGCCTTCCAGCCGGGGCATCAGCCGAGCGCGTGCGGCGGCCGGGTCGTGCTTGAGCGACAACTCGATGACCTCGGCGCCCATCGCCGAGTAGGGCGCCAGGCGCGCCCGCGCTGCGTCGGCGCCCGCAAGGTCGGTCTTGTTCAGCCCGATGAACGCGGGGATGCCGGCCTCCCGCGCCGCGATCAACGCGCGCGTCAGCTGCCCTTCCGAGTAGGGCGGGTCCACCGCCAGCAGCACCAGCAGCTGGTCGAGGTTGGCGGCAAAGCTCTTGGTGCGCCAGGCGTCCTGCCGGTGCAGCAGGTTCCTGCGCGGTACAAGCTGGGTGACGATGCCGCCGTCGCCGGCCGGCTGCCAGTGGACGCGGTCGCCGACCACGAGCTCGCTCTTCTTGCCGCGGGTGAGGCAGCGCACGCGATGGCCGGCCGGTGTGGCCACCAGCACCTGCCGGCCGTAGGTGGCGACGACCAGCGACGCTGCAGCGGCCGTCTCGTTCACGGCTGCCGCGGCGGCATGCCGCCAGGCGTGCCCCTCGCGCGGCCCTTCATGCCGGCGCGGGCAGTGCCGCCAGGCGCTCGGAGGCCGGAGGATGCGAGTAGTAGAAGCGCACGTACACCGGGTCGGGCGTGAGCGTGGCCGCGTTGTCCTCGTGCAGCTTGAGCAGGGCCTGGGCGAGGTCGCGCCCGTCGGCCTGCGCGCAGGCGAAGGCGTCGGCCTCGAACTCGTGCCGGCGCGACAGCTGCGCCGCCAGCGGCGAGATGAAGAACGTGAACGGCGGCAGCGCCAGCGTGAACAGCGCCAGGGCCAGCGCGTCGTTGGCCGCGCCGAGGTTGGGCGAGACGCCCAGCCCCGCGTAGAAGCCGCTTTGCCCAGCCAGCCAGCCCAGCAGTGCCAGGCCCGCCAGGCTCATGCCGAAGATGCCCACCATGCGCTTGAGCACATGCCGGTGCTTGAAGTGGCCCAGTTCGTGGGCCAGCACGGCTTCCACCTCGCCCGGGGTCAGGCGGGCCAGCAGCGTATCGAAGAAGACCACGCGCTTGGCGGTGCCCAGCCCGGTGAAGTAGGCATTGGCGTGCGCCGATCGCCGGCTGCCGTCCATCACGAACAGGCCCTTGGCCGCGAAGCCGCAGCGCTGCATCAGGGCGCGCACGCGCTCTTCGAGCAGCTTGTCGGCCAGGGGCTCGAACTTGTTGAACAGCGGCGCGATCAGCGTCGGGTACCCCACCAGCAGCAGCAGGTTGAAGGCCACCCACGCCACCCACGCCCACAGCCACCACAGACCGCCCGAGGCGGCCATCAGCCACAGCACCAGCGCGGCCAGCGGCAGGCCGATGACCAGCGCCACCGAGGTGGCCTTGAGCAGGTCCAGCAGCCACAGGCCGACAGTCATGCGGTTGAAGCCGAAACGCTGCTCGATGCGAAAAGTCTCGTACCAGCCCAGCGGCAGTTCGAGCAGCGAGCCGAGCAGCACGAAAGCGCTCAGCAGCGCCAGCTGATAGCCGAGGTCGCCCACGTGCGGCTGCAGCATCGGCAGCAGCCAGGCGTTCAGCGCATCGAGGCCGCCCAGCAGCGTCCAGCCCAGCGTGACGGCGGCCGCCACACCGGCGCCGAGCATGCCGAAGCGCACATGCGCCATCGTGTAGTCGGCTGCCTTGCGGTGCGCTTCGGGCGACACGGTGGCGGCAAAAGCCGGCGGCACGGCGCCGCGGTGCCGCGCCACGTGGCGCAGCTGGCGCGAAGCCAGCCAAATGCGGGCGGCGTAGGCGGCCAGCAGCGCGGCCACGAAGACGGCAGTGAACCATGCAGCGGACATGCCCGAAGTGTAGGCGGGGGTCGTGAGGCGCTCTCATGAGGCGCTCTCATGGGCGGCGGCAGCCAAGCGGGGCCGCCGGGGGCAGCGCATCAGCGTGGGCGAGCGGGGCGATGCCGGACAATCCTGCCCATGACTTCATCCCCGCCCACCCCGCCGGCCCCACCTCTCGCGACCAGCGAGCACAACCTGATCTGGATCGATCTCGAGATGACCGGCCTGGTGCCCGAGCGCGACCGCATCATCGAGGTGGCCGTCGTCGTCACCGATGCGCAACTCACGGTGCGCGTGGAAGGGCCGGTGTTCGCCGTTCACCAGAGCGATGCGGTGCTCGATTCGATGGACGCGTGGAACAAGGGCACGCACGGCAGGAGCGGCCTCACCGAGCGCGTGCGCGCTTCCACCGTGGACGAGGCCGCCGCCAGCGCGCAGGTGATGGCCTTCCTGCAGCGCTACGTCGGGGCCGGCAAGAGCCCCATGTGCGGCAACAGCGTGTGCCAGGACCGCCGGTTCCTGGCCATTCACATGCCGCAGCTGGAAGCCTTTTTTCACTACCGCAACCTCGATGTGAGCACGCTCAAGGAGCTGGCCCGGCGCTGGAAGCCTTCCGCGCTGGAAGGCTTCAAGAAGGCCCAGTCGCATACCGCGCTGGCCGACGTGCACGAGTCGATCGACGAGCTCTTGCATTACCGCCGGCACCTGCTGGCGGCCTGACTGGTGGCCCGACTGGCGGCCTGACCGGCCTGGCGCCCCGCCAGCGCAGCGCCAGCGCAGCGCAGCGGCCCACCGCCCGAGCGCAAGTCCCTGCCGCGGCCCGCGGCGCTCGACGCTCGCGACAATGGCGGCCCGATCCACTCTTGAAGGAGATGTGCGATGACCCTGCAGGCCGACTTCGACACCCTGGTGCCCCCGGGCGAAGGCCCGACGCGGCGCGGCTTCGTGCGCCAGGCGCTGGGCAGCGGCTTTGCCGCGGCCGTGCTGCCGGTGGCGGCGCAGACGACCATCAAGACCGGCACCACCGGCCTGGTGGCCGACGAGGTGCTGATCCCGGTGGGTGACTTCAAGCTCCCCGCCTATCGCGCCGCGCCGGCGGGCAAGACGGGCGCGCCGGTGGTGCTGGTGGTCAGCGAGATCTTCGGCGTGCACGAGTACATCGCCGACGTGGCGCGCCGGCTTGCCCACGCCGGCTGCTTCGCCATCGCGCCGGAACTGTTCGTGCGCCAGGGTGACGCGCAGTCCTACGGCGAGATCGGCAAGCTCATCGCCGAGGTCATCTCCAAGGTCCCCGACGAGCAGGTGATGCGCGACCTCGACGCCTGCGTGGCCTGGGCGCGCGGGCAGGGGGCGGATGCCGGCCGGCTGGGCGTGACGGGCTTTTGCTGGGGCGGGCGCATCACGTGGCTCTACGCGGCGCACAACCCGGGCGTGAAGGCCGGTGTGGCCTGGTACGGGCGGCTCGTCGGCCAGGGCAGCCCGCTGCAGCCGCGCCACCCGCTGGACGTGGCGAGTGCGCTGCACGGGCCGGTGCTCGGCCTGTACGGCGAGAAGGACACCGGCATCCCGCTGGACGGCGTCGAGCGCATGAAGGCCGCGTTGGCCGCCGGTGGCGAGGCCGCCAAGCGAAGCGAGTTCGTCGTCTACCCCGGAGCGCCGCACGCCTTTCACGCGGACTACCGGCCGTCCTACGTCAAGGAAGCCGCTGAAGACGGCTGGAAGCGCTGCCTCGCCTGGTTCCGGCGCCACGGTGTATCCGGATGACGCTGCTCTACATCGCGCTGGCCACGGCGGCCGGCGGGCTGTTGTCGGTGCTGATCGCCGCCACCCTGACCGTGGGCGTGCTTGGCCGGGTGGTGAAGAGCCTGGTCAGCCTGTCGGCCGGGGTATTGCTGGCGACCTCGCTGCTGCACGTGCTGCCCGAGGCGTTCGCCGGCATCGGCGGGCACGACCACGGGCACGCTGCGGCCGGGGCGCTGCACCACCAGCCGACGGCCGCGACGCTGTTCGCCACGCTGCTGGCCGGGTTGATCTTCTTCTGGCTGCTGGAGAAGGCGGAGCTGTACCGCCATGTCCACCACCATGAAGGCGACGGTCACGACCACCATCACCACTTCGATGCACAACAGGCCGGCCGCGGTGGCCTGGCGGTGCTGGTGGGCGACGGCGTGCACAACTTCTGCGACGGGGTGATCATCGCCGCGGCGTTCCTGGCCGACCCGGGGCTGGGCGTGGTCACGGCGCTGGCCGTGGCGCTGCACGAGATCCCGCAGGAGGCGGGCGACTTCATCGTGCTGCTGAATGCCGGCTTCGGGCGCCAGCGCGCGCTGGCGTTCAACCTGCTGTCGGGCGCGGCGGCGGTGGCCGGCGGCATTGCCGGCTACTTCCTCGTGGGTCCGTTCCAGAACCTGCTGCCGTACCTGCTGGTCCTGGCCGCCAGCAGCTTCATCTACATCGCGGTGGCCGACCTGCTGCCGCAGTTGCAGCAGCGGCTGTCATGGCGCGAGACGGCTGCGCAGGTCGGCTGGCTGGCCGCCGGCCTGGTGCTGGTGGTGGCGGCGCGCGAACTGCTGCACCTGCACGGGCACTGAGCGCCGGGCTGCGGCGCCAGTGCAGCCGCAGTGCAGCCGCAGCGCAGCCGCACTGTCGCTCTTGCGCCTTGGCTGCCGCTCAGCGCACCACGAGTACCGGCAGCGGGCTGTGCGTCAGCACGCGCGAGGTTTCGCTGCCCAGCAGCAGCGCGCTCACGCCGCGCCGGCCATGCGAGGCCATGACGATGACGTCGCAGCCCTGGGCCTTCGCGTGGTCGAGGATGGCCTCCCAGGGGTGCAGTGCCTCCACCGTGTGCGCATGGCAGGTGACACCGGCACCGCGCGCCGCATCGGCGGCGGTCTGCACGCGCGCCGAGGCGATGCGCTCCTGCGCGTCGTAGAACTCCTGCGGCGGCACGGGCTGCATCTCGGAGATGGCGCTGTACGGGAAGGGCTCCTTCACCGACAGGGCATACATCTCGGCCCCGGTGAGCTTGGCCAGTGCGATGGCCGATTGCAGCGCCTTCAGCGTGACCTCGGAACCGTCGGTGGGGAACAGGATGCGCTTGTACATGGTGACCCTCCAAAGCCGCGTGGGTGGTGCTGTCTGCAATGCATTAGACCGCTGCCGCGGCGCCGCGTCATCCCCTGCAGCGCGCTCGCTTGACCGCCATCAACCGCGGTCCGCGTGGCCTCAGCCGCGGGCCACCGGCCGGCGCGGGTCGGCACACCACTCGCTCCACGAGCCGGGGTACAGCGCCGAGCCGTGCAGGCCCGCGTGGGCCATGGCCAGCAGGTTGTGGCAGGCCGTGACGCCCGAGCCGCACTGGTGGACCACGCTAGCCGGCCCGCGCCGCGCCGCGGCGGCACCGAGCGCGGCGAACTCCGCGGCCAGCACCCCGGGCGACTTGAAGCAGCCGCCGGCGCCCAGGTTGTCCTTGAAGAAGCGGTTCAGCGCGCCGGGGATGTGGCCGGCCACCGGGTCGAGCGGCTCGATGTCGCCGCGGAACCGCTCGGGCGCCCGGGCGTCGATGACGATCGCTTCGCCGCGGGCCATCGCCTCCTGCAGAGCTTCGACCTCGATGCTGGGGGCCAGGGGCGTGCCTGGCGCCGACGCCGAAGCAGGGTAGGCCGGACCGGGCGTGCGCGCTCCAGGGCGCGTCTCCAACACGCCGCCCTGCGCCAGCCAGGCCGCCGATCCCCCGTCGAGCACGGCGGCCGCCTCGTGCCCCAGCCAGCGCAGCATCCACCACGCGCGCGCCGCGTAGACGCCGCCCTGGGCGTCGTAGGCCACTACCAGCGTGCGCGGCCCGATGCCCCAGGCCCCCACCCGCGCGGCGAACGCGGCGCGTTCGGGCAGCGGGTGGCGCCCGTTGCGGCCGGTCTTCGCCCCGCAGAGATCGCGATCGAGATGGGCATACAGCGCCCCGGGGAGGTGCCCCTGGGCGAAGGCACGCTCGCCGGCTGCGGTGTCGGCGAGGTCGAAGCCGCAGTCCAGCAAAGCGACGTCGGCCCCGTCGGCCAGCCGCTCGCGCAGCTGGCCGGCCGAAACCAGCGTGCGCCAGGGCGCCGGGGTGGCCGTCACGCCGCCACCGGCGGGAAGCCGCCTTCACCGGGCAGCCCCATCTCGCGCCGGTACCACTCGTGGAAGTGCAGCATGCCGTCCTCCATCGGGCTCTGGTAGGGCCCTACCTCGTTGTCGCCGCGCGCCATCAGCGCCGCGCGCCCTTCGTCCATGCGGATGGCGATCTCGTCGTCCTCGACGCAGGTCTCGAGGTAGGCCGCCTGCTGGGCCTCGATGAACTCGCGCTCGAAGGCCGCGATCTCCTCGGGGTAGAAGAACTCCACCAGGTTGAGCGTCTTGCGCGGACCCTGCGGGAACAGCGTGGAAACCACCAGCACGTGCGGATACCACTCGACCATCGTCGTCGGGTACAGCGTGAGCCACACCGCGCCGTGCGGCGGCGGCTGGCCCTGGCGGAAGTTCATTACCGCGTCGTGCCAGCGCCGGTAGACAGCCGAGCCGGGCTTGCCCAGCGCCTGGTGCACCCCCACCGTCTGCACCGAGTGGTGGCGCCCGAACTCCCAGCGCAGGTCGTCGCAGGTGACGAAGTGACCCAGGCCCGGGTGGAACGGCCCGACGTGGTAGTCCTCGAGGTACACCTCGATGAAGGTCTTCCAGTTGTACTCGCACGGGTGCAGGTGGGCGCGGTCGAACACGTAGCCGCTGAAATCGAACATGCCGCCTGCGGCCGCGCTCAGGCCCTCCAGGTCGTGCCGGACCGGCCGGCCCTGTGCCTCGAAGAGCAGGCCGTTCCAGCTCTGCAGCGGGTAGTTGCGCAGGTTCAGGCAGGGGTCGTGGTCGAAATGGGGCGCACCCACGAGCTGCCCGTCGAGGCCGTAGGTCCAGCGGTGCAGCGGGCACACGATGTGGCTGCCGCCGGCCACCCGGCCGCGCCCGCGCAGCATTACCGCCTGGCGGTGCCGGCACACGTTGGAGATGAGCGACAGCCCCTCTGGCCCCGGCTGCCGGCGCACCAGCGCGCGGCCCTCGCCCTCCTGCGGCAGCGCGAGGTGGTCGCCGACCTCTGGCAGCGCGAGCTCGTGCCCGAGGTACCGCGGGGCGAGCTCGAAGATCTTCTTCTGTTCTTGTCGGAACAGACCCTCCTCGAAATAGCTGTGGACAGGAAGCTGCGCCTGGGCGCGAGCGTCGAGGGGGATGCTGAGGTCCGACATGATCCGAACCGTTCCTCCATGGCAGGCAAGAGGGCAACGACACCGAACCAGCCACCCGCGGGGCGGGCGTCGCAAGCGACGTGCCGCGGGG
>JAEUPC010000237.1 GCA_016789865.1 Rubrivivax sp.
GGCGCCTTGATGTCCTCGAGGTTGATGCCGCCCAGCGTGGGTTCCAGCGCGGCGATGATCTCGACCAGCTTGTCGGGGTTCTTCTCGGCCAGCTCGATGTCGAACACGTCGATGCCGGCGAACTTCTTGAACAGGCACCCCTTGCCTTCCATCACCGGCTTGCCGGCCAGCGGGCCGATGTCGCCCAGGCCCAGCACCGCGGTGCCGTTGGTGACCACGCCCACCAGGTTGCCGCGGCTGGTGAACTGCGCGGCCAGTGTCGGGTCTTCCTCGATCGCCAGGCAGGCGTAGGCGACGCCGGGCGAATAGGCCAGCGACAGGTCGCGCTGGTTGGAAAGCGGCTTGGTCGGCGTGATCGAGATCTTGCCGCGCGTGGGCTCGCGGTGGTATTCCAGCGCTGCGTCACACAGCGCGCGCTCGGCGGCGCTGAGCTTGCTGACGAACTTCATGCCTGCGGCCATGACGGTCTCCTTCGATGCGGGCGCGCGGGTGCGCCCCAGGGGGCCGGAGATTACTGCGGAACGGCCGCGGGCTCGATCCGCACTCGCCGCAGGGCAGGCCGGTGCTTCAGGCCGCAGCGCGCCGGGCCAGGATCTCGAACGCCGGCAGCGTCTTGCCCTCCAGCACCTCAAGGAAGGCGCCGCCGCCGGTGCTGATGTAGCCGATGTCCTTCTCGATGCCGTACTTGGCGATGGCCGCCAGCGTGTCGCCGCCACCGGCGATGCTGAAGGCCGCACTCGCCGCAACGGCGCGCGCGACGGTCTCGGTGCCCTTGGCGAAGGCTTCGAACTCGAACACGCCCACCGGGCCGTTCCAGACGATGGTGCCGGCGGCCTCGAGCTTGTCGGCCAGCATGGCCGCGGTCTTGGGGCCGATGTCGAGGATCAGGTCATCGGCGGCCACGTCGGTGGCGGCCTTCACGGTGGCGGCCGCGTCGGCCTTGAACTCCTTGGCCACCACCACGTCCACGGGAACCGGCACCTCGGCGCCACGCGCCTTCATCGCCTGGATCACCGCCCTCGCGTCGCCGACGAGGTCGGGCTCGGCCAGGCTCTTGCCGATGGGCAGGCCGGCGGCGAGCATGAAGGTGTTGGCGATGCCGCCGCCGACGACGAGGCCGTCGACCTTGTCGGCCAGGCTCTGCAGGATGGTGAGCTTGGTGCTGACCTTGCTGCCGGCGACGATGGCCACCAGCGGCCGCTTCGGCGCGGCCAGCGCCTGGGTGATGGCGTCGATCTCGGCAGCCAAGAGCGGCCCGGCACACGCCACCTTGGCGAACTGGGCGATGCCGTAGGTGCTGGCCTCGGCGCGGTGGGCGGTGCCGAAGGCGTCGTGCACGAAGATGTCGCACAGCGCGGCCATCTTCCTGGCCAGCTCTTCGTTGTTCTTCTTTTCGCCCTTGTTCAGGCGGCAGTTCTCCAGCAGCACGAGCTGGCCGGGCTGGACGTTGACGCCGTTGACCCAGTTCGCCACCACCGGCACGCCCTTGGCGAAGGCGCCCCCAAGGAGTTCGCCCATGCGCGCGGCGACCGGCGCGAGCGAGTCTTCGGGCCTGAACTCACCCTCGGTGGGGCGGCCCAGATGCGAAGTGACCATCACCGCCGCGCCGGCATCGAGCGCCATGCGGATGCAGGGCAGGCTGGCGCGGATGCGCGTGTCTTCGGTGATGTGGCCGTGGTCGTCTTGCGGCACGTTGAGGTCGGCGCGGATGAACACGCGCGCGCCTTTGGCGCGGCCGGCGGCGGCGAGGTCGGAGAAGCGAAGGACGTTCATGGGGTGGCGTGGCCCGGTGGTGGCACGAGGGCCGGCAGGTGGAGGAAGGAATCCGGAAAATTCTAGGAACTCACCACCCGAGTCCGAGCTTGAGCGGCAACAGCACCGCCATGCCCACGACGATGGTGCCAAGAATGCCGCGCCGCCAGTAGAACCAGGCGGCGCCGGCCAGCGCCGCATAGAGCCGGGCGTCGGCCAGCGTGGTGATGAGGCGGCCGTCGCGCATGATGATCTCTGGCAGCACCACCGCAGCCAGCGCCGCCAGCGGCGCGTAGCGCAGGCCTTCGCGCAGCCAGGGGGGAAACGGAATCTCGCGGCGCGAGAAGAGGAAGAAGCCGCGCGTCAGCAGCGTGATCGCCGTGAGGCCCGCGATGGCCAGCACCGCTGCGCCGCTGCTCATGGGGCCGCTGTCGCTGCTCACGGTGCCGCCCGGCGCGGTTCGCTGCGCCGCGTGTGCTCGATCAGCACCCCCATCGCCACCGCCGCGGCGATGGCCACGACGATGTTCAGCCGCAGCGGCAGCGCATAGGCCGCCACCGCAGCGCAGCCGGCCACGAGCGCAGCCACCACCGTCGCGCGGTCGCCGGCCAGCGACAGCGCGATGCCCAGCAGCGCCAGCACGCCGGCGAAGCCCACGCCCCACTGCACCGGTACCGCGTGGGCCAGCAGGATGCCGGCGATGGACGGCACCTGCCACGCGAACCAGCTGAGCACCGAGCTGCCCCAGAAGTACGGCCATTGCTCGGGCGCAGGCACCGGGTCGGGGAAGCGGCGCGTGAACAGCGCCAGGTTCAAGTCGGCGGTGAAGTAGGCCATGCGCATGCGCTGGCTGAACGTCAGCTCGCGCAGGTACGGCCGCCACACGGCGCTGAAGATGACGAAGCGCAGGTTGACGCACAACGCGGTGGCCCACACCACCCACAGTGGCGCGCCCGTGCTCATCAGCGGCAGCACGGCCAGCTGCGCGCTGCCGGCAAAGACCAGCAGCGACATCAGCACCATCACCTCGGGCGCCAGGCCGCTGTTGCCCATCGCCACGCCGGTAATCAGGCCCCAGGCACCGATGCCCAGCGCGGTGGGCACCATCTCGCGCGCGCCGCGGCGGAACTCGGGATGGCGCCAGGTCGGCGCCGGCGCGGGCGGCTGCGGGGCGTCACTCACCCGCGAATTGTCGCCCCGCCTCGTGCGGGGCCGAAGTCAGCGTGGCTGCGGCACGCGTTCAGCGCCGCTTCACGCTGCCGCTGCCCGCCACGGACCGCGTGACCTCGGGGTCGCCGGTGTAGACCACCTCGCCGCTGCCGGCGATGCTGACCGCAAGCTTCTTCAGCGCGTTGACGGCGACGTCGCCGCTGCCGGCGATGCTCACGCTGACCTCGGCGGCGCGCAGTTCGGCGGCGTTCACGTCGCCGCTGCCGGCGATGCTCACCTTCAGGCGCGCCGCCTGGCCGTCGGCGCGCACGTCGCCGCTGCCGGAGATGCTGATGCGCAGGTCGTCGGTCTTCAGCCGCGGCAGCGCCGCGTCGCCGCTGCCCGACAGCGCCAGCTCGAACTTGGGCGTATCGAGCGCCTCGGCGCGGACGTCGCCCGAACCGGAGCTGGCCAGCGATACCAGGCGCGGGGTGACGACCTGCACCGTGACCTTTGACCTGGTGCTGATGTTGACGCTGCTCTTCCAGCGCACGTTCAACCGCTGGCCGCCGGCGCCGGATTCGACCAGGGTCTCGATGAACGGCAGCAGGTTGTCGTCGGCGCTGACCGTCACCGCGCTCGGGCTGCCCTGCTTGACCACCAGGTCGATCGAGCCGCGCAGACCGATGGCCTCGAACTCGCCGAGGTTGCGCACCTCGGTGGCCACGCGACCCGAGCCGACGACACGCTCACTGGCCTGCGCGGCGCGCGGTCCGAGGCTGGCGGCCACCAGCAGCGAGGCGATCAGCGCCTGCGCCAGCACAGCGCGGCAGGGGGGCAGGAGGAGGTTGGTTTGGATGGTCACGGCGAGCCTCGGAGGTGCGGTGGCAGGGGCGGCGGAAGGTCGATCGAATTCGACTGTGCCAGGGCACGCGGCGGCGGCGCGCGCCGTTGCGATGGATTGCGCCCCTGGACGACAGGCTGCACCGCGCTGCGCCCCGCAGCCTCGATGCCGGGGGTCCGCCGGTTCAGCCGGCCGGCCCGACCGGACGAGCGCAGGCCCTCAGGAGGTGGAGCCGGCAGCGGCCTTGGCCGTGGCCTTGCCCTGGGCGGGCTTGTCGGGCTTGCCCGGCTTGTCGGGCCTCTCGGCCTTGCCGGCCTCGGCCTTCGCGCCACCCTTGCGCTCGGGCGCGGCCTCTTCATCCTCGTCTTCCGCCGGCGCGTTGGCCTGCGCCGCGGGCATCGCTTCGATCTTGTTCTCGCGCATGTAGTCGTTCATCTCGCGCCAGCCGGCGAAGACGGCCGCCTTGTCGGCCTTCTTGTTCGAACCGTAGCACTGCTCGATCGAGCGGGCGGCATGCCGGCAGGCGCCGCCGATCGCCTTGCCTTCGGCCTCGCGCCGCGCGGCGAGCGCGCTCGCGCTCTCGATGCCAAGCAGGTCGCAGCCGGCCAGCAGCTGGGCCAGCAGGCCGAGCAGGGCGAGGGTGGTGCGGCGCATGTTCCGGCGGGGCGTGGTGGGGCTGTGGCGCCGGGTGGCGCAACTGGGTCGTTATCGGCCAGGCCGCCGGCGGGCTTGAGCACCTTGGTAGCAACCGCGTTGCGCGCCCCGGCGGGCATCGCGCTTGGCGGCGCGGCCGCCGCATCGACGCGGTGGGCTCGGCAGGTCAGGTGCGCGGGTCGTGCAGGGGCGCGCGCTGCAACCAATGGGCAGCGGGCTGCCGCCGGCCGCCCGCGACCTGCACCTCCAGCAGCTCCAGCGCCTGCTCGCCGCAAGCAATGACGCAACGGTGAGGGCCGGCGTCCAGCCTTGCTCCCGGGGCGGGCAGGCCCGGGCCCGCCGGCACGACCTTCGCTCGCCAGACCTTGATCGGCTGCCCGTCCACGATGGTGGTGCATCCGGGGAAAGGATCGAAGGCGCGCAGACGCCGCTCGATGGCCGCGGCCGGCTGTCGCCAGTCGATCGCCGCTTCGGCCTTGTCGATCTTGGCAGCGTAGGTCACGCCTTCGGTCGGCTGCGGGCGCGGCACCAGGGTCGACAAGCCCCCCAGCCCTCGTACGACGAGCCGCGCGCCCAGCGCCGCGAGGCGGTCATGCACGGTCGCTGCCGTGTCGTCGGCGCCGATCGGCAGCGCTTCCTCGAGCAGCATCGGCCCGGTGTCCAGGCCGGCATCCATCTGCATGAGGGTGATGCCGGTCGTCGCGTCTCCAGCCTCGATGGCGCGCTGGATCGGCGCGGCGCCGCGCCAGCGCGGCAGCAGCGAGCCATGGATGTTCACGCAGCCTCTCGGCGGCAGTTCCAGCACCCAGGCCGGCAGGATCAGGCCATAGGCGGCCACCACCATCACCTCGGGCGCGGCGGCGCGCAGGGCCCCCTCGGCGGCCCGTGCGTCATCGGCGAACTTGCCGTCCAGCCGCAGGCCGCGTGGCTGATGCACCGCCAGGCCGCGGCGCAGCGCCTCCTGCTTGACCGGGCCGGGCTGCACTTTCAGGCCGCGGCCGGCCGGCCGATCGGGCTGTGTCAGCACCAGTGGCACATCGTGGCCGGCGGCCAGCAGCGCCGACAAGGCGACGCGGGCAAATTCGGGCGTGCCTGCGAAGGCTAGGCGCATCTTGGGACCCTGAAAACGATGGGTGACGCCGGCATCGGGCGTTCGTCGTCGTGCGCCGCGGCGCCCGGTGCGCCAGGATCAACGGCGGCGCAGACCGAGGGAGTGCACAACAGGCGGCGCTCAGGCCGCGGCGCGGCGCTGCTGCTGCTGTTCGTCGCGCGTCTTCTTGAGCATCTTGGTGCGGATGCGTTCACGCTTCAGCGGGCTCAGGTACTCGACGAACACCTTGCCCACGAGATGGTCCATCTCGTGCTGCACGCACACCGCGGCCAGCCCCTCGGCCTCGAACTCCTGCACCGTGTCGTCGCGCCCCAGCGCACGCACGGTGACGCGCGCATGGCGCTCGACCTTGTCGTAGATCTGCGGCACCGACAGGCACCCTTCCTCGGCCAGCGCCAACTCGGTGCTGCGCGCGACGATCTCCGGATTGATGAGCACGCGCGGGCTGTCGCGCTCGGTCGAGGTGTCCATCACGATCACGCGTTCGTGGACGTCGACCTGCGTGGCCGCCAGGCCGACGCCATCGGCGGCGTACATGGTCTCCAGCATGTCGTCGACCAGCCGACGGATGCGTTCGTCGACCACCGCCACCGCCTTGGCGACGGTGTGCAGCCGCGGGTCGGGGTAGCGCAGGATGTTCAGCAAAGCCATCGTCGGGTGGGCATTGGGGCGGGTCAGTCACGCAAGGCGGGACGGGCCGGGCGCACCACCTGCGACCCCGGCGACGCCCGCCCGCGGCGAAACAGGCGGCAACAGCTGTCGGCCATGCGCAACGCGAGGAGCCGTGACCGCTGCCACGCCGCGCTGGAAGCTGGGGCACTTTCGTTGCGGCATCAAGGGTTTACAGGCAGAATCTGCGAAAGCATATGAGCATTTTCGGCTTGCTCCGGGGCGGCTGCCGCCTCGCTCGCCACCCGCTGCGGCCGCGCGAAAGAATGCACGCGCCCGATTGTGTCACCGGCTGCGCCGGCCCTTGCCCGGGTGCATAACCCGCAGGATCCCTCGGAGACCCCCCGCGATGAGCATCCGCCAACGACCCGGCCCGCACCCGTCCTGCCTCGCCACCACGCTGGGCGCGGCGGCGTTTGTCAGTGCCGTGGTGGCCACCGGCTCCGCCTGGGCGCAGCCAAGCCGCATGCCGGTCTACCCGCAATGGCGCGAGACGGCCGAGCGCGTGGCG
Source organism: Rubrivivax sp. (assembly GCA_016789865.1). Lineage (GTDB taxonomy): Bacteria > Pseudomonadota > Gammaproteobacteria > Burkholderiales > Burkholderiaceae_C > Rubrivivax. Next base: position 6,691 of record JAEUPC010000237.1, read on the forward strand.
CAGGCGGGTGTGCCGCTGTCGGAACTGGCCCCCAACGCACCCGACAGCTACACGGTGCAGCGCGGCGACACGCTGTGGGGCATCTCGTCGATCTTCCTGAAGAGCCCCTGGCGCTGGCCCGAGCTGTGGGGCATGAACCTCGACCAGATCCGCAACCCCCACCTGATCTTCCCTGGCCAGGTGCTGGTGCTCGAGAAGATCGGCGACCGCGCGCGGCTGGCCGTCGCCCAGGGCGTGCCCGGCACCGTGCGGCTGTCGCCGCGCGTGCGCAGCGAGACGCTGGACAACGGCGCCATCGCCGCCATTCCGCTGCACCTGATCGGGCCGTTCCTGGCCGAGGCGCAGGTGTTCGAGACCAACCAGCTCGACCAGGCGCCGCGCGTGGTGGCCACGCAGGAAGGCCGCGTGATGGTGTCGCGCGGCGAGACGGCCTACGTGCGCGGCGACCTCGGCGGGGCGCGCGACTTCCGCCTGTTCCGCGAACTGAAGCCGCTGGTCGACCCCGACACGCGCGAAGTGCTCGGCTTCGAGGGCCGTTATGTGGGCACAGCGGAGATGGTCGCAGCCGAAGGCGCCGCAGCGGCGCCGGGCGGCAAGGGCAACGTCATCGTGCCAGCCACCTTCCGCGTCACCAGCAACCGCCTCGAAGCGGGCGTGGGCGACCGTCTCTCCCCCACCCCGCAGCAGGAACTCGTGGCGTACGTGCCGCGCGCGCCGTCCAAGGCAGTCGAGGGCCGGGTCGTCTCGATCTACGGTGAGGGACTCAAGGCCGGCCAGAACCAGGTGGTGGCGCTGAATCGAGGCCAGCGCGACGGGCTCGAGCGGGGCCACGTGCTGGCGCTGTGGCGCGCCGGCCGCGATGCGGTGGACACCACCACCGCGGGCCAGCGGACCGCGATGCGCCTGCCCGACGAGCGCCACGGGCTGCTGTTCGTCTTCCGCACGTTCGAGCGCGTGTCTTACGCGCTGATCCTGAACGTGCAAGACCCGGTGCAGTCCGGCGACCGGTTTACCCAGCCCTGACCCGGCCGGCAGCGCCCTCGGCGGCAACGCCGCGCCTTTCCCACCGGGCAGGCGGCCTGCCGGGTTCAGCCCGACCGTGGCATGACCCACCCTGAGGCCGGCGCCGGCGGCAACGCCGACGAGTTCGAAGCCTGGTTCAGGCTTCTCGAGACACCGCGGCTCGGCCCGGTGCAGGCGCGGCAGCTTCTGGCGGCCTTCGGCTCACCGGAGGCAGTGCTGCGTGCGCCGCCCTCGGCGCTGCGAGCCTTCGTGCCGGCGGCCGTGGCCACAGCCCTGGCGGGCGCGCCGGCCGAGAGCTTCGCTCAACGGCTGGCCCACGCCCACAGCTGGCTGCGGCAGGGCGAGGGCGCTCGACGCTATGTGCCCTTGGGCGACCCCGCCTACCCGCCGCGCCTGCTGCAGACCGCGGACCCGCCGACGCTTCTGTACGCCGAAGGGGCCATGGGCATCGGGGGCCGCCGTGCGGTCGCCGTGGTCGGCAGCCGGAACCCCACGCCGCAAGGCCTGCTCAACGCGCGCGAGTTCGCCGCCGAGCTGAGCCGGCAGGGGTTCGTCGTCATCTCGGGCCTGGCGGTGGGCATCGACGCCGCGGCGCACGAGGGCGCGCTGCGCGGGCCGGCCGGCACGGTGGCCGTGCTGGGTGCGGGGCTCGACCAGTTCTATCCCGCCAGCCACGCCGGTCTGGCCCGGCGCATCGTCGAAGGCGGTGGCCTGCTGCTGAGCGAGTACGCGCCCGGCACGCCGCCGCTGAAGGAGAACTTTCCGCGGCGCAACCGCATCATCGCGGGCTTGTCGCTCGGCACCTTGGTGGTCGAGGCGGCGCTGCGCTCGGGTTCCTTGATAACCGCTCGGTTTGCCTCGGAAGCCGGGCGCGAGGTCTTCGCCATCCCGGGGTCGATCCACTCGCCGCAGGCCAAGGGCTGCCACGCTCTCATCAAGCAGGGGGCGAAGCTGGTGGAAGTGGCTGCTGACATTGTCGATGAACTCCAGCCGGAAAGCCCCCCGCCGACGGCAATCCGGGCAACCGCGGCGTCGGGCGGCGAGCAGACGGAGCCAGGCGATGCGCTGCTGCAGGCGCTCGGCCATGACCCGGTGACACTCGACGCGCTCCAGGCACGCACTGGCTGGGCCACCGCCGAGTTGAATGCGCGCCTGCTGGAGTTGGAGCTCCTGGGGCAGGTCGCCCGGCTGCCGGGCGGGTTGTTCCAGCGCCAGTCGGCGGCCTGAGCCAAGGGATCGGCAGGCAAGCGCCCTGCGCCATCGGGGGAACACTCGCCCCCCTCCCCCCGCCACCCCGTGCCCGGACGGATCTGCCGAGCCGCGCCGACCCGCCCCGCGCAGCACGCTCGGGTATAGTGCCCCGCATGTTCGACGTGCTCGTTTTTCTCTACGAGAACTACTGGCGCCCCGACGCCTGCCCCGACGAGCAGCAGCTGCGCCGCAAGCTGAGCGCGGTCGGATTCGAGAGCGACGAAATCCAGGAAGCGCTGCGCTGGCTGGATGGCCTGGCGGACTCCGCCGAGTCGCATGCGCTGGCCCAGACGCCGGGCAGCCACCGCATCTACACCGCCGCCGAGCGCGAGACGCTGGGCGACCGGTCGATCCACTTCATCAGCTTCCTCGAATCGGCCGGCGTGCTGCCGCCGGCGATGCGCGAAATGGTGGTCGACCGCGCGATGGCGGTGGGCAGCGGCTCGATCGACCTCGAAGACCTGAAGATCATCGTGCTGATGGTCTTCTGGAGCCTGGGCGAGGAGCCCGATGCGCTGATCCTCGACGAGCTCTTCGTCGACGACGAGGACCGGTTGATCCACTGACCGACCGAACCTGCTGCGCGGGCCGGTCTCAGGCCTGCGGTGCTCGCCGCACGCCAAGACGGCTGCGGCTCCCGACCCGACCTCGGCCCGCTCGCAGCGGCTCGCTTGCGCCCAGCTAGTGCAGCAGGCGTGAGACGTCGACGTCCAGCTTGGCCAGCGCGCTGCGCGTGGCGCGCACGGTGAGGGATTCGTCCTGCGCAGGCACGATGAGGCCGGCCTGCAGATAGCTGGCCAGCCGGTGCTGCTGGAACAACACGCAGCGCCCCTGCGGCGTGACGAACAGCGACAGCTGCTTGCGCAAGCCCTGCCAGGCCAGCTGCACCGGCTCGGTGCGGTTGTTGCGGTCGAGCATGTACCAGCTGCCCACTTGCAGCTCTCGCGCCCAGGCCACCATCGCCGGCGTGGGCATCGAGCCGCCTTCGAGCACGACCTCCATGTCGTTGCTCTGGTGACCCGACAGGTCGAGCACCATCGACTCGTCGATCTCGAGGTTCTCGACGTCAGGCAGCAGCTCTTCCAGCGACTCCAGCCGCTCGGTCATCTCGCGCAGGTTCTCGTCGGGAATGACCGCGGCCTTGGCGGTGAAGGCCGCGGCCAGCGAGTTGTTCAGCTGCTGGATCTGCTCGTCCTGCTTGGGCTGATCCATGCCGGCCGAGGCCATGCCTTCGCGCAGTGCCTTCAACAGCGGGGGCAGGCGGCGGATGACCTCTGCGCGCTCTTCGCGCGTGACCTTGGCGCTGGCGCTCCAGATGAGGTCGGCCGCTGCGCGCTTCATCGCCTTGGTCTGCTCTCCCTGCGCGGTGTAACGCACCGCGGTGGTGGCCAGCACGTCGGCCCAGACGTGGAACAGGAACTGCCGCACCCCTTCCTGCACCGGCATTTCGTTGAGCATGCGGCGCAGCTCGATCGTGTACTGGATGGCCAGCGTCTCGCGCTGCTCGACCTGCTGGGCCAGCGACACACCCTTCTTGGTGGCCTCGTTCTCGTTCTTGAAGTAGTGCTCGAGCCATTTCTCGAACTCGGTGAGCACGGTCTGGAAGACGCGGCGGCCGGTGTCTGGATAAGCCTCCACCACCTGCACCACGCGCTTGATCTCGCGCTCCAGCGCGTCGCCCACACCGGGGCCACCGCTGCCGCCGCTGTCGAAGCCCATCACGCAGGCGCCCATGCGGTCGATGAGGCGCCGCGCCGGGTGGTCGACGGTGGCGAAGAAGTCGGGCTCGGCCACCGCCACCCGCAGCACCGGCATCTGCAGCCGCGCAAACCACACGCGGATCGCCGCCGGGATGCGGTCTTCGGTGAGGATGCTCTGGAACAGCAGGGCGACGATCTCGATGGTGGCGCGCTCTTCCGGCGTGGCGGCCGCCTTTTTCAGCGCCTTGTTGCGGTGGTGCAGTTCCTCCAGCAGCGCCGGGGTGGTGACCACCGGCTCCTCGCGCCCCTGGTAGACGGTGGGCTGCAGGCGGTGGCGGATGCCCTGGGCAGCCGTGTCGATGGCCCGTTCGAGCCCTGGCGAGACAGGCCGGTCGGCCGGCCGCTCCCCGGTGGCGGGCCGGGCTGCTGCGCCTCCGCCGGCCGCATGACCCCCGGCGAACTCCGGCACATGCCGGGCCACCAGACGGTTCAAGCGCCCCAGCACCGCCTCGGCGTTCTCCCGGTTGCGGGCCAGCGGTGCGGTGCGCGTCATCATGCGCGTTTCCTCGCCGACATCGCGATAACCGCCCGGCACCCCATAGCCCGAGGCATACGGCCCGCCGGGCACGGTGGCCCCCCCGCCCATCGCGAGGCCCAGGCTCTCGCTGTCGCGCCCGCCGCCGGCCATCCAGCCAAAGCCGGCGTTGGGGTGGGTACGCGAGCGCTTGATGTGCGGCCGCAGGTCCACCTCGGGCATCACGCGCTGCTCGACGAGCCAGCGGTTGACCTCGTGGTAGGCCTCCTCGACCAGCAGCGCGAACTCCTCGTGCAGCACGGTCTGCAGCTCGCGCCAGCTTTCCAGCGACAGCCCGGCAGAGCGCCAGGCCTCGAACACCACACGCGCCAGCACGTGGGCGCGCATCACGTCCTGGGCCTCGATCTCCGAGCGCCCCTCGAGGTGTGCCACCCGCGAGCGCAGGTCGGCAAACTCCCAGGACGCGCGGTCCATGATGGCCAGCGCCAGCCGCGAGGTGATGATCTCGCGCTCGATGGTGTCGTCGCTGACCAGCGTGAGGTCGTCGCGCTTCACGCCGGCCAGCGTCAGCTCGCCGCTGCGCGTGGCCGATTGGCCGATGGCCTGCCTGAGGCCGCCGACGACGCCCCGGTGCCACGCCTGGGCGTTGTTGCCCAGCGACTGCACCAACTCACGCCGGCGCATGAACACCGCATGCTCGCAGGGCTTGTCGAAGAGGATCCGGGCGCCGTCGATGCAGGCCTGCACCACGTGCACCAGCCCCTTGACCAGCTCCTCGACGTACCGCCGCCGCGCCTGACCGGCCAGGGCTTCCTTCGCGGCGGGTGGCGGCATGTCGGCGGCGCTTCTCAGGGGGCGTTCGGGCTCACTCTACACCACGGCCCCGGCGTTCGGGTCGCCCGGGTCGTGTTCCTTGACCCCCGCCTTTACGAGGTCGTCACGCTTGACGCCCAGCCACATCGCGATGCCGGCGGCCACGAAGATCGACGAGTAGATGCCGAACAGGATGCCGATGGTCAGCGCCACGGCGAAGTAGTGCAGCGTCGGCCCGCCGAAGATCAGCATCGACAGCACCATCATCTGCGTGCTGCCGTGGGTGATGACGGTGCGGCTGATGGTGCTGGTGATGGCGTGGTCGATGACCTCGCGTGTCGTCATCTTGCGCATCCTGCGGAAGGTCTCGCGGATGCGATCGAAAATGACCACCG
>JAEUPC010000112.1 GCA_016789865.1 Rubrivivax sp.
CAGCGTGGTGCGCCCGGCGGTGGCGCCGACGAGAAAGCCGCGCGCGCGGCTGTCGGCGGCGCAGAAGATCAGGTCGCCCACGCGCTGGAAGCCGAAGCACGAGTAGAAGATGTAGAACGGCAGCATCGGCACGCCGTGCGCACTGTAGGCGGTGGCCGCGGCGATCCAGCTCGAAATGGCGCCGGCCTCGTTGATGCCTTCTTCGAGGATCTGGCCCGACTGGCTTTCCTTGTAGTACAGCAGCTCGTCGCGGTCTTCGGGTTCGTACAGCTGGCCCTGCGCGGCGTAGATGGCGAACTCGCGAAAGAGGCTCTGCATGCCGAAGGTGCGCGCCTCGTCGGCGACGATGGGCACGATGTGCCGGCCGAGCTTCGCGTCGCGCAGCAGTTGCGTCAGCTGCTGCACGAAGACCATCGTCGTGCTCTGCTCGCGCTGGGCCTGGCGCTCCACCAGCCTGGCGGTGTCGGCCGCGGCCGGGGCCGGCAGCGAGAGGGTGCTGCCGCGCCGCACCGGCAGGTAGCCGCCGAGCGACTCGCGGCGCGCGTGCAGGTAGCGCAGCTCGGGGCTGTCTTGGGCGGGCCGGCAGAACTTCAGCGCCACCACGTCGGCTTCGCTCATCGGCAGCGCGAAGCGCTCGCGGAACTGCAAGAGCGCTTCGTCGTCGAGCTTCTTCTGCTGATGCGAGCCCATCTTGCCCTGGCCCCAGTGGCCCATGCCGTAGCCCTTCTTGGTCTGCGCCAGGATCACGGTGGGGCGGCCGCGGTGCTTGACCGCGGCGTCGTAGGCGGCGTGAATCTTCACCGGGTCGTGGCCGCCGCGCTTCAAGCGATCGATGTCGTCGTCGCTCATGTGCGCGACGAGCGCCTGCAGCTCGGGGTACTTGGCGAAGAAGTGCTCGCGGTTGAAGCGGCCGTCGGTGGCGGCGTACTTCTGGAACTCGCCGTCCACGGTTTCGTGCAGGCGCTTGATGATCATGCCCTCGCTGTCGCGCGCGAACAGCGGGTCCCAGTCGCTGCCCCACAACAGCTTCACCACGTTCCAGCCGGCGCCGGCGTACAGGCCCTCCAGCTCCTGGACGACGCTGCCGTTGCCGCGCACCGGGCCATCGAGCCGCTGCAGGTTGCAGTTGACGACGACGATGAGGTTGTCGAGCCCCTCGCGCGCGGCCAGGCTCAGGCCGGCCAGCGACTCGGGTTCGTCCATCTCGCCGTCGCCGACGAAGCACCACACGCGGCGGCCATCGGTCTTGGCCAGCCCGCGGTCGCGCAGGTAGCGCATGAAGCGCGCCTGGTAGATGGCGGTGAGTGGGCCCAGGCCCATCGAGCCGGTGGGGAACTGCCAGAAGTCGGGCATCAGCCAGGGGTGGCAGTAGCTGGAAAGGCCGCCGCAATCGGACAGCCGCCGCGTCTCCTGCCGGTAGAGCGTGAGGTGTTCTTCGCTCAGGCGCCCCTCCAGGAAGGCGCGGGCATAGACGCCGGGCGAGGCGTGCGGCTGGAAGAAGACGAGGTCGCCCTCCTGACCAGCGCCTGCGCCACCGCGAAAGAAGTGGTTGAAGCCGACCTCGAACAGGTCGGCGATCGATGCGTAGGTGGCGATGTGGCCGCCGAGCTCGGCCGACTCGCGGTTGGCGCGCACCACCATCGCCAGCGCGTTCCAGCGCACGATGCCGGCGATGCGCGCCTCGAGTTCGAGTTGCCCGGGGTACGGCGGCTGCTCGTCCAGCGCGATGGTGTTGACGTAGGGCGTGTTCAACACCGGCGGCAGTGGCACGCGCAGGCGGCGCGCTTCGTCGAGCAGCCGGCGCAGGATGTAGGTGCCGCGCTCGCGGCCTTCTTCGCGCACCAGGGTCTCGAAGCCCTGCAGCCACTCGGCGGTTTCGGTGGCGTCGCTGTCGGCGGGCATCACGCGCCAGAAGGCGGAGGCGATGGGGTTCGCCGGGTCTGGCGGCTTGCGGGCAGAGCTCATGCGCCGATTCTCAGCCGATCTCCACGACGATGCGGCCGCCGGCCAGGGCGCGCGAGCAACAAAGCGCAATCCGGCCGCGGCGCTCGGTGGCGGAAAGGCAATGGTCCCGGTGGTCGGGATGGCCGCCCATCAGCGGCACGGCGCAGGTGCCGCACACGCCTTGTGAACAAGAGGTGGGCACGTCGATGCCGAGGTCGTGCAGTGCGTCCACGGCGCTCTGGTCGGCGGCCACCGGCACCTCGATGTTGCGCCCGGCGATGACGAGGGTGAAGGGCTCGTCGCGGCCGGCGCCACCATCGGGCGTGGGGGGCGCGAAGTACTCCAGGTGCACGCTGTCTTCGGGCCAGTGCGCGGCGGCCGCAAGCACGGCCTGCATGAAGCCGCCGGGGCCGCACAGGTACAGGTGGGTGCCCGGGGGGTGGTGGCGAAGCAAAGCCGGGATGTCGAGTTGGTGCGCGCCGACTCCTTCGCGCGGCTCGTCGAAGTGCAAGCGCACCTGCGGTGCGAGTGCAGCCAGTTCGTCGGCGAAGGCCAGCTGCGCGCGGCTGCGCGCGAAGACGCACAGCGTGAACGAGGCGCCCTCGCGCTGCAGCTGCTCGGCCATCGCCAGCAGCGGCGTGAGGCCGATGCCGCCAGCCAGCAGCAGATGGTGCTTGGCCTCGGCGTGCAACGGGAAGGTGTTGCGCGGCGTGCTGATGGCCAGCAGGTCGCCCGCGCGCACACGCTCGTGCAGCGAGGCCGAGCCGCCGCGGCTGGCCTCATCGCGCTTCACGCCGATGACGTAGTGCGTGCAGCCCGGGGCCGCGCCGGTGGGGCTGGGTTTGGCGCCTGCGGTGGCATGGTGATCGCCCGCGGCATGGGGCTCTGCGCCGGCCAGCGAGTACTGCCGCGTGAAGCCACCGGGCAGATGCACGTCGATGTGTGCCCCGGCGCGGTAGCCGGGCAGCGTGCCGCCCCAGGGGTGCACGAATTCGAACGCGCTGACATCGGCTGTCTGCGGGCGGATGCGCGCCACGCGCACGGTGAGGGTGCGGTCGAGCATGGCGGATGCGGCGTTCGGCGAATTCAGCACTTCAGCGCTTCAGCGCTTGAGCGGGATGAAGGCGGTGGCCTCGACCTCGATGCGCACTTCGCGGCTGGGCAGCATGCCGCTCACTTCGACCACGGTGCTGACCGGCGGCTCGCCGGGGTAGAACAGGCGCCGCACGCGGTTGTAGAGCGGGTAGTCGCTGAGGTCGGTGAAGTACTGGACGAGCTTGAACACGTCGCCCATGCCGCCGCCGGCCTGTCCGGCCAGTTCGCGGATGCGGTTGAGCACGAAGTAACTTTGCACCAGCACCGGGGCTTGGAAGATGTCGACGCTCATCTCGCCGGTTTCGCCCAGTTGCTGCCGGATGTCGGCCGGCAGTTGTTCGAAGCTTTGCACCACCGTGCGGGTGGTGGGATCGACGGCAATGACGCCGGACATGTAGACCATGTCGCCGATGCGCTTCATGGCGGCGTAGCGGGCCAGGGGCTGGCCGGTCGTCTTTGTTGTCATCGTCTGTGCTCCTTGAATTCTGGTGGTTTCTTCGCGCCGGGGGGCGGGTGGTTTTTCTCTTTGGTTCTTGTGTTTTTTACTTCGGCGCAGCCGGGTCTCGCCCCGGCGGGCGAGTTACTTTCATTTGCTGGCCCAAATGAGAGCAACCAAAGCAAAGGGCCTGCTGCGGACGGCAGTGACGCGAGTTGCTGTGCGGTGAATCAAAGAGGTCGCTTCTTCGATTTGCCTTCTGAGTTGTGCCATTTCCCTGTTGGCCGGTGGCAGATCGGCAGGTTGTCATTGGTGGTTGGCAACGGTTGGCTCGCAGGGCTGTCCGTGCTGCCGTGCTCGATGCAACCCGGCGCCACGAACGATCTCGGCCGCAGCGGCTTCACCCCGTGATGCCCTGCCCGCACCGACCATGCCAAGCTCTCGTTGAACCGCGGCGCCAAAGGGCAAGCGGCACAACCCAATAGGCCCATCGACGAGATGACCTCATCGACCCGCCGCTCGGCGCCAAACCTCAACACGGCACGCAGAAGGCCCTTTGCTTTGGTTACTTTCATTTGGGCCGGCAAATGAAAGTAACTCGCCCGCCGGGGCGAGACCCGGCTGCGGCGGAGTAGAAAAACCCTGAACAAGAACCCGCCGGCCAGGGCAACCCCCCACTGCCCACCCAGCGGACCTCATCTCACCCCTGCACCGATGGCATCGGAGTCACCGCCCCGGCCGGCGCGCGCCATCGCCGGCGACCACCCCCGCGTCTTGCCGGGGTTCATCAGCCCGTGCGGGTCGGCGCGCTTCTTGAACTCGATCTGCGCGGCGTCGATGGTCTTCATGCCGCCGTCTTCGATGGTCACGGTGTGCGGGTTGAAGATCGTGCAGCCGTCGGCCTCGATGCTGCGGATCAGCCCGTACTGGTGTTCCAGACCCTTCCAGCGCGCCAGCACGATGGCGAAGGTGGCGTACTGGCCGTACATCTTCGCGAACTCCTGGTGCTGCCAGACATCTTCGCCGAAGCGCTCGAGTTGGCGCATCACGACCTCGGGGTCGAACGGCTGCGGGTAGGCGATCTGCAGGTAGGTCCAGCTGCGGTCCACCTTCAGCACCTGCAGCGTGGTGTGGTTGTAGGCGCACTCGTAGGCGGGCGGCAGGCCGGCGGCCTCGGCGCTGTCTTCGTCCATCGCCATCGACACCGTGCCGCCGTGTTCGCGCACGAGCTGCTCGAAGGCGGCCATCGAGCCCGGCGCCACCATCGCGAAGATGGCGTGGCGGTCGCTCGGGAAACGCTCCTTCAGCGTCGCGTAGTAGGGCGCGAAGCGGCGGTCCACCGCCGACAGCAGGAAGAGTTCGCAGGCGGGCGAACTGGCCGCCATGCAGGTGTGCAGCACCTGCCGGTAGTCGGGGAAGAGCGCGATCACGTGCAGCCAGTTCACCGCCGGGCTCAACGCCACCTCGACCTCGGTGATGATGCCGTTGGTGCCGAAGGCGTGATGCACCTGCTGAATTTCGTCGCCGGTGAGGGTGATGACCCGCGGCTCGCGTTCCACCGTCACCACGCGGCAAGTGAGCAGGTTGTCGGCGTCGCGCAGCACGCCGTGCGCGATGCTGCCCACGCCACCGAAGCCGCCGCTGATGAAGCCGGCGACGGTGGCCACGCGCCAGGTGCTCGGCCACATGCGCAGCGCCTGGCCGGTTTCGCGCGCCGCCATCTCGATGTCGAAGAGCTTGGCGCCGCCTTGCGCGCGCACGCGCCCCGGGGCGATGTCCAGCACGCGCTGCATGCCGGTGATGTCGAGCACCAGGCCGTTGGCCAGCGGCACGCACTGGCCATAGTTGCCGGTGCCGCCGCCGCGCACGGTGAGCGGCAGGCGGTGGCGCGCGGCCACCGCGGCGGCGCGCATCACGTCGTCTTCGGTGCTGACGCGCACCACGAGGTCGGCGACGCAGTCGCGCAGCTCGGCAGCGAGCACCGGGCTGTACCAGTAGAAGTCCTTGGACAGCGCCTTGCGCTGGCGCGGCTGGGCCATCACGTTCAGGCCGCCCAGCTCGGCGGCGACGCGGGCCCAGTCGGGCGCGGCGTTCAAGCCGTGGTCGGCCGCGCGGTGCGAGGGCACCGGCGGGATGGCGTGCGTGTCGGCGGGGCGGCTGCTCATGCTGCCGCCCGGGGTGCCGTGCCCGCTGCCAGGCCCTGGGCGAAGCTGCGGGGGCGCTGCGGCTGGAGCTCGCGCGAGAGTTCGCGAAAGTCCGGCGGCGTGGCGTCGGCCGCTGCCAGCCTCTGGCCGGCGCGCAGCACCTGGCGGCCGAACTGCGGGCGCGAGAGCACTTCGGCGCTCGTGCGCCCGGCGTGCAGCACGAGGTCGGCCGGCGCGCCCACCCGCAGGCGGCCGTCCCATGCGCTGCCGAGAAAACGCGCCGGCGTGGTGGTGAGGGTGTCGGCCCAGCCGCCGAGCGCGTCGTCCAGCTGCGCCGCGTTGGCCGCCAGCGCCAGCGCCTGCAGCAGGTCGAGGTCGCCGCCGGGAAAGAAGACGTCGCGGTGGTTGTCGCTGGCCAGCGCCAGCGGGATGCCGCGCGCGCGCGCCTCGTGCCAGGGCAGCAGGCCGCGGCGTCGCGGCGTGCGGCGCGTGCCGCCGGTGGTGACGCCGTTGTCCTGCAGATACAGGTTCGTATAGGGCAGCGAGACGAGCGTCAGGCCGCTGGCGGCGACCTCGTCGAGCAGGCGGTCGCGTTCGCCTTCGGGCAGCGCGCCGAGCACACACGCGTGGCCGCACACCGTGCGCCGGCCGAAGCCACGCTCGCGCGCGAGCCGGGCGACGTGGCCGATGTTGGCCGCCGGCGGGTCGAGGTGTTCGTCGACGTGGAAGTCGAGCGCAAGGCCGTGGCGCAGGGCGAGGTCGAACGCGCGTGGCAGCCACTGCAGTGGTGCGCCGGGGTAGACGAACAGGCCCAGCGCCCCGCCGCCGGCGGCGAGGTGTCGGGCCAGGGTTTCGGCGGCCTGCGCATCGGCCAGGCGGTCGATGGAGGCGAGCGATGTGACGTGCAGGTCCACGCGGCCGGCCCACTGCTGCCTCATCTGCCGCATCACGCGCCAGGCCAGCGGGCCTTCGGGAGCGCCCGGCTCCGGCCAGTCGATGTAGGTGTTGATGGCGCGCGTGCCGTGCGCGAAGGCGGTGCGCAGCGCAAAGCCGATGCGCGCGCGCAGCTCGGTCTCGGTCCAGCGCGCGTAGTCGGCGCGCACGCGGTCCACCGCGGTGAAGAGGTCGCGCTCGGGCCCGAGGCCGGCGGCCAGCAGGTCGCCCTTGTCCAGGTGCGTGTGGATGTCGACGAAGGCTGGGAGTGCAAACGCGCCGTCGAGGTCGAAGGTGGCCGCACCCCCGGGCGCGCGGGCTTCGATGGCAGCGATGCGGCCGCGCTCGACGAGCAGCGCCAGCGTGTGCACGGGGGGCGCGGCCGGCAGGGCCGGCGTGTCCAGCAGCATCGCCGGCACCTGCACGCCGCCCAGCCAGTAGCGCTCGGGCAGCCGCGCCGGCCAGCGCGCAGGGTCGAACGGGCTCATGGGCGTGCTCGCGGGCCGGGTGCCGCGCCCTCAGTGATCACGGCGCATCTCGCTTTCGTGCCAGTGCCCCAGCAGCAGCTTGGCCAGTGCCGCGAAGGCGACGAAGATGACGATGCCCAGGAGCGACACCAGCAGCAGCGCGGCAAACATCATCGGGATCTCGGTGCGGAACATCGACTCCAGGATGCGCGAGGCGAGCCCGGTGTTGCGCCCGGCCGAGCCGGCGGTGAACTCGGCCACCACCGCGCCGATGAGCGCCAGGCCGCCGGCGATCTTCAGCCCGCCCAGGAAGTAGGGCAGGGCGCTGGGCACCAGCAGGTAGCGAAAACGCTGCCACGGCGTGGCGCCGTACATCGTGTACAGGTCGCGCAAGTTGCTGTCGGCACTCTTCAGGCCGATGACGGTGTTGGAAAGGATCGGGAAGAAGGCGACGATCCACGCGCAGATCAGGAGCGCGGCCATCGTGCTGTCGACATAGATCAGGATCAGCGGGGCGATGGCGACGATCGGCGTGACCTGCAGCACCACGGCGATCGGGAACAGGCTGATCTCCACCCACTTCGAGAGTGCAAAGGCCATCGCCAGCAGCACGCCGCCGGCCACGGCGGCGGCCAGCGCCATCAGCGTGAGCTGGACGGTGAACCACAGCGCCGGCGCGAGGTTGCCCCAGTTCTTCACCAGCGTCTCGAGCACCAGCGTCGGCGCGGGCAGGATGTAGTGCGGGATCCGGTTCACCGTGACCACCAGCTCCCACAGCACCAGCAGCGCGGCGACGATGAGGGTCGGCAGCACGATGCGGGCGATGCGCTCGCGGCGTTGTGCGCGCGCCAGCCGGCGCGCCGGCGCGGCCGGGTCGGAGTCCAGCGGGCCCGGGCGCGTGACGGCGCGCCGTTCGGCGGCAGGGCGGCCGGCCTGGCGGCCGGCGCCACCGGCGGCGGGGTCGACGGGGCTGCCCGCGAGCGTGCTCGCGAACGCGCCCGCACCCGCACCCGCATTACCCGCGGCCGCGCCGCCCATGCCCGGCTCGTGGGCGGCCGCCATCAGTGGTCCACCGCCACGCCGTCCATGGTGGCGTGCAGCACGCGCTGCACACGCTTGACGTGGTCGTTGTAGCGGCTGGAGACGTGGAAGTCGCCCGCCGCACGCGGGTAGGGCTCGTCGATCGGAATCTCCTGCACCACGCGCCCGGGCCGCGGGGCCATCACCACGATGCGGTTGCTGAGGTACACGCTCTCGTAGACGCTGTGCGTGACGAAGATGACCGTGAAGCGGTGCTCCTTCCAGATGGCCAGCAGGTCGTTGTTGAGCTTGCTGCGCGTCATCTCGTCCAACGCCGCGAAGGGCTCGTCAATCAGCAGCAGGCGCGGGTGCGTGACCAGCGCGCGCGCGATCGACACGCGCATCTTCATGCCGCCGGACAGCTCACGCGGGTACACCGCCGCGAAGCGGGTGAGGCCGACCATCGCCAGCGCGTCGCGCACGGTGTCGTCGGCCTGCGCGCGCGTGATGCCCGAAAGCCGCAGCGGCAGGAACACGTTGTCGAACACCGTGCTCCACGGCATCAGCGTGGGCTCCTGGAACACGAAGCCGAGTTCGCGGTCGGTGCGCGAGGCGCCCAGCGTGCGGTGCGCGGCCCAGGTCAGCTTGCCCGCGGTGGCGCGCGTCAGCCCGGCCAGCAGCCGCAACGCGGTGCTCTTGCCGCAGCCCGAGGGGCCCAGGAAGGTGATGAAGTCGTGCTCGCCGATTTCGAGCGACATGTCGTGCAGCGCCAGCGTGCCGTTGGCGAAGCGCTTGCCCACGCGATCGAGCCTGACCAGCGGTTTGGGCTCCGGGCCGGCGGGAGCGATGAAGGCGGGCATGGCGAAGCGCTGCGGGGCGGGGCGGATTCGGTGCGCAGCCCCGGGTCCTTCGGGAGGGGCGGGCGGTCGCGGGTGAGCCACCACGCAGGCGGCGCCGTCGGCAGTCTAGGGGATGGCCCGAAGGGCTGTTCGCCCGCGTTTTCCCCGAGGCAGGCAGTTCTGCGGGCGGCCCGATGGCGGGCCAGGTGCGGTCAGGTGCGGACCCCGATGGCGACCCTGCGGGCGGCGTGGTCATGCGGGGCGCGACGCGTGGCCGCACCCGCGGCGGGGCCACCGCCCGCGCCTGATCTGTTGCAAGGCCGTGCCTGCGGCGTTCATGCAACATCGCCGGCCCCGGCTCGCCTGCCGGACCGGATTGGCCGCCCACGGAGCCCCCATGACCACGTCGCCCCTGACCCTGCACGCCGCGCCGGCGGCCGGATTCGATCAGCCCTTCGAGATGCTCGACGCCTGCCACCAGCGGGTGCGCCGTTCGCTGGCGCTGCTCCAACGCCTGGAGCGGCACCTGGGCGAACGCGGCGCCGACGAGCAGGCACGGCAGGCGGCCGGCGACGTCCTGCGCTACTTCGACCTGGCCGCGCCGGCGCATCATGAAGACGAGGAGAGGCACGTGCTGCCGGTGCTGCGGCGGCTGGGCGAGGTGCAAGGCGTTGCAGGTGCCGCCGGGCCGGACCTGCGCCAGCTGGCACAACGCCTGCACGCCGACCACCAGCGCATGGCCGCGGCCTGGGCACTGGCGCGGCCGCCGCTGCAGGCGTTGGCCGAGGGCGAGCCCTGGCCCGCCGGACAGGCCGAGGCCATCTGCGCGCATTGGCAAGCGTTCGGCGCCTTGTACGAAGACCACCTGGTGGCCGAGGACGAGGTGGCCTTCCCGGCCGCCGCCGCGCAGGCCGACGCAGCGTCACGCCGGGCGATGGGCCAGGAGATGGCCACGCGGCGCGGCGTGCGGCCTTGATTACACTGCCGCCCCTCCCTCCACGGACCGACAGCCCAACATGAAGCTCACTGCGGCGCTCCTGGCCTTCTCCGTGGCGGCGCTGGCTGGCGCCAGCGCGCTGGCACAGCCGGTGCGCGAAGCCAAATCGCTGCTGCTGGACTACTCGTCCGAAGCGCTGATCGACGCCGATAGCGCCAAGGCGATGCTCAAGGAGAACATCCCGGCCAAGGTGTGGAAGGTCTACCCCGAGGAGAGGTGGACCTTTCTGAGCCAGGTCGAAGGCGGCCTCACGCGCGAGGGCGTCTGCGTGGTCACCGCCCGCGTGGTGCTGCTGCCGCGCACCGGCACCGTGCGCGCGGTGCTGTGGCGGCCGGAAAAGAAGGCCACCGCGTTCGACGCCAAGCCCGGCGCCACGGCCGAGCAGTGCAAGGCCGTCGCCCGCGAGAAGCTGAAGGAGGCCATCACGGCGGTGGTCTCCTCGCTCGTCAAGACCTGAGGCGGCGCGGCCTTCCGCTTCAGGGGCGCACCGCCGGGGTTTCCATCGGCAGACCTGCCGCGCGCGCGGCGAGGTAGGCCTCCAGCGCGGTCATCTCGTCGCTGTCCCAGCCGAAGGGCTCGGCGCGCACGCCGGTGAGGCAACCGCGCACGCGGCGCTGCAGCGTGCCCATGCCCGGCCACTCCAGGCGGTAGATCGGGTAGCCGGTGGCGTGGCCCTGCGGGATGACGCTGCCGGCCAGCCGCCCGCCGGAATGCTGCTCGTGACACTGCGCGCACGACAGGTCGAGCTGCCCCAGGCGCTGGCCGAACAGCGCGCGGCCACGCTCCTGCCAGGCGCGCAGGCGCGGGTCGCGCTGCGGCGGGGCGATCGGCTGCCCGCGCGACTGCAGCGCGACGAAGGTCTCCAGCGCGATGCGCGCCTCGCTGTCGGGCCGCAGCGCCTCGCCGCCCGCATGGCGCGCGTGGCAGGTGGCGATGCGCTGGCCGAGCGTGAGCGGGCGCCGCGCGGCCTCGTCCCAGGCCGGGTGGCGCGCGGCCACGCCGACCATCGCGGCCGTTCGAGTCGCTTCGCGACCCGGGGTGTTTCCGGCCCGTACCAGCCTTCGGGCCGGCCCGGGTTGACGATGGCGGGCGCGCCGTCTCTACTTGGCTGGGGGGCCGGGTGGCGGCGGGAGTGGGCCCCGCGCCGCAGGCAACGAACCAGGAGCACAGGATGGGACGCAATGTCAGCTACAGCCGCCCGGACGGTGCCGCCGTCCAGGGCTATCTCGCGCAGCCGCCGAACCCGGCGGGCGCGCCGGCCCTCGTCGTCATCCAGGAGTGGTGGGGCCTGAACGACCAGATCCGCGGCGTGGCCGAGCGCTTCGCCCAGGCCGGCTACCGGGCGCTGGTGCCCGACCTGTACCGCGGCAAGTCCACGGTCGAGGCCGAGGAGGCCAACCACCTGATGACGAACCTGAACTTCGGCGACGCCGCCGGCCAGGACGTGCGCGGTGCCGTGCAGTTCCTGAAGGCCGGCGGCAGCGCGAAGTGCGGCGTCACGGGCTTCTGCATGGGCGGCGCGCTGACCGTGCTGTCGTCGGTGCACGTGCCCGAGATGGACGCCGGCGTCATCTGGTACGGCTACCCGCCGCTGGAGTATGTCGACGCGGCGAAGATCAAGGTGCCGTTGATGGGCCACTGGGCGACCCGCGACGCGCCTTTCCCGATCGCCGGGGTCGACGCGCTGGAAGCGAAGCTGCGCGGCGCCGGCGTGTCGTTCGAGTTCCACCGCTACGAGGCGCAGCATGCCTTCTTCAACGAGACGCAGGTGGGCGAGAAGAAGCTGCTGCCGGTCATCGAGTACGAGCCGAAAGCTGCGGCGCAGGCCTGGTCGCGCACGCTCGAGTTCTTCGGGCGCCACTTGCGATAGGGTGCGCGGCGACGGCGGGGCCGCCAGGGGCGCCGGCTGCCGCAGTGACACGTTGCACGCAAGGCCGGGTTGAATGGCAGCGTCGGTACCTCGGGGGCCGTGGCCTGGGGTAACGTCCCTGGCCTGGGGAGGGAGAAGCGGCCGCCCAGCGGCCCGGCGCGCAGGTGTTCAGGTGCGAGGCGCATCGGGCATCGCGCGGTGCGCGGCGCACTGTCCTTCTTCCCGAAGGCCGAAGTCTTGTCCTTCAGGGTCTGTCGCATGGTTGCCATGAAGCTGCCTCCGCTGTCGTCATCGTCACTCGGCGCGCGAGCGCCCGCGCCGGGCGCCGTGCCTTGGCGCCTGCGGGTGCGCGCCGCGCTGCCGCGCCGCCCCCGGGCCGCCCTCGGCGTGGCCGCCGCCTGCCTGGTGCTGACGCTGCAGGCCGAGGCCGCGCGCCTGGCCCTGGTGGTGGGCAACGACAACTATCTGCACGCCACCAAGCTGCGCAATGCGCGCAACGACGCCGCCTCGATCAGCCGCGAGCTCGAGTCGGCCGGCTTCGTGGTCACCCGCGTGCTCGACGCCACGCGCGAGCAGATGGACGACGCGCTGGGCGGCTTCCTGCGCCGCGTGCAGAAGAACGACGAGGTGGTGTTCTTCTTTTCCGGCCACGGCTCGCAGCCGCCGAATCTCGGGCCGCACCTGCTGCCGGTGGACATCCGCCCCACCGACAACCGCGTCATCGAGCGCAACGGCCAGTCGCTCGAACGGCTCACCGACGAGCTCAACCAGCGTGCCCGCTTCTCGCTCGTCATCATCGACGCCTGCCGCGACGACCCGCTGCGCGAGAGCGCCACCGGCCGCTCGATCGCTCCGGGCTCGACGCTGACCCGCATCGAGCCGCCCAAGGGCTCGCTGGTGATCATGGCCGCGTCCAAGGGCCAGCAGGCGCTGGACCGGCTGTCCAACAACGACCCGGTGCCCAATGGCCTGTTCACGCGCGAGCTGATCAAGCACATGCGCACGCCGGGGCTCTCGGCCGTGGAGATGCTGCGCCGCGTGCGCAGCGGCGTCGAGACCGCCGCCGAGGGCGTGAACCACAAGCAGCGCCCGGCGCTGATGGACGAGTCGTCGTCGGACTTCTTCTTCTATCCCGGCGGCGGCGCCGGGGCGGCACCGGCCCCCAGGCCCGCGCCGACGCCAACGCCAACGCCCGTGCCGGCACCCAGCCCGGTTCCGGGTCCGGCTCCCGCCCCGGCTCCGTACACTGCGCCAGCGCCCGCACCCAACGCCGGCGGCGCGGCGGCCAGCCCGCAGCGCGAGTTCGAGTCCTGGGAGCAGGCGCTGCGTGCCGACAACCGCGGTGCGTTCGAAGGCTTCCTGCGCCAATTCCCGAACGGCCGCTACGCCGACCGTGCCCGGGCGCGCGTGGCCAGCTACGGCGCGGCGGCGCCGGCGCCCGGTGCGACGCCCGCCCCGGCTCCGGCTCCGGCGCCGGCGGCCAACAACCCGGCGGCCGAGTTCGCGTTGTGGGACAAGGCCCAGACGAGCAACCGCAAGGCGGACTACGAAGCCTATCTGCGGCAGTACCCCAGCGGCCGCTATGCCGATCGCGCCCGCGCCGCCATGGCCAAGGCGCAGTGAACGGCGGCGCGCCCCTCGAACACCGCTTCCTCCACAACCCCGATGACCATGAAGCTCAACACCCTGTTGGCACAGACCGCGCTCGTCTGCGCATTCACCTTCAGTGCCGCCGCCCCGGCGGTGGCGCAGACCTACACGAAGGAACAGCTGCATCAGACCTACATGTCGTACCTGCAGACCGAGGGCTTCAACCCGAACATCACGCAGGCCGGCAACGTGCGCTTCCGGCGTGAAGGCAAGTTCTACATCATCTACGTCGACGAGAAGGACCCCGAGTACTTCCGCCTCGTGCTGAGCTTCAGCGCCGAAGACAAGAGCGCACAGGCGCGCAGCCGCCGCCTCGAAGGCGCCAACCTCGCCACCAACGAGACCAAGGTGGTCAAGGCCTACGTCGACAACGACGGCGACCCCAACTTCGCCTGCGAGATGTTCCTCATCGTGCCTGGTGACTTCAAGACGCATCTGCCGCGGCTGCTGCGCGCGATGGACACCGCTTACGAGAAGTACAACAAGAAGATCGCCGACATGCGCTGAGGCGCGCCGGGGGCGTTCCCGCCTTCGGGCTTCAGGTGTGGGCCGGCCCGCAGACCGGTGCCGTCGGGCCGTGGCCGGTGCGCGTTGCTCTACTCGGCCTTGGCCGGTTCGCCCACGCGGCCCACGAACAGTGGGGCGCCGCTGGCGCGGTGCATCACCACGAAGGCGAAGGGGCGGTCCACCGCGCAGGCCGGCAACGCCGGCGCCAGCGACTTCGGCTTCACTGTCGCGGCGGCGGCGGCCACCGCCTCGCCCCCCCATTCGTCCAGCGTGATGCCGGCGGCGTGATGCACGTCGTCGACATGCGCCGTGCCCGCCAGGCGCCCGAGCATCGGGCGCAGTTCCGCGCGGTCGGTGAACGCTCGCTGCACGCCCAGCCGCTGCAATGAGGCCTTGGCCGAACCGGCCTTGGGCGCGAAGGCGAGCTTGGGCATCGCGAAGCTGCAGCGCACCGGCGCCTGCGCCTTCAACTCGCCATGCCAGCGCGCGAAGGTGGCG
This sequence comes from Rubrivivax sp., assembly GCA_016789865.1. Classification (GTDB taxonomy): domain Bacteria; phylum Pseudomonadota; class Gammaproteobacteria; order Burkholderiales; family Burkholderiaceae_C; genus Rubrivivax. Next base: position 14,401 of record JAEUPC010000112.1, read on the forward strand.
CCGCTCAAGCCCTTGACCAGCGCGTCGACTTCGCCCGCCGGGGCGGCGGCGCCGGGGGTACCGCCGGCAGCTGCGGCGGCCGGCAGCGCGATCACCAGGTCGAATCCGCTGGCGAACGGCAGTGCGTACAGCTGCGTGCCCTCGACCACGGCCTGCGCGATGGCCCGCTCGTCGTTCAGCGTGGGCACACTGCTGGGCACGCCGGCGGAGGTGGCAAAGGGGCGTGCCTCGGTGCGGCCGGCATCGAAGGGCTTGTCCCAGGCCGAGCGGAAGTGCAGCGCCGCAGTCAACGCAACCTGCGTCGAGCGGGCCACGCTGCCCGCGGGCAGCAGGTCCTTGACGCGGCCGGCGGTGTGCTCGGCCGCCCAGCCGTTGATCTGCACGCGCGCGGCCTCGGCATCGGCGAACGACAGCACCATCGCATCCGCGGCGTGGCGTAGGGCGATGCGGCGCCTGAAACCGCCGGGCATGTCCTTGGCCACCGCGCTGTCGATCCACACGCGCGCGGCCTGGCGGACCGGGCTCGCCGCGTCGCGCGAGGCCGCCGCGCCGCCGCGCAGCTGCGCCGAGAGCGCCGGCAACGCCACCCGCATGGCCTGCGCGCCCGCGCGCCCGCCACCGAACAGGGCTTCGATCTCGCGCTCGGTGGCGCCTTCGGCCCCGGACTGCACCATGCCCAGCACGGTGGCCACCGCCAGCGGCGACACCACGGCATTGGCGCCCGGCGCGTCGCGCAGCAGCGCCAGCCCGAGGTCACCCAGCGCGATGCTGGCGTTCGCGAGGGCCGCAGCGTTGGCGCCGGCGCGGTGCGGCCGGGCTCCGCTGGAACGGGCACTGGCGCTGGTGCCCGTGGGCAGCGCGCCTGCGGCACCGGCACCCGCAGGCGACGCGCCTGCGGCTGTGGTGGCTGCGCTCGGGGTCGCCGCCTGGGCCGTGAAGCCGGCACCCGCGGCTGCGGCCGCGATGGCCGCCACGGCGGCCGCGGCGATGCCCGCCATGGGCGCCGGGCTGGCCGGCCCGCGACCCCCGTCGCCGCGGCCCGCGCCGTGCCGACCGGTCATGGCACTTCCCTGATCGACACCACAGCGCTGGCGCCGTAGCGCCCGTTGCCGCCGGCCGCGCCGGTGGCCTCCACGATCAGCGTGCGCGTGGCCGCGGCGTTGGTCGGCGCGGAGGCGAACACCGAGCGCGCATCCATCTCGCGCGAGAGGTCCTTCTTCTCGGGCGAGACGATGGCCAGCAGATGGCTCGTGCCCGCCGGGCCGCCCGATCGCACGCGCCAGTTCGGCCGCGGGAAGCGGTGCTGGCCTGCACTGACCTGGTTGCTGGCGTCGAGCTTGTTCGGAAACAGCAGGTTGAAGGTCTTGCCGTCGCTGCCCACCTGCAGGACGTAGAGGTAGCCGTCACGGTTGGTGGTGACGGTGAAGTCGAGCACGTCCTGGCCGATGCGCATGGTCTCGCGCGCGGTGACCAGTTGCACCTGGTAGCTGCGGTCGGCAGCGGCCGCAATGTCCTGCAGCGCGCTGGCCGGCTGGACGGCGCTGCTGCCGGCCGCGGTGTGGCCCGGCTGCGGCGGCGCCGGTGCGGCCGGCACCTGTGCCGCGGGCGCAGGTGCGGGCGTGGGCGTGGGCTGGGCGACCGCGGTCGCCGGGCTCGGTGCCGGCGCGGGCGCCGGTGCCGCCGCAGGTGCCGGTGCCGGTGCAGGGGCGGGCGCGGGCGCTGCCGCCAGGGCGGTGCCACCGGGCGCCGTGGCGGTGAAGGTCAGCGGCAACTTGGCGTTTCCCTGGAGCATGATGGTCTGCTTCACGCCCTTGCGGTTGAGCCAGCCCTGCGCGCAGGCCTGCAGTTCCTCGCCGGTGATGGAGCCGCTCTTGTTGCTGTCGGTGCTGGCGTCAGAGAGGCACTGCGCCCAGGTCAGCGTTCCCCAGCTGCCCTTGGAGGTGGCGAACGACACCTGCGTGTCGGTGCTGGCGGCGATGTACAGCACCTGCGGGCCACGCTGGTCCTTGTCGAGCTGGGCCAGGCTGCGCGTCATGCTGCGCGTGTTGACCGCGTCGCCGCAGCTGTAGCCGCCGGCCACGGCGGTGTTGGCCTTGTAGTCGGCCGGCAGGAACTTGGCCTTGCCATCGGCCGGGTCGGCGGCGGCCAGGCTGCGCGTGGCCGCGCCGCCCGAGAAGCACGAGTCGTTCATCATCACCACCTGGCTCGCCTTCTGGCCCAGCTTGGTGAGCGCTTCCTGCAAGGCGCCGTCCATGAAGACGCCGTCGCGCACGTACATGGCCTCGCTGCAGCGTGCCGCGGTGCCGGCGCGCGCGTCCATCTGCGTGCCATGGCCCGAGTAGTAGACGAAGACCTTGTCGCCGTCCTTGATGCGGGTGTGCAGGCCGTCCAGCGCCGAGCGCACGCCGCGCGGCGTGAGCTGGGCCTGCGAGATCTCGGCGATGTTGCGATCGGGCACGCCCATCAGCTGGGCGATGGCGCGGGCGAGCTTGCCGTCCAGGTCGATGCCCGGCAAGTTGGCCCGCGGGTCGCCATAGTCGCCGATCCACATGATCAGCGCGTGGTTCTCGGCAAGCGCCGGTGTGCCCGCGCCGAGCAGGCACGCCGCCAGGGCAGCGCCGGCCACGCGGCGTTGCCGCTGCGAGGGCTGGGGGGTGGGGGGCACGGGCGCGTGGCGTGCGGGCTTCATTCGGGCTCCTGGAGATGTCAGACGTTGAACAGAGAGGGGCACCGCGCGGACGCCGGGGTCGGGCGCGGCGATGCGAGCGTCTACGCAGCCTGGCGCCGCAGGAAGGCGCATGGGGCGCGCTGCCGCGGCACCCGACGGGCGTGGCCGATGCCGACCCGATTGACGCATGCCCTTGCGGCCAGTGTGCCATGCAGCACCTGCCGGCTGCCCCCTGGGAGAAGGACCTTTTCCCCGGATTGCCCGCGCCGATGGCGGCGCCGCACATCGGGGCCGCCGGTCACCGGGGCGCCTGTGGGTTTCGGTCCAGCGGGACGGCATCGGGGTGAAGAACCGCGCCTCGCCGGCGGCAGAATGGCGACCGAGATGCCACCCCGACCGTGTTGATGCCCGCCCGTTTTCTGGACCCGCTGCGCGGCGCATTGAGCAGCCTGGCCGTCGGCCTGAACACCCTGCTCATGACACTGGCCATGGTGCCGCCGGCCTTGTTGAAGCTGCTGGTGCCGGTGGCGGCGGTGCGGGTGCCGGCCGACCGCGCGCTCAACGCGCTGGCCGCCACCTGGGTGGCGTGCAACAACGCCTGGATCGCCGCGGTGCGGCCCGCGGCCCGCTGGCAGGTGCAGGGTGTGCAGGACCTCGATCCGCGCCGCTGGTACCTGGTGACGAGCAACCACCAGAGCTGGGTCGACATCCTGGTGCTGCAGCGCATCTTCCACGGCCACGCGCCGTTTCTGAAGTTCTTCCTCAAGCGCGAGCTGATCTGGGTGCCGGTCATCGGCCTGGCCTGGTGGGCGCTGGACTTCCCGTTCATGCGCCGGGGCAGCAGCCGCGGCGCGCGCGGCAACGACCTGGAGGCCACGCGCCGCGCCTGCGAGAAGTTCAAGCGCCTGCCCACCTCGGTGATGAACTTCCTGGAGGGCACGCGCTTCACCGCAGAAAAGCACGCCGAGCAGAAGAGCCCCTATCGGCACCTGCTCAAGCCAAAGGTCGGCGGCCTGGGCATCGCGCTGGCCACGATGGGCGGCCAGTTCGATTCGCTGCTGGACGTGACCATCGTCTATCCGCAGGGCCGGCCCACTTTTGCCGACCTGCTGTGCGGGCGCGTCGAGCAGGTGATCGTGCACGTGCAGCCGCGGCAGATCCCGGCCGACCTGGCAGGCGCGCCCGCGGGGGCCGAACGCGCGCAGCATCGGCGGCTCACGCGCTGGGTGGAACAGCAGTGGCTGGACAAGGACGAGCTGATCGAGCGGCTGCTGCACCCGGCCGGCCGGCCGCCGGCGCCGTAGCGGGCCGGGGGGTTCAGCCCTCGAAGCGCCCGAACACCAGCGTCGCGTTGGTGCCGCCGAAGCCGAAGCTGTTGGACATCACCGTGTTCAGCGGCGCGTCCAGCCGCTGCCGCAGGATGGGCAAGCCCACGGCGGCGGGGTCGAGCGTGTCGATATGCGCCGACGCGGCGGCAAAACCGCCTTGCATCATCAGCAGGCTGTAGATCGCCTCCTGCACGCCGGCGGCGCCCAGCGAGTGCCCCGACAGCGACTTGGTCGAGCTGATCGGCGGCACCTCGGTGCCGAAGACCTCGCGCACCGCGCCGAGCTCGGCCAGGTCACCCACCGGCGTGGAGGTGCCGTGCGCGTTGATGTAGTCCACCGGCCGGCGCACCGTGGCCAGCGCCTGGCGCATGCAGCGCACCGCGCCTTCGCCCGAGGGGGCCACCATGTCGTGGCCGTCGGACGTGGCGCCGTAGCCGATGAGTTCGGCCAGGATCGGCGCGCCGCGCGCCTGCGCGTGTTCCAGCGCCTCCAGCACGAGCATGCCGCCGCCGCCGGCGATGACAAAGCCGTCGCGCGCCGCATCGAAGGCGCGCGAGGCCTGTTCGGGCCGGTCGTTGAAGCCGCTGGACATCGCGCCCATCGCGTCGAACAGCACCGAGAGTTCCCAGCTCTCCTCCTCGCCGCCGCCGGCGAACACCACGTCCTGCTGGCCCCAGGCGATGAGCTGCGCGGCGTGCCCGATGCAGTGCGCGCTGGTGGCGCAGGCCGAGCTGATGGAGTAGTTGACGCCCTTGATGCCCGCGCTGGTGGCCAGGCAGGCCGACACCGTGCTGCCCATCGTGCGCGTGACCATGAACGGCCCGACCCGCTTCACGCCCTTGGCGCGCAGCGTGTCGGCGGCCCACACCTGGTTGGCGCTGGAAGCCCCGCCGGAGCCGGCCACCAGACCGGTGCGGGGGTTGGAAACCTCGCCGGGCGCGAGCCCTGCGTGTTCGATCGCCTGCTGCATCGCCAGCCACGCGTAGGCCGCTGCATCGCCCATGAAGCGCAGCGTGCGCCGTTCCACCGCTTCTTCGAGGTTCACCGCCGGTCGGCCGCTCACCTGGCAGCGCAGGCCGCGCTCGGCGTAGACCGGGTTGAAGCGGATGCCGCAGCGCCCTTCGTGCAGGCTTTGCGCCACCTCGGCCGTGTTGTTGCCCAGGCTCGAGACGATGCCCTGGCCGGTGACGACCACGCGCCGCATGCTCAGAAGTCCTCGGTCGACGTGAACAGGCCCACCTTCAGGTCGGTGGCGCTGTAGATCTCGCGCCCGTCGACGAGCACGCGGCCGTCGGCGATGCCCATCACCAGCTTGCGTTCGATGACACGCTTCAGGTCGAGCTGGTAGCCGACCGTGCCCGCGCGCGGCAGCACCTGGCCGAAGAACTTGATCTCGCCGGCGCCCAACGCGCGGCCGCGCCCCGGGTTGCCGCGCCAGCCGAGCCAGAAGCCGACCAGCTGCCACAGCGCGTCGAGCCCCAGGCAGCCGGGCATCACCGGGTCGGTCTCGAAGTGGCAGCCGAAGAACCACAGGTCGGGGCGGATGTCGAGCTCGGCGTCGATGCGGCCCTTGCCGTGCGCGCCGCCGGTGTCGTCGATGTGCACGATGCGGTCGAACATCAGCATGTTCGGCAGCGGCAGCCGCGCATTGCCCGGCCCGAAAAGCTCGCCATGGCCGCAGGCGATCAGTTCGTCGCGGCCGTAGGCGTGGCGACCGAGCTCGCGCTGACTGGGGCGCGGCGACGTTGGCGTCATGGGGCGGGGGCGTTCGGGGTCCGAGGGGGAACGATCGGCGCGGCCGTGCGCCGAACGCGCGGCCGCCGGCCTGCCGCTCCGGCGTGAGGCGTCATTTTGCCTGCG
>JAEUPC010000182.1 GCA_016789865.1 Rubrivivax sp.
GCCGTTGGCCACCAGGTAGCCGGCGATGAGGGCGATGGCACCCGCCAGCACGCCGTAGAACGCGCGCACCTCGATGTTGCGCAAGAAGGGCATCGGCGAGCCGGCCCGCAGCGCCGCGAAGTACAAGAGCAGCGGCACGCCCGACAGCAGCATGAAGACGATGGCCGCGGCCTCGAGCACCGGCGAGTCCCAATGGCCGAAGCTCGCGTCGTAGGACGAGAAGCCGCCCAGGCTCACCGTCGAGTTCATGTGCATGAAGGCATCGGCCCAGCCCATGCCGGCGGCGCGGTAGACGAGGAAGCAGGCGAGCGACAGCGCCCCGTAGGTGCCCCAGATTGCACGCGCCGTGTCGGCGATGCGCGGCGTGAGCTTCTGGTCCTTGATGGGGCCGGCCATCTCGGCCTTGTAGAGCTGGCTGCCGCCCACGCCCAGCAGCGGCAGGATGGCCACCGCCAGCACGATGATGCCGAGGCCGCCCACCCACATCATGAAGCAGCGCCACACGTTGACGGACAACGGCAGCGTCTCCAGCCCTTGCAGCACGGTGGCGCCAGTGGCGGTGAGCGCCGACATGGCCTCGAAATAGGCGTTGGTGGCGCTGAGGCCCGGTACGGCCAGGTACAGCGGCAACGCGCCGAAGAGCGGCAGCACCAGCCAGGTCAACCCCACGAGGACGAAGCCGTCGCGCGGCTGCAGCTCGCGCCGGAAGCGGCGCGTGGCCAGCGAGAGCACGGTGCCGGCCGCGAAGGTGAACGCCGTCGAGCCGAGGAACGCCCTCTCGGCCGGGTCGTGCTCGGAAAGCGCGAACAGCAGCGGCACCAGCATCAGCAGCGCGAACAGCGCCACCATGCGGCCCACCAGCGCGACGACCGGCAGCGGGCCCATCAGAAGAAGGTGGCCGACACCTGGAAGAGCTTCTCGACCTCGCGCACCATGCGCTTGCGCGGCACGAAGATGATGACGTGGTCGTGCGGCAGGATGCGCGTGTCGTGGTGGGCGATGATGACGCGCGGCTTGGCGTTCTCGGCCTCGCTGCCGTCGGCCAGGTGCAGCCCGCGCACGAGGGCCCCGATCTGCGCGCCCTTGGGCAGCGGCAGCTCGTCGACGCGCCGGTCGGCCATCTTGCAGGTCTTGGCGTCGCCGCGCACGATGGCCTCCAGCGCCTCGGCGGCGCCGCGGCGCAGGCTGTGCACCGCTTCGACGTCGCCGCGGCGCACGTAGGCCAGCAGCTCGCCCAGCACGGCGTGGCTGGGCGAGATGGCGATGTCGATCTGCGTGCCCTGCACCAGATCGGCGTAGGCGCCGCGGTTGATGACCCCGATGACGCGCTTGGCCCCCATGCGCTTGGCCAACAGGCTGCTCATGATGTTGTCTTCATCGTCGCTGGTCAGCGCGATGAACAGATCCATCTCCTGCACGTTCTCGTCGGCCAGCAGCTCCTCGTCGGTGCTGTCGCCTTGCAGCACCAGCACCTCGGCGGGCAGTTGCGTGGCCAGGTACTCGCAGCGCGCGCGCATGGGCTCGATGATCTTGAGCTGGTAGTCGGCGTGGATCTGCCGCGCCAGCCGAAGGCCCACCTTGCCGCCGCCGGCCAGCATGACGCGCCGCACCGGCCGGTCCATCTTGCGCAGCGCGCCGAGCACGGTGCGCAGGTCTTCGGTGGCGGCCAGCACGAACACCTCGTCACCGGGCTCGATGCGGGTGGCGCCGTCCAGGTCGGTGACGGCACGTTCCTGCCCGGCCAGGCCGGGGGTCTGCCGGTAGATGGCGACGATGCGCATCTCCACGCCGGGCATCAGCTTGGGGATCTCGGCCAGGCTGTGCTGCACCAGCGGCCCGCCGGCCACCGCGCGCACCGCGATCAGGCTGACCAGGCCATGCGCGAACTCCAGCACCTGCAGCGCCTCGGGGTACTCGATCAGCTTCCTGATGTAGGTGGTGACGCTCTCCTCGGGGCAGATCACCTTGTCCACGGCGAAACCCTTCTTGTCCAGCAGCGGGTTGCCGTCCTCGAACTCGGGGCTGCGCACGCGCGCGATGGTGGTCGGCACGCCGAACGCCTCGTGCGCCACCTTGCACGCCACCAGGTTGGTCTCGTCCATCGGCGCGCAGGCGATCAGCAGGTCGGTGTCTTCGATGCCGGCCTCGCGCAGCGTGCTGGGCTGGATGCCGTTGCCGACCACGCCGCGCAGGTCGAGGCGGTCCTGCAGCTCGCGCAGGCGTGCCGGGTCGGTGTCGACGATGGTGATGTCGTTGCGCTCGGACACCAGGCTCTCGGCCACACTCTCGCCAACCCGGCCGGCGCCGAGGATGAGGATCTTCATGCGCGGGGATTATCCGAGTCGGGCCCGAGCGCGGGATAGAGCGCAACCAGCACGTCGCGCGCCGTGGCGGCCAGGAGCGGCTGCAAGGCGGCAGCCAGGCGTGCCGCCGCCGCGGGCTCGTCCTCGCGCGGGGCGCGGCTTTGCCACAGGCGGGCCAGGGCCTCGGCGCGCGGGGCCAGCGCGGTGGCCACCGCGGCGGGCCAGTGCGGCGGCGCCTCGGCCTCGGCCCACTCGCCGCGGCCGCGGCCGTAGTGGGCCACCGCCAGGTAGCGCAGCAGCGCCGCCTCGGTGAGCGCGGGCATCGCGGCGGCGTCCCACGCGACCCAGCTGCGGCCCGTGCCGCGCACGAGGTTGATGCCGCGCGCCAGCCCGGCGGCGCCGAGCGCCCCGAGGATGCCCCCGGCGATCAGGCCACCGCCCAGCGTGAGGCCGCCGGTGGCGACATCGGCCTTCAACCCAGCCAGCGCGCCGGTGATCGCCCCGCCCAGCACCGCGGAGCGGCCTTCGGGCACGCGGCGGTGCTGCTGCACCTGCGCCGCGACACGCGCGATGACTTGCGCCACCGGGTCATCGGGCGCCGGCACAGGCGCCAGCCCAGTCGCAGTCGCCGCCGCAGCCGCAGTCGCGTCCGCAGTCGCCGCCGCTGCCGCTGCCGCCGCGTCCGCGCCCGCGGCAACCGGAACCGGTGCTCGCCGCGCCGCCGCGATGCCGTGCAGCGCGAGCAGCCGCCCGGTGCTGGCGCGCACCTGGCTTTCCAGCGTACCGGCCAGGCGCGCCCGCGCCGCCTCGACCGGGTCTTGCGCCTCGGGCCCGAGGAGCCGTGCGCCAAAGTCACGCAGCCGCTCGCTGAGGCCGGCCGGCTCCGGCACCGTTTCGCGCGCCGCGGCCACCCGGGCCAGCACGGCGGCCAGCTCGGCCATGGCCGCATCGAACTGCGCCTCGCGCCGCGCCTGCCAGGCCGAGGCCACGGCCTGCATCGCCGCGGCGCGCGGGGCATCGTCGGCGAGCGCCCGGCGCACGGCGTGCAGCAGCACAGCCTCGTGCACCCAGCAGCGCGCGAAGGCGTCCAGCGGCAGCACCGCCTGCACCATCGGCCACGGCGCGAGGCGTTCGCGCCAGGCGCCCTGTTCGCGCTGTTCGTCCGCCTGCGCGCGCGGCGGGCCGAGCTGGTTCAGCAGCACGACCACGGGCCTGCCGGTCCAGGCCAGCAACTGCATCTCGCTGGCCAGGTAACCCGCCTCGGGCTCGCTGGCATTGACGAGGTACAGCAGCACGTCGCTGCCTTCGCGCACATGGCGCAGCGCCTGCTGGCTCATCCAGAAGGCGCGGTCGCGCCAGCGGTCCCACACCTGGCCGAGCAGCCAGCCGAGGGGCTGGGCCGACTGCCGCATGCGCCGCGCCAGCCGCACGCTGTCGCCGAAGCCGGGCGTGTCCCACAGCATCAGGCGGTGGCCCTCGGGCGACTCGATGAGCAGGTGCTCATCGGCGAACTCGGTGACATGCGGTGCGTCGCGCACCTCGCCCACGTCGCGGCCGAGCAGCGTGCGCGCCAGCGTCGTCTTGCCGACGTTGGTGTGCGAGACCAGGCTGAGCGTGACGGTGGTCATGCACGCCGCAGCGGTGGCTGGCTCGGCACGGCGCTGGCGGTGGCCGCCCAGGCGGCTTCGAGTGCCCTCTGCGCGGCCGCGGCGGGCTCCGGCCGGGCCGTGGCCTCGAGCAGATCGATGCACGCCAGGCCCACGCCCGCTTCCTCGGCCAGCACCTGCCAGGCGCGGCGGCGTTCGGCCAGCCGCGGCGACGAGGCGCCCATGCGCTGGCGATAGCCCGCCTCGTCCACGAGCAGCGCGAAGGGGCCGCGCGCGGCCGCGCGCAACCCGGCGATGAAGCGGCCCTGCACCTGTGGCTCGGGGGTGACGGCCAGATCGAACCAGGCCAGATGCGCGCAAGGCAAGGCAGCCGCAGCGCGCCCGGGCGCCGCATTGGCCGGCGCGGCGGCCGTTGCGGCCATCGCCACCACCGCGGCCAGCCGGTCCGCCGCCTGCTCCTCGTCACCGTACGCGGTGGGCGCGGCCACGTGCAGGTCCAGCGCGAGCGAGCCGGGGCCGGCCAGCAGCGCGCGCAGCGCCAGCGTCGCCGCCGGCGTGGGGGTCAAGCCGTGCGGCAGCACGAGCACCGGCGCGCGCGCCGCGACAGCGTGGCGCCGGCCCTGCAGCAACTGGCGCGCGTAGGCATCGTCCAGCGGCCACGCGACGCGCTGGGCGGCCAGCCGCTCGCGCGCCGCCGCGTGCAGCGCCAGCACCAGGCGCGGCACCAGCACGGCCCAGGCCAGCGTGGCCGCCCACAGGTGCAGCCAGGGCAGCGCGGCGGCCGGCAGCGGGACGCTGGCGCCGGCGAAGGGCGCGCCGGTGGCGTCGGTGCGCAGCGCCGCCACCTCGTCGGCACCGGGCACCGCGATCCCGGCGAGTGCGCTGGCCGGCGCGAGCAGCGCCGACACGATGCCGTGCACCTGCGGCGGCGACAACAGCGTGCTCTGCCACCCCACCCGGTAGTCGAACACCAGCGCGCGCGCGTACAGGCCGGCAAGCAGGCCGAGCGCCAGTGTCATCGCCGCCACGTGCAGCAGCACGACGGCGCGGCGTGCCATGAGCGGGGCAGTGGCCGCACCCCACAGCGCCAGGAAGCGCTGCTCGGGCGAGCGCCGCCCGCCTCGATGGCCGGCGCCGGCCGCGCCGGCCCTGTCGGGCGCGGCGTGCCCGGTCTCTGAGGTCCCTGCCGCGCCGACACGCGCCGCCCTGCCGACGCCCAGCCCGCGTTCGACGAGGCGGCGCAGCCAGCCGGCCGACGCACCGCGCAGCGCCGCGACGCCCAGCCAAAGGTAGACGAGGAGATTCCAGCCGACCACGGCCCACAACGGCGTGGCCAGCAGATGCAGGCGTTGGCCTGCACCCAGCAGATCGGAGGCCAGGCCGAGCCCGAAGCCGCCCAGCGCAGCGAGCCCGAGGCCACGCGCGGCGAAGGCGCGGCGCGTGTACAGGCGCGCCAGGCTGGCGCGGCGCGGCACGATGCGCTGGACGGCGTGGCCGGCGCGTGCGGCCAGCCATGCCGCCGGCGGCGCGTCGGCCGGCACCGTCTCGTCGGCGAGCCGGCTGGCCCACGACGCGTCTTCGGGCGACCACAGCGCCGCCTCGGGCGGGCCGGTCTCGCAGGCCCGCACCAGGCTGAGTGCGCGCACGTCGGTCTCGCGCAACCACGCACCGGCGGCGCCGGCCGCCGGGTGGGGGTTCTGGACAGCGGGTGCCGGCACGGGGGCTCACGGTGCGGCGCAATGTAGCCCGAGATGAGGCCGGCACCGCCGTACGCCGGCACCGCGCCGGCGCACCGCACGCCCCGCCGGGGGCCGATGCCCCGCGCCACCGCGGCTGCCTATCATCGCGGCGCACGCCCTGCCCAAGGCCCGCCGATGCTCATGCGCCCGTTCCACCCGCTGCCCGCCCTCCACCGCCTGCGCACCGCCCCCGCGGGCATGTCTGCGTCGATCGCCCTGGCCGGTGCGGCCCTGCTGGCCGGCTGCGCCAGCGAGCCGCAGCGGCTGCTGCTGCGCGACCCCGGCACCCACGACGCCGCTTTCCAGGCGGCGCTGCGCCCGCTGGCCTGGGCGCGCGCCGGCCGCGGGCCCTCGCGCGGCTTCGAGGCCGGCTATCAGCAGTATCAGGCCGAGGGCCCGCAGGCTCTGGCCGCCGGCCAGAGCGTCACGGTGGGTGCGCAGTCCATCCCGGGCCCCGACACGCTGCTGCAGAAGGCCAAGGTGGTGGCCTGGCACTTCGGCTACACCGATCGGCTCTACGCCGGCCCGTCGTTCGAGTTCGACTTCAGCGGCGGCGGCATGAAGCTCGACGTGGACTACGAACTTCGCCCGCAAAGCGGCGCGCTGGGCACCCAGCCGTTCGCGCGCTCCAACACGCTGCCCTACGGCAGCATCACGCCGCGCTGGCGTTTCGGGCCGATGCTGGCTGTCGAAGCGCGGCTGGCCGTCGCCGGCTTCACCGACCGGGCCGAGCACCACCGGCACGAGGCCGCGCTGGTGCTCAGCCCGCTGCCGCCGGTGGCGCTGCGCCTGGGCTACGCGTGGCAGCGCACGTCGATCGCCTCGTGGAGCGACCCGCTGTTCGACAACGTCGACCTGCGCATCCGAGCGCGCGGGCCGGCGGCTTCGCTGCGCCTGGAGTTCTGATCCGCTCGCCGGGCGCGGCGGGCCGCGGCGGCACCGCCGCGGCTCAGCCGTGACCGCCGGCGGTCACATCGGCCACCGCCAGCGCCGTCATGTTGACCACGCGCCGCACGGTTGCGCTGGGGGTCAGCACATGCGCCGGCTTGGCCGCACCCAGCAGCACCGGGCCCACCGTGACGCCGTGGCCGCCGGTCATCTTCAGCACGTTGAACAGGATGTTGGCGGCATCCAGGTTGGGCAGCACCAGCAGGTTGGCGCTGCCCTTGAGCGTGGTCTGCGGCAGGTAGCCGGCGCGCACCTCTTCGGACAGCGCCGCGTCACCGTGCATCTCGCCGTCGCACTCGATGTGCGGCGCGCGCTGCACGAACAGGTCGCGCGCCGCGCGCATGCGCTTGGCGCTGGCGCGCTGCGAGCTGCCGAAGATGCTGTGCGACAGGAACGCCACCTTGGGCGGCAGGCCGAAGCGCTGCATCTCGTTGGCCGCCATCAGCGCGATCTCGGCCAGTTCCTCGGCGCTGGGCTCCTCGTTGACGAAGGTGTCGGTGATGCACAGCGTCTGCTTGGGCAGCATCAGCGCGTTGACGGTGGCGAAGGTGCGCGCACCGGGCTCCAGGCCGATGACGTTGCGCACATGCTCGAGGTGGCCGTCGAAGCGGCCGACCAGCCCGCACAGCATGGCGTCGGCCTCGCCCCGGCGCAGCATCAGCGACGAGATGAGCGTGTTCGAGCGCCGCACCGCCGCCTTGGCCGCCTCCGACGTGACGCCTTCGCGCGCCATCAGGCTGCGGTACAGCTCGTGGTACTCGCGAAAGCGCGGGTCGTTCTCGGGGTCGCAGATCTCGAAGTCGCGGCCGACCTGCAGGCGCAGCATCGCGCGCTCGATGCGCCGCTTCACCACCTCGGGCCGGCCGACCAGGATGGGCTGGGCCAGCCCCTCGTCCAGCACCACCTGCACGGCGCGCAGCACGCGCTCGTCCTCGCCTTCGGCGTAGACCACGCGCACGGGCTGATTCGCATTGCGCGCCTTGGCGGCGGCAAAGATCGGGCGCATGAACATGCCCGTCTGGTAGACGAAGCGCGTCAGCGACTCGCGGTAGGCGGCGAAGTCGGTGATCGGGCGCGTCGCCACGCCCGACTCGGCCGCCGCGCGCGCCACCGCCGGGGCGATGCGCAGGATGAGCCGCGCGTCGAAGGGCTTCGGAATCAGGTAGTCGGGGCCGAAGCGCAGCTCCTGCCCGGCGTAGGCGCCGGCCACCTCGTCGCTGATCTCGGCCTTGGCGAGATCGGCGATCTCGCGCACGCAGGCCAGCTTCATCGCCTCGGTGATCTTGGTGGCGCCGCAGTCCAGCGCGCCGCGGAAGAGGTAGGGGAAGCACAGGACGTTGTTGACCTGGTTCGGGTAGTCGCTGCGCCCGGTGGCGATGATGCAGTCGGGCCGCGCGGCCTTGGCCAGCTCGGGCCGGATCTCCGGCTCGGGGTTGGCCAGCGCCAGGATGATGGGCTTGTCGGCCATCGTCTTGACCATCTCCGGCGTCAGCACACCGGCGGCGCTGCAGCCGAGGAAGACGTCGCATCCCTTCACCACATCGGCCAGCGTCCTGGCGTCTGTCTTCTGGCAGTAGCGCAGTTTGCTCTCGTCGAGCTTGGCGAAGTCGTCGCGGTTGGCGCGCACGACGCCCTTGCTGTCGACGGCGAAGATGTTGTCGCGCTTGACGCCCAGGCCCACCATCACATCGAGGCAGGCGATGGCCGCGGCGCCGGCGCCCGAGGCCACCACCTTCACTTCACCGATCTTCTTGCCGACGAGTTCCAGCCCGTTGAGCAGCGCCGCGGCGCTGATGATCGCGGTGCCGTGCTGGTCGTCGTGGAACACCGGGATGTTCATGCGCTCGCGCAGCTGCTTCTCGATATAGAAGCACTCGGGCGCCTTGATGTCCTCGAGGTTGATGCCGCCCAGCGTGGGTTCCAGCGCGGCGATGATCTCGACCAGCTTGTCGGGGTTCTTCTCGGCCAGCTCGATGTCGAACACGTCGATGCCGGCGAACTTCTTGAACAGGCACCCC
>JAEUPC010000214.1 GCA_016789865.1 Rubrivivax sp.
CCTCGGTGAGTGCACGGATGGTGGCACCACCCTTGCCGATCACGTCGCGGATCTTCTCCGGGTTGATCTTCATCGTGTACAGGCGCGGCGCGAACTGGCTCACCTCGGTCTTGGCGCCGCCGATGGCTTCCACCATCTTGGCCAGGATGTGCAGCCGCGCTTCCTTGGCCTGCGCCAGCGCCACCTGCATGATCTCCTTGGTGATGCCCTGGATCTTGATGTCCATCTGCAGCGCGGTGATGCCCGCGCCGGTGCCGGCCACCTTGAAGTCCATGTCGCCGAGGTGATCTTCGTCACCCAGGATGTCGGTCAGCACCGCGAAGCGGTTGCCCTCCTTGATGAGGCCCATGGCGATGCCGGCCACATGCGCCTTCAGCGGAACGCCGGCGTCCATCAGGCTCAGGCAGCCGCCGCACACGCTGGCCATCGAACTCGAGCCGTTGCTCTCGGTGATCTCGCTGACCACGCGCAACGTGTAGGGGAACTCCTCGTTCGTGGGCAGCACGGCCACCAGCGCGCGCTTGGCCAGGCGGCCGTGGCCGATTTCGCGCCGCTTGGGGCTGCCCACGCGGCCCGTTTCGCCGGTGGCGAAAGGCGGCATGTTGTAGTGGAGCATGAAGCGGTCTTCGAAGTCGCCGGCCAGCGCATCGATGCGCTGCGCGTCGCGCGCCGTGCCGAGCGTGGCGGCCACCAGGGCCTGCGTCTCGCCGCGCGTGAACAGCGCCGCGCCGTGGGTGCGCGGCAACTGGCCGGTGCGGATCTCGATCGGGCGCACGGTGCGCGTGTCGCGGCCGTCGATGCGCGGCTCGCCGGCGAGGATCTGGCCACGCACGATGCGGCTCTCGATCTCGAACAGCAGCGCCTCGACCTTGACGCCGTCGAACTCCACGCCCTCGGCCTTCAACGCCGCCATCACGTCGGCGTAGGCTGCGCGGCAGGCCTGCGTGCGCGCCTGCTTGCTGCGGATCTGATAGGCGGCGCGCAGCTTCTCGTCGCCCAGCGCGGTGACCTTGGCGATGAAGCCCTCGTCCTTGGCCGGAGCGGCCCACTGCCACTCGGGCTTGCCGGCGTCGCGCACCAGCTCGTTGATCGCGGCGATGGCCAGCCTGCCCTGGTCGTGGCCGAAGACCACCGCACCCAGCATCACCTCTTCCGTGAGCTGCAGCGCTTCACTCTCGACCATCAGCACCGCGGCTTCGGTGCCGGCGACGACGAGGTCCATCTGGCTTTGCGCCAGCTGCGTCTTGGTCGGGTTGAGGATGTACTCGCCGTTGATGCAGCCCACGCGCGCCGCGCCGATCGGGCCGTTGAACGGAATGCCGCTGATCGACAGCGCGGCGCTCGCGCCGATCAGCGCCGGGATGTCGGCCGCCACCTCGGGGTTGAGGCTGAGCACGTGGATGACGACCTGCACCTCGTTGAAGAAGCCGTCCGGGAACAGCGGGCGGATCGGGCGGTCGATGAGGCGGCTGGTCAACGTCTCCAGCTCGCTCGGGCGGCCTTCGCGCTTGAAGAAGCTGCCCGGGATCTTGCCCGCGGCGTAGGTCTTCTCGATGTAGTCCACGGTGAGCGGGAAGAAGTCCTGCCCCGCCTTGGCCTCGGTGCGCGCCACCACGGTGGCCAGCACCACGGTGTCGTCCATGTTGACCAGCACGGCGCCGGTGGACTGGCGGGCGATCTCGCCGGTTTCGAGGGTGACGGTGTGGGCGCCCCACTGGAATGTCTTGGTGACCTTGTTGAACATGCTCATGCGTGCGTCTCCTGGATCAGAGGGTTGGAGTGGGCGCGCGCGGAGCCATTCCAGCGGCACCCTGCCGCCCGCGGCAACGCGCGGGGGCGATCAAGGCGCCTTTGGAATGACACGGCAGCGTGCAGCCCGACGGGGTTGAAGCGAACGGCAGGGCTGCCATCTCGGCCGCCCCGCCAGCGAAGCCGCTTACTTGCGCAGACCGAGCTTGGAAATGAGCGCGGTGTAGCGCTCGGCATCCTTGTCCTTCAGGTAGGACAAGAGGCGCTTGCGCTGGTTGACGAGCTTGAGCAGCCCGCGGCGACCGTGATGGTCCTTCAGGTGCTGCTTGAAGTGCGGCGTGAGCTCGTTGATGCGGGCGGTGAGCAGCGCAACCTGCACTTCGGGGCTGCCGGTATCGGCAGCACTGCGGGCGTTGCCCTTGACGATGTCGGCCTTGGCGGCAATGGTGAGCGGCATGTGGCGTTTCCTGGGGTGGTTCGGAAAGCCCGCCGCGGCGGCCGGCTCCGCAAGGGTGAACGCCCCTGGAAGCAGGCGTTCGCGGGCCGCGCGTGGGTTTCCGGTTCTCGACTCGCGGACACCAGTGAAACCGACCGGTGCCGTGCTGATGCCCTGAGGGCACGCTGGCAGGCCCCCATCGAAGCGGGCGGGATTATGCCACCGCGCCGGCCCCCGGGCCCTTGAAACCGCGCGCGCGGCCTCCAGTTCAGCAGGCATGGGCCGCGGCAATCGAGCCACAGCGGCCCACCCGCCACAGCAAGGAGTCGCATATGTTCCTGGTACCCGTCAGCCGTGAGTCGCGCGACATCGCGCGCAGTGTCGACCGCCTCTTCGACGAGGCCTTCGGGGGCTTCTTCGGCGCGCCCGCCACGGCCGGCCCGCGCGGCGAAACCGCCGCGCGCAGCCCGGCACTGGACGTGGCCGAGTCCGACCGCGCCTACACCGTGAAGCTCGAGATGCCCGGCGTGAAGAAGGAGGACATCAAGGTCACCATCGAGGGCAAGCGCATCAGCCTGTCGGCGCACAGCGAGAGCGCCCAGGAGAAGAAGGAAGGCGACCGTGTCGTCTACCGCGAGCGTTCGGTGGCCAGCTACGCCCGCAGCTTCACGCTGCCGGTGGACGTCGACCAGGCCGGCGCCGGCGCCCGCCTCGAGAATGGCGTGCTGACGCTCGAACTGCCCAAGCGCGGCGCCGGCGCCGCGGCGCAGCTGACGGTCAACTGAGCCGATCACCGCCCGCGCACAGCGGCGCGCGGCCCGGCCGGGTTGCCGGGCCCGCCGCGCCGCCGGCGCGGTCATGCGCCTGCGGGGGCGCTCTGCTCCTGGAGCGGCCAGCGCGGGCGCACGTCGAACGCGCCCGCGTCGGTGCCCTGCTCCAGCCCGGCCTCGACGCGCATTGCGGCGGCCAGCGCGATCATCGCGCCGTTGTCGGTGCACAGCGCCATTGGCGGGTAGCTGACCTCGGCCCCGAGCCGCCGTACGCCGGCATCCAGCGCGGCGCGCAGCCGCCGGTTGGCCCCCACGCCGCCGGCCACCACCAGGCGAGCCAGCCCGCTCGCCCGCACCGCCTTCAGCGTCTTGGCCACCAGCACTTCGACGATCGCCGCCTGCGTGCTGGCCGCAAGGTCGGCCCGCGCCGCGTCCGATGGGGCCGGCCCGAGCTTGCGCAGCTGCGTCATCACGGCGGTCTTCAGGCCCGCAAAGGAGAAATCCAGATCCCCGCTGTGCAGCAGCGGCCGCGGCAGCGCAAAGGCACCCTCGTCGCCCTGCTCGGCCAGCGCGGCCAGCGCCGGGCCGCCCGGGTAGCCCAGGCCCAGCAGCTTGGCGCTCTTGTCGAAGGCCTCGCCGGCCGCATCGTCGATGGTCTCGCCCAGCAGCTCGTAGCGGCCGACGCCTTCCACGCGCATCAGCTGCGTGTGGCCGCCCGAGACCAGCAGCGCGACGAAGGGAAAGCGCGGCGGCTTCTCGCCGAGAAACGGCGACAGCAGGTGGCCTTCCAGGTGGTGCACGCCCAGCACCGGCCGCCCGAGCGCCGCCCCCAGCGCCACGGCCACGCCGGCGCCGACCAGCAGCGCCCCGGCGAGACCCGGCCCCCGCGTGTAGGCCACCAGGTCCACCTCGGCCAGCGTTGCGCCCGCTTCGGCGAGCACGCGGCGCGTCAGCGGCAGCACGCGCCGGATGTGGTCGCGCGAGGCCAGCTCGGGCACCACGCCCCCGTAGGCCTCGTGCATGGCGGCCTGGCTGTGCAGCGCCTCGGCCCGCAGCCGCGGCGGGCCCCCCGGCATGGTGGCCACCAACGCCACGCCCGTCTCGTCACACGAAGACTCGAACCCGAGGACGTTCACGGCCGCTGCGCGCCGGGCGGCACGCCCCCCTCAGCCATGCTGCTCCTTGGCATGGTTGATCGAGTACTTCGGGATCTCGAGGGTCACGTCCTGGTCGCTGACGATCGCCTGGCAGGAAAGCCGCGAAGTGGGCGTCAGGCCCCAGGCACGGTCGAGCAGGTCTTCCTCTGCCTCGTCCATCTCGCCCAGCGAAGCGAGGCCTTCCTTGACGATGACGTGGCAGGTGGTGCACGCGCAGCTCATCTCGCAGGCGTGCTCGATGGCGATGCCGTTTTCGAGCAGCGCTTCGCACAGGCTCGTGCCGCGCTCGGCCGTGATGGTGTCGCCCTCGGGGCAGTACTCGGGGTGCGGCAGGATGCGGATGACCGGCATGGCGCTCAGACCTCCTCGACGCGCCGCCCGGCCAGCGCCTGACGGATGCTCTGGTTCATGCGCGCGGCGGCAAACGCTTCGGTGCCGGTGGCCAGCGTCTTGACCGCCGCGTCGATGGCGTGCGCATCGCTGCCCTCGGCCGTGCGCAGGGTCTCGGTCACCAGGCGCTCGATCTCGCTGCGTTCTCCCGGCTCGAGCAGTGCGCCATCGGCCTGCAGCGCAGCGCGCGTGGCCAGCACCATGCGCTGGGCCTCCACCCGCGCCTCGCGCAGGCCGCGCTCGGCCATGTCGGCGTCGGCATGAGTGAATCCCTCGCGCAGCATGCGCGCGATCTCCTCGTCGGCCAGCCCGTAGCTGGGCTTGACGGTCACGGCCGCCTCGATGCCCGTGCTCTGCTCGCGCGCCGAAACGCTTAGCAGCCCGTCGGC
The DNA here is from genome assembly GCA_016789865.1 of Rubrivivax sp. Taxonomy (GTDB): domain Bacteria; phylum Pseudomonadota; class Gammaproteobacteria; order Burkholderiales; family Burkholderiaceae_C; genus Rubrivivax. Next base: position 4,892 of record JAEUPC010000214.1, read on the forward strand.
ATCGACCTGGAAGGTGACGCGGATGCGCGCGGCGCCCGCGGCCATCGGCGGGATGCCGCGCAGCTCGAAGCGCGCCAGCGAGCGACAGTCTTCGACGCGGTCGCGCTCGCCTTGCAGCACGTGGATGGCCATCGCCGTCTGGCCGTCCTTGAAGGTGGTGAAGTCCTGCGCCTTGGCCACCGGGAGGGTGGTATTGCGCTCGACGATGCGCTCGACGAGGCCGCCCATCGTCTCCAGGCCCAGCGACAAGGCAATCACGTCCAGCAGCAGCAGCTCACCGTCCTTGGCGTTGCCGGCCAGCGCATTGGCCTGGATGGCCGCGCCCAATGCCACCACCTCGTCGGGGTTGACGTTGGTGAGCACTTCGCGCCCGAACAGCTCGCCCACCGCCGTGCGCACCAGCGGCATGCGCGTGCTGCCGCCGACCATGACCACGCCTTGCACCTCGTCGCGCGCGAGCTTGGCGTCGCGCAGCACGCGACGCACTTCGCGCAGCGTGCGTTGGACGAGCGGCTGCGCCAGCGCCTCGAGCTGCGCGCGCGAGACCGGCACTTCGAGCGTGCGGCCGGCGATCGCCGCACGCCACGTCACCGTGTCGGCGCCCGACAGCGCCTCCTTGGCAGCGCGGGCGGCCACGAGCGCGGCACGCTTGTCGTGCGGGGTCGCTGCCGCGGCCCGCGCCGCGTCGAGTGCCCACTGCGCCAGCGTCTGGTCGATGTCGTCGCCGCCCAGCGCGGCATCACCACCCGTGGCGACCACCTCGAACACGCCCTGCGTCAGCCGCAGCAGCGAAATGTCGAACGTGCCGCCGCCGAGGTCGTACACGGCGTACAGCCCCTCGCTGCCGTGGTCCAGCCCATAGGCCACCGCGGCGGCCGTCGGCTCGCTGATCAGGCGCAGCACGTTCAGGCCGGCCAGTTGCGCGGCGTCTTTCGTGGCCTGGCGCTGCGCGTCGTCGAAGTACGCGGGCACGGTGATCACCGCACCGAAGAGTTCGTCGTCGAAGGTGTCCTCGGCGCGCTGGCGCAGCGTGGCCAGGATCTCGGCCGACACCTCGACCGGCGACTTCTCGCCCGCGACGGTGGCCAGCGCCACCATGCCCGGGGCATCCGCGAAGCGGTACGGCAGCCTGTCGCGCCCGGCGATGTCGGCCAGGCGCCGGCCCATGAAGCGCTTCACCGACACGATGGTGTTCTCGGGGTCCTCGGCCTGGGCGGCCAGCGCGCTGTAGCCGATGGCACGCCGGCCGGCCTCGAGGTAGCGCACGGCCGAAGGCAGCAGCACACGGCCGGCAGCGTCGGGCAGGCACTCGGTGACGCCGTGGCGCACCGCGGCCACCAGCGAGTGCGTGGTGCCCAGGTCTATGCCCACGGCGATGCGCCGCTGGTGCGGGTCGGGCGAAGCGCCGGGTTCGGAGATCTGCAGCAGGGCCATTCGGTTCGCTCGGGTGTGCTCTTGCCTGCGTCAGTGCGCGTCCAGCGCTTCCAGGCGCCGCGCGATGTCTTCGCGGAAGCGGGCCACGAACATCAGCGCGCGCACCTCGGCCGCCGCGGCGGCGGTGTCGCCGGCCTCGTCGAGCAGGCGGGCCAGCCGCGCCAGGCCGGCGCGCTCGTCGGCAGCCACCTGGTCGTCCAGCGCCTGGACGGCATGCGCGTCAGCAGCGGCCTCCAGCGTTTCGCGCCACTGCATCTGGCGCATCAGGAACACCGGCGGCATCGCGGTGTTGCGCTCGGCATCGATCGGCACGCCGCGCAGCTCGCACAGGTAGGCGGCGCGCCGCAAGGGGTCTTTCAGCCTGGCGTGCGCCTCGTTGACGCGCACCGCCCACTGCATGGCCACGCGCTGCGCCGCGGCGCCGCCGGCGGCGAAACGGTCGGGGTGCACCTCGGCCTGCAGCGCGCGGCGACGCTCGTCGAGCCCGGCGCGCTCGAGCGCGTGGCGCTCGGGCAGGCCGAAGAGCACGAAGTCGTTGTCGGTGAGCTGCGGCAGCCGGCCCATCACGGCACCTGCGGCGCGGCCGCCAGCCGCTTGGCGTAGAAGACCGACAGACCGTTGTCCGGGTAGCCGCCGAAGGGGGCGTGCGGGCGGTAGCCGGCACGCTCGTACAGGCGCACGGCTTCCTGCTGGTCGCGCCCGGTCTCCAGCAGCGCCAGCCAGATGCCTTCGTCGCGCAGCGCGGTCTCGAGCCGCTCGATCATCGCCGCGCCCAGCCTTCGGCCGCGTTGCGCAGGCTCGACATACATACGCTTGATCTCGCCGTAGGGCTGGCCCGCGGTGGCGGGCTCGCCCGGCATCAGGCGCACGGCCCCGGTCCCGACGATGCGGGCGGCGTCGCTGCCATCGCGCGCAACGAAGAATCGCACCTCGGGGGCCAGCAGCTCGGCCGCGTCGAGGATGTGGTTCGCTTCGGGGGGGTACAGCGACGCCAGGTAATCGTCCAGAGCGCGCAGCAGCGCCACGACCCGCGGGTGGTCCGGGCGCTCGCGCTGGATGACGACGGGAGCAGGCATCGAGTGAGAAAGCGAAAAAATGGGGCGCGGAATCGGACGCCGCGCCCCTGGGGGTCCGGTGGTGGTTGCGGTGCGCTAGACGCGGAACGACTCCCCGCAGCCGCAGCGGTCCTTCTCGCGCGGGTTGCGGAACTTGAAGCCCTCGTTCAGCCCCTCGCGCACAAAGTCGAGCTCGGTGCCATCGATGTAGGGCAGGCTCTTGGGGTCGACCAGCACCTTGACGCCGTGGCCTTCGAAGATCAGGTCTTCCGCGGCCACCTCGTCGGCGTACTCGAGCTTGTAGGCCAGCCCGGAGCAGCCGGTGGTCTTGACGCCCAGCCGCACGCCTACGCCCTTGCCGCGGCGGGCCAGGTAACGGGTGACGTGGCGCGCTGCCGCCTCCGTGAGGGTAACTGCCATGGTCTCGCGAGTGATCGGTCGGGATGTCGGTGGCGCACTCGGGCGGAACGCGTCAGCGCCTCAGTGCTGCCCCTGCGGCTGGCTGTGCTTGGCCTTGTAGTCGCTGACGGCGGCCTTGATGGCATCCTCGGCGAGGATCGAGCAGTGGATCTTGACCGGCGGCAAGGCCAGCTCCTGGGCGATCTGGGTGTTCTTGATGGTCATGGCTTCGTCCAGGCTCTTGCCTTTGACCCACTCGGTGACCAGCGAGCTGGAGGCGATGGCGCTGCCGCAGCCGTAGGTCTTGAAGCGCGCGTCCTCGATCAGGCCGGTGGCCGGGTTGACCTTGATCTGCAGCTTCATCACGTCGCCGCAGGCCGGCGCGCCGACCATGCCGGTGCCCACCGTCTCGTCGCCCTTGTCGAAACTGCCGACGTTGCGCGGGTTTTCGTAGTGCTCGACAACCTTGTCGCTGTAGGCCATGGCGGTACTCCAGTTGCGGTGCAGTGGGTGTCAGTGGGCGGTCCACTGAATGGTGTTCAGATCGACGCCGTCCTTGTACATCTCCCACAGCGGGGAGAGGTTGCGCAGCTTGGCCACGCGGTCGCGCAGCAGCGCGGCGGCGGTGTCGATGTCGGCCTCGGTGGTGAAGCGGCCGATCGTCATGCGCAGGCTCGAGTGCGCGAGTTCGTCACTGCGGCCCAGCGCCCGCAGCACGTAGCTGGGCTCCAGGCTGGCGCTGGTGCAGGCGCTGCCGGAGCTGACGGCGATGCCCTTGACGCCCATGATGAGGCTTTCGCCTTCGACGAAATTGAAGCTGGCGTTGATGTTGTGCGGCACGCGGCGCTCGAGGTCGCCGTTGATGAAGACCTGCTCGATGTCGGCGATGCCGTCCAGCAGCCGGCGGTGCAGCATGCGGATGCGTTCCAGCTCAGCGCCCATCTCCAGCCGTGCGATCTCGAAGGCCCGGCCCATGCCCACGCACTGGTGCGTCGGCAGGGTTCCGCTGCGCATGCCTCGCTCATGGCCGCCGCCGTGCATCTGGGCCTCGAGCCGCACACGAGGCTTGCGCCGCACGTACAGCGCACCGATGCCCTTGGGGCCGTAGGTCTTGTGCGACGCCAGACTCAGCAGGTCGACCGGCAGCGCGCCCATGTCGATGGCGACCTTGCCCGTGGCCTGCGCGGCGTCGACGTGAAAGATGATGCCGCGCTCGCGGCACAGCGCACCGATGGCCGGGATGTCCTGAACGACGCCGATCTCGTTGTTGACGAACATCACCGAGGCGAGGATGGTGTCCTTGCGCAGCGCGGCCTTGAATTTCTCCAGGTCCAGCAGGCCGTTTTCCTGCACCTCGAGGTAGGTGACCTCGAAGCCCTGGCGCTCCAGCTCGCGCATCGTGTCGAGCACCGCCTTGTGCTCGGTCTTCACGGTGATGAGGTGCTTGCCGCGCGAGCTGTAGAAGTGCGCCGCGCCCTTCAACGCCAGGTTGTTGCTCTCGGTGGCGCCGCTGGTCCAGACGATCTCGCGCGGGTCGGCCGCGATCAGCCGGGCCACCTGCTCGCGCGCCTTCTCGACGGCCTCTTCGGCCTCCCAGCCCCAGGCGTGGCTGCGGCTGGCGGGGTTGCCGAAGTGCTCGCGCAGCCAGGGGATCATCGCGTCGACGACGCGCGGGTCGCACGGCGTCGTGGCGCC
>JAEUPC010000216.1 GCA_016789865.1 Rubrivivax sp.
GCCGTTGATCAGCTGGTCCTTGGCCGGGTAGTGGTAGTACAGGTTGCCCGGGCTGATGTTCATCTCGGCCGAGATGAGCGTGGTGCTGACGTTGGGCTCGCCGAAGCGGTTGAAGAGCTCCAGCGTCACCTCGAGGATGCGTTCGGCGGTGCGGCGCGGCGGCTTCTTGGGCTGGGCCATGGCGGCGCATTCTGGCATCCACGGCGCGGGGCGGTGCCCTCGGCGCCCTCGGCGCGCCCAGCGCGTTCGGCGCACTCGCCTTGGCAGCCGCGTTGCTCAGTCGAAGGCCGGCGTGAAGCGGCCCGCCGAATAGGCCAGCCCGGGCTGCGGGCCTGGCGGGTCGAACGCGGCCAGCGCCTTCAGCAGGCTGGCGACGGACGCGGCCGCATCGCCGAGTGCGGCTTCGGCCTCGGTGTGATCGCACCGCAAGGGCGCCGCCTCGTCGCCGGCCAGGCGGCAGCGGCCCTCGCCGCCCGGCGGCAACGGATCCAGCCGCTCGAGCTGGCGTGACAGGGCTTCGGCGAGTTGCGACCGCGCGATCTGCCGCAGCTGCGCCGCGCGGGCCTGCGGCTCGGCCCAGGCATGCCGCGCCATCGTGGCAACGGCGGGCTCGACACCGTGCCCCGGCGCGGGTGAGGGCCCGGCAGCGGTCGCCGCCAGAACCCTCGGACCCCAGGAGACGGCGGCCGTGCCGCCGAAGCCGACCAGTCGCACCGGCAGGCCGACACCGGCGCCCGCCTGCGGAACATCGGCCGGCGCCGCGCCGGCGGCACGTGTCTGGCCGGTTGTGGTCACGGCGGGCAACTCGGCCACCTGCTCGTCGATCAGCTCCGGGCCGGCGCGCGCCAGCGGCGCTACGCGCCCGGGCCCGGCGCGTGCGAGGCTGCTCGGGCGCCGCCCGGACGTGACCGAAGGCACAGCGAGGGCCGCCATCGCCGCCGCCGCACCGGACCCACCTTGCGGCACCAGCCTCAGCCACGTGACCCGCGCCGCGGGCGCCGCCGACGGCCCCGGCGCGTGGCGCAGCACCTGGGCGGCGCCGCCACGCGCGAGCGGGCCTTCGAGCGTGCGATCCAGCCCCAGCAGCACCGCGGCATGCGCCAGCACCACCGCGGCCGCGGCCGGCGCCCAGCGCCGCGGGCGGGCATGCCGAGGCGATAGCGCCGGCGACGGCGAGGGCGGCGCCGGCACAGGGACCGGCACCCCCGCCGACGCCGACGCCGACGCCGACGCCGACGCCGACGCCGACGCCGACGCCGATGCCGATGCCGATGCCGATGGCTGCACCGTACCGGTCACTCCGGCGCTCACGCCTGCGCCCATGCCCGGCGCCCCGCGCGGCTGACCCGCAGGCCGCCGCCGCCTCAGTACATCACCTCGCCGTGCACCACCCGCGGGGCACCGCTCACCGTGGGCTTCGGTCCGATGTAGACCGGCGAGCCGGCGCTGCTCGGGTCGGCCAGGTCGTTGGCCGTCGGCAGTGAAAGGCCCGTGGGCAGCGTGATGCCGGCGCTGGTGCAGATGTTCAGCGGCTTGCGCGCGAAGCGGATCTCGCGCTCCAGCCATTTCACCAGCAGCGTGCGGTTGCCCGGTGCCTGCACGCGGCCCAGCGTCTGGTCGAACGGGATCACGAACGCCGGCACGTAGCGCGCGCCCGGCTGGTCGCAGGCCGCCGGCTCGTTGGTCTGCGGCGACACGCACTGCCCGGGGATGCCCCACAGCTCGCCGAAGCCGCCGTACTGCAGCACCAGCGTCTTGCCCGCGTAGTCGCCGTAGGCGGCGCCATTGGGCACGGTGTAGTTCACCGGCAGCGGCGCCTCGAAGCGCACGACGTTGCTCTGCGCGTCGCGCAGCGCGGCGAACTGGTTCCAGCTGTTGGGGCCGGTCTCCCACTGGTAGTACACGTCCATCTGCTCGACGCGGAACTCGCAGAACTGCGCGTTGTTCTGCGGGCAGCGCGCGGCCTCGGCGTCGGTGAACAGGCGCCCGGTGCGCACGCCTTGCATGTACGCCGGCCGCGACTGCAGCGCCTCGCGGTCGGTGAAGACGACGGGCTGGTCGGCCGCGTCGCGCAGCAGCGCGGTGGCCGACTGCGTGCCGTACGACACCACGGCGTTGGCGGGCACCGGCTGCCAGTTGTTCCAGCTGCTGCCGGCGAACGGCGAGGTGGCCTGCGAGCCGGGCGCGAAGAACGCGGCGATCGACGCGGCGGTCGGGCAGTCGCGCAGGCAGTGCAGCGTGGCCGGCATGTCCGCCGGGTAGACCAGCTCCTGCGTGCGGTAAGCCACCAGCACGGCGTTGGCATCGACGTTGCCGCCGCCGGCCAGCGGCACGAACAGCTCACCGCCCAGCGACTGCGAGAATCCGCGCAGTCCGCCGCGCGGCGCAAAGAACGCCGGCGCCACGCTCTGCTCGCTGGGCAGGGTCTGCGTCTGGCAGCCGCCCTCGCCGCAGTCGACCATCGCCGTGACCTTGAAGTCGCCGTTCGCCTGGTCCCAGTACATCTCGTACTGGCGGAACGACGTGGCGCCGGGGAAGAAGTTGGTCGCGTCGTCGATGAAGGCCTGCAGTCGCATTTTGTCCACGCTGGCCAGCGTGCGCGTCTGCTTGGTGTACCTGGTCAGCCGCCCCTCGGCCTTCACCAGCGTGTAGTCGGTGCGCGTGGGCGCCGCGCCGTCGTTGTATTCCACGCGGGTCACGGTGGCGCCATTGCCGGCCTGCGCGTCGGGCGGCAGCCACAGGCCGTGGTAGCCCATGTAGCCGCGGTGCGTGGTGTTGCCACTGCTGAACTCCACCGGGAAGCCCGAGCGGCGCTCTTCACGCGCGCCGGTGTCGGCGTCGTACAGGCCGTAGCGCCACACCGACATGCCGGTGGCGGCGTCGGCAGCGTCGCGGCTGAAGCACTGGTCCGGGCCGACGCCGTTGCCGCGCAGGAAGTAGTCGGCGTTGTAGGCGAAGCTGAAGTGGGTGGCCGGGCCGCCTTCCTGCAGGTTCATCGCGCCGGCACCGGCATCGTTGCCGGCCAGCGTGAGGCGCAGCGCCTTGCTGTGGCTGCCGCCGTTTTCCACCTCGTAGTACGCGGCGCCGCCGGCGCCGGTCTCGAGGAAGCCGTTCATCACGCAGCCAGGCAGGCCTTCGGCGCGGCCGCAGTAGTCGATGCGGAAAACGCCGAACGGGTTGCTCGCGCTGGGCGCCGCGGTGGCCGACAGGTTGACGAAGATGGTGGCGGTGAAGTCAGCGTCGCTCTGGTCCAACCAGATGCGTGCGCGCATCGGGTCGGCGTTGCTGGCGCGGCTGGAGTTGACGGTGGCCGTGGTGTAGCTGGGTGCATTGGTGCCGCCGCTGCTGCCGCCGGCATTGCCCGCCGAGCTGCGGCCGCCCTCGTCGCACTTCTTCTCGTCGACCAGCGCGAGGTAGTCGCCCTGGTTGACCAGCGCATCGGGGCGCATCGCCGCCATGTAGCAGGTGATCGTGTTGACCTGCTGGATGCCGCGCGAGGTGGCGTCTTCGACGCGACTGTGCTGCGCATCGGTGCGGTAGGCCGAGCCGGCGCCGGGGGTGCCGAAGGCCGGGGCGGCGGCCAGGCTCAGAGCCGTTGCGGCTGCGGCAGCGGCGGTAGCGGCGGCGTTGGCAATCAGGTGCTTGCGGGGTGTCTTCATGACCAGGCTCCCCTTCACTGCGCGTTCTTGGCCGTCACCACCGACACGCCGCTGGGCGTGCTGATGCCGCTCACCTGGTTGGCCGTCGGGCTGCTGGCCGCGCCCTGCGGCGCCGCGGCGGCGCTCTCAGGCTTGCCGCCGCAGGCGGTGAGGGTCCACAGGGCCGCCGCGAAGGCGGCAAGGTGAAGGGGTCGGGTCATGTCGGGCGTTCCTGGTCGATGGGACTGGTAGGCTCGGGGCCAAGGGTCGAACCCGCACCATCGGCACCCCGCGCCCGACCTTGAGGGCGCGCCGCGGACGCCGGCCCTGCACCCGAGGAGCCAATCCATGCAAGGCTGTGCCTACATCGACGAGCAGTACGTGGCCCCCGAGGACGCGAAGATCTCGATCTTCGACTGGGGCTTCCTGCACTCCGACGCCACCTACGACGTGGCGCATGTGTGGCAGGGGCGCTTCTTCCGGCTGGACGACCACCTGAACCGCTTCGAGGCCAGCTGCCGCGCGCTGCGCCTGGACCCGGGCGTGAGCCGCCAGCGCATGCGCGAGGTGATGCACGAGTGCGTGCGCCGCGCCGGCCTGGCCGACGCCTACGTCGAACTGCTGTGCACGCGCGGGCGCCCGGCACCCGGCTCGCGCGACCCGCGCACCTGCACCAACCGCTTCATGGCCTTCGCCATTCCGTTCGTGTGGATCGCCGACCCGGCCCGGCAGCGCCGCGGCATCGATCTCGTCGTCGGCACGCCGCAGCGCATTCCACCCTCCAGCGTGGACCCGCGGGTGAAGAATTACCACTGGCTCGACTTCGTCACCGGCCTCTTTGAAGCCTACGAGCGCGGCGCCGAGACGGTGCTGCTCACCGACGGCGCAGGCGCGGTGACCGAGGGCCCCGGCTTCAACGTCTTTGCGGTGTTCGGCGGGCGCACCGTGGTGACGCCCGAGCGCGGCGTGCTCGAAGGCATCTCGCGCCGCACGGTGATCGAACTGGCGCAGGCCGCGGGCCTGGAGATGCAGGTGCGCCGGCTGCCGGTGGAGGAACTCAGGCGCGCCGACGAGGTGTTCCTCAGCAGCACGGGCGGCGGCGTGATCCCCATTGCCACGCTGGACGGGTTGGCGGTGGGCGGCCGCGCGCGCGGCCAGTTCGGCCCGGTGAGCGAGCGCTTGCAGGCCGCGTACTGGGCGCTGCACGCCGACCCGCGCCACACCGAGCCCGTGCGGATGGCGGCTGCCTGAGGCACGACCCGAACGCAGACTTCGCGCAGCACTCGCGCAGCCCTTGCCCGGCCGGGGCGCGGCCTTCGCGCAGCCTTCGCGCAGCCTTTGCGCAGCCGGAGCGCGGTGTGCGCGGCGTGCATGGCAGGTGCTCGCCCCTGGCGCCGCGCCTGCGCACGGTGTGCGCTGCCTACAATCCGCGGCCCATGCCCGTGCCACCCCGCCCGCCCGCCGTCCGCTTCGAGGAAGTCACCAAGGTCTACAGCGGCGCGCGCGGCACGGTGCGCGCGCTCGGCGGTGTCAGCTTCGACATCGAAGAGGGCGAGTTCTTCGGCCTGCTCGGCCCCAACGGCGCGGGCAAGACCACGCTCATCTCGGTGCTGGCCGGCCTCACACGCGCCACCTCGGGCCGCGCCACGGTGATGGGCCACGACGTGGTTGCCGACTTCGCCGCCGCGCGCAAGGCGCTGGGCATCGTGCCGCAGGAACTGGTGTTCGACCCCTTCTTCAGCGTGCGCGAAACGCTGCGCATCCAGGGCGGCTACTTCGGCGTGAAGAACAACGACGCCTGGATCGACGAGCTGCTCGCGAACCTGGGCCTCACCGACAAGGCCGACGCCAACATGCGCCAACTCTCCGGCGGCATGAAGCGCCGCGTGCTGGTGGCGCAGGCGCTGGTGCACAAGCCGCCGGTGATCGTGCTGGATGAGCCGACGGCGGGAGTCGACGTGGAGCTGCGCCAGACGCTGTGGAGCTTCATCTCGCGCCTGAACCGCGAAGGCCACACAGTGCTCTTGACCACGCACTACCTCGAAGAGGCCGAGGCGCTGTGCGGCCGCATCGCGATGCTCAAGCAGGGCCAGGTGGTGGCGCTGGACAAGACCAGCGCGCTCCTGGCCGGCACCGCGCACCAGATGATGCGCTTCAAGACCGACGATGCGCTGCCCGCCGCCGTGGCGCCGCGCGCGCGTGTCACCGGGCGCATCGCGCAGGTGGCCGCGCACGACGCGGCCGAAGTGGAAACGACGCTGGCCGCGCTGCGCGAAGCGAACGTGCGGGTGGAGGACCTCGAGATCGGGCGGGCCGACCTGGAAGACGTATTCGTCGAGATCATGCAGGGCGCCGGCAGCGACCACAGCCGCTGAGCCGGCGCGCCGCGCGGAGGGTGGCAACCCTCCGGCCACCAGGACCGGCGCGTTGTGAGGATGGGCGGCCGGCCGCAACGACCGCCGCGCTGCAGACGCGCTGCAGCCGCGCTGGCGACCCGCCAGGCCCCGCTACGGCTTCTTCGCCGCCTCCAGCATGCGCATCATCTCCGCATAGCCGTGCGAGCGCGCCAGCTGCAGCGGCGTGCGGCCTTCGCGATCCGTCAACTTGGTGCTGGCGCCGGCGTCGAGCAGCGCGCGCACGGTGGCCTGGTGGCGCGGGCCGCCGTTGCCCAGCACCACGGCTTCGATCAGCGCCGTCCAGTGCAGGTTGTTCACGTGGTCCAGCGGCGCGCCGGCGGCGATGAGCTGGCGCACCACACCGTCGTGGCCCAGGTGCGCCGCGGCGATGAGCGCGGTGCCGTCGTAGCGGCTGGTGACGAGCTTGGCGCTGGCACCCAGCTCCAGCAGTACACGCAGCGTCGGCTCGTCGTCGGCCACGGCGGCGATGGTCACCGCGTCGTAGCGGCCGGCCTCCAGCGCCGCCGTGTCGGCACCGGCCTTCACCAGCGCGCGCGCCGCCTCGCGCTGCCGCGCGAAGGTGGCCACGTGCAATGGGGTGCGGCCGTGGCCGTCGCGCGCTTCGAGCGCTGCCTTGTCGGTGGCCAGGCGGCCGATCGCCTCCAGGTCGCCACGATGGGCGGCGGCGTGCAGGCCGCGGTAGGCCTGCACTTCTGCGGGTGACGGCGCCACCTGGGCACGGGCCACCGGCGCCCAGGCCAGCGTCAGCAGGCACGCCGAGGCGAGGACCCGCAACGCGGTTGCAGCCGCGAACCTGCGGGTGGCCGGGGGGCGGCCGTGGACAGACTCACGCCGCAGGCGCGCCGGACGCCGGCAAGAAACAATGAATGGGCTCAGCATGCAGCGATTGTCTTCGGCGCCGGGCGGCCACGGTGTGCGCAGGGGCGGTGAGCTATCGTCGCCAGATGACCACAACGATGGCCCCGCCACCCGGCACGCCCCGCACGCCCGGCACGCCGGCCACGCCTGCGCCGCACGGCACCCGCAGCCTGGTGCCGCCAGGCACCGGCACCCTCTTCTACAAGGAGGTGCTGCGCTTCTGGAAGGTGGCCTTCCAGACGGTGGCCGCGCCGGTACTGACCGCGGTGCTGTACCTGCTGATCTTCGGCCACGTGCTCGAAGACCGCGTGCAGGTGTTCCAGGGCGTGGGTTACACCAGCTTCCTGATCCCGGGGCTGGTAATGATGAGCGTGCTGCAGAACGCGTTCGCCAACAGCTCCAGCTCGCTCATCCAGAGCAAGATCACCGGCAACGTGGTGTTCCTGCTGGTCACGCCGCTGAACCACTGGGCCTGGTACCTGGCCTACGTGGGTGCCTCGGTGGTGCGCGGGCTCTCGGTGGGCTGCGGCGTGTTCCTCGTCACCGTGTGGTTTGCGCCGCTGCACCTGGCGGAACCCTGGTGGATCGTCGTCTTCGCCGCGCTGGGCGCGGCGATGCTCGGTTCGCTCGGCCTGATCGCGGGGCTGTGGGCCGACAAGTTCGACCAGCTCGCGGCGTTCCAGAACTTCATCATCATGCCGCTGACGTTTCTCAGTGGCGTCTTCTATTCGGTGCACTCGCTGCCCGCGGTGTGGCAGGCGGTGAGCCACCTGAACCCGTTCTTCTACATGATCGACGGCTTTCGGCGCGGCTTCTTCGGCGCCAGCGACGTGTCACCGTGGCTGAGCCTGGCGGTGGTGGGAACCAGCTTCGCGCTGGTGGCAGCCGTGACGCTGCGGCTGCTGGCCACGGGGTACAAGCTCAGGCCGTGATACGGCTTCGCATTCAATGCGACAACAAGGCGCGAAGCCGAAGACAGTGCTGACGCACGGCGAGGCGAAGCAACGCGGTCGGCGCATTGAATGCGAAGCCGTATGAGTCTTCGGCCTCGGCCGCGCGGAGCAGGACGAAGATCGCCTGAAAGCCGCGTCATCGGCCGAGCTTCGACCGCAGCTCGGGCCCGGATGGCGGCAGGCTCGATTGCAGCGTGGGCCAGGCCTGCGCCCAGCAACAGACATGCTGCTGGCCCAGGACCCGCTTCAGGTTGCGCCCCGCCGGGCCCTGCAGCGCCTGGGGCCAACCGGTCGCCAGCGCCGCCGGCACCACCGCATCTTCAGCGCCCAGAAAGTGCACCTGCGGCAGGTCTTGCAGCCCGGCTGCGGCGTCGGCCGGATTCAGCGAACCCGCCACGTGCGGCAACCCGTGGTGCGCGCTCCACTGCGCGGTGTCGAGGTTGCCCGCCACCGTCACCAGCCGGGAGATGTCGCGGCGGCGTGCCGCCACCAGCGCGGCGATGGCCCCGCCCCCCGAGTAGCCCACGAGCTGAAGCTGCTGCACGCCGGCCTCGGCCTTCAGCTTGTCCAAGGCCTCCTGCACCGCCTGGACAACCTCGGGGGCGAAGCGCGAATCCGTCCACCAGCGCACGCTGCAGGGCCGCGCGGGCGCCCTGGAAAACTGGCAAGGGCGGGCCAGGTACGCGGCGGCGCCGCTGCTGTGCCGCAGCGCCAGGCGCAGCGCCACCGGGTCCAGCGGAGTCGGGTCGGCCGACGGCGTGCCGCGGTTGATCCACGCGAACCCGTCGCCCTCGAGATAGACGCTGAGAGTGGCCGCGCCGGCCAGGCTGTGCGGCCGCCACGTCGCGAGATCGAAGGCGCCCACACGCAGAGTCTGCGAGCGCCAGCCGTGCGCTGCCGCCAGCGCATCGGCCAGCTGCGTGCGCTGCGGCGGGGTCGGCAGCAGGGTGCAGCCGGCCAGCCACCACGGCGCCAGAACCGCCCACCAGGCCCCGGGCACGCGGAGCACGGCGCACGACGAGATCAGAACTGCAATCGCAGCCGTGCCGACGCCGTCTGGTTCGAGTAGCCCGAGGGGCGCGATTCGACGTCCCAGCGCAGCGAATACTCCACGCCCTTGCCATCGTCGTGAATCCAGCCCAGACCGGCCCGGTACAGCCACGGCGACACCTCGGCGCCCTGGGTCGTGAAGGCCGGCCCGCCCCCCGAGAGGCTGGACGAGGTCTGCGTGCGCTGGTTGATCAGGTCGTAGCCCGCGCTGATGTTGCCCACCAGCTTCCACTGCGGCGCCGCCTGGTAGGTGCCCTTCAGGTCTGCGGTGACCAGCGCTTCCCTGAAGGTGCTCGATGCGACGCTCAGGTTCACCGGCCCGGCGCCGGTCTCGGTGTAGCCGCCCACCCGCATCTGCGTGTAGTCCAGCCGCAGCGAGGGCGTGAGGTTGCCGCGGCTGCCGCTCAGCATCGACCGGCCGATGCCCGCGGCCCCGTGGACCGCCACGCTGCTGTAGGAAGCGCTTGCGACGCTGCCGCCAAATGCGTCGCGCCGGCTGTGGGCCCGGTTCTGGCCGATGTCCAGCTGGTAGTTGATGTCGGTGACCGGGTTCAGGTTGTGGCTGGCATAGGCCACGAGTTCATGCGTGTCCACCTCGGTGCTGCTGGGCGCCGCGGTAGAGTTGCTGTTGATGTGCGAGCGGGCGAAGGTGAATGCCAGGCCCCCGCGCACGCGCGCGCCCAGCGGGCGGTCCAGACCCAGCACGAAGCCGCCGGTGCGCGAACGGAAGCCGTCGAACCCGTCGCGGTCGTCCTGATCGCCGCGCGCACCGAAGCCGCGAACCCACATGTAGCGCTCGGGGTCCTCGGCGCCGGAGGACAGGCCCTGGTTCGACTCGATCCGCGACTGGATGATCTTGTTCATGCTGCGCAGCGCGATCAAGCCGGCCTGCGAACCCGCGCCCTGCACGGCCGGCAGCAACTGCATCATCGCCACCGAGGCCTGCGCCGGCGGCAACGCGTCCAGCGCCCCGAAGGTAGCTTGCAGGCTTGCCGGCACGCCCTGGGCCAGCATGCCGTCGAGCACGTTGGCCAGGCTCGTGGCCGCCGCATTGCCGGTGGTGGTGGCGACATTGCGGAACGGTTGCGCGTCGGCCTGCACGACGAGGTCGAGCTGGCGTGCGTCGCGCGAGTTCGATGCGCTGAAGCTGTAGATCAGACTGTTGTCGACGACCACGATGTCGGCCGGGGTGGCCGTCAGGGTGCCGCCGGCCGTGAGCACGCCCCGCACCACCGCGCCGCTGGCCAAGGTGGGATTGCCCGCCACCTGCACGTTGACGACGGCCCCCGGCGCCAGGGTGGCGTTGCCTGAGACGTTCAGGCGCCCGTAGTTGCTGGCGGCATCGGCCAGCCCGATGCGAAGCGCGCCGCCCACGGCCTGGCTGTACGACCCCGTGACGGCGCGTGCGGCATTGGCCAGGTCCACCACGCCGGCATTGTTGAAGCCGCCGTCTTGCACCTGCACCAGATGGCGCATGCCGAACACCCCCGTCGCCGGAACGTTGAAGGTGCCGGCGAGGAAGCCGCCTTCGCTGGTGAAGCTGCCGTTGACGTTGACCGTGCCGCCGAACGCCGTGGTGGCACCGATCACACGGGCGGCATTGCCGTTGAGGTTGAGCGTGTTGCCGCCGATCCAGGCGGCACCTTCCAGCGTGCCGAAGTTGTCCACCTGGAACAGGTCGTTGTTGTTCAGCGCGAGGATCGAGTAGTTCACACCCCGGATCACGCCGGTGTTCACCACGCCGCCGGTGATGCTGGCGCCGCCGGCCACGTAGACCCCCGCAAAGTAGCCGGCGATGGTTCCGCTGTTGTCCAGGCCGCCCACCCGTGCGCCATTCGACCAGATGTTGATGCCGATATTGCAGCGCCCGGGGCCGCAGTTGTCCCAGGCGCTGGTTCCGCCACCGGTGTTGACCGCGATGGTGCCGCGGTTGACGATGCGGCCATCGATGCGGCTGCTGTCACCCACGGCAATGGCGTCCCAGTACTGGGAGCGGATGGTGCCGTCGTTGATCAGGTTGCCGGTCAGCCGGCCGCCGAAGTCGAGCTCGATGACGTCGTGCGGCGAAGCCAAGAGGGCCCCGGCGCCGTTGACGATGTCGCCGGTGAGCACGCCGCTGTTCCAGATGCCGATGCCGTTGTGGCGGTAGGAGATGATCTCGCCGCTGTTGAAGATGCCGCCGATCAGGTTGGCGCCGGCGGGAATGTCGATCGCGTTGGAGTGGCTGGGCGGGCCGCCGTGGGCCGGGTTGTGGGGCCCGGTGCCGAACTGGATGCGCCCACCGGCACCTACCGTGATGGCGCCGGACGCACCTGGAACACGAACGGTGCTGACGGCCAACCCCGCGTTGGTGCCGTCGGTCAGGTTGAGCACACCGCCGGCGCCGACCGTGAGCGTGCCGCCCGCGGGCAGCTCGCAGTCGTCGTTGGTGCCTTGCACGGTGGTGATGGTGGTCGAACTCGTCGTGCAGACATTGGCCGCCCACGCCGGGGGCACGGCCAGCGACAGCAGCGCCGCCGCGGCGCCCACCACCATGCCGCCGCGGTTTGCCCGGCCGCGGCTGCCGGCCGACTCGGGTGCCGGCACATGGCACTGGCGTGTCTCGTTCCAGATGAGGCGGTAGCTCTTGTTCACGTGGGGCCCTCGTGGCGTTGCCCCCGCGCCGACGGGCACGGGTGGTTTGACGGTCGCAGCCGATCGACGTGAAGGACGCGCGGCCGCGGCGAGGGCGTCAATCTACGAAGCGGCGGCGCCCCTTGATCGCGGGAAATGACCCGGCAAAAGGGGCCGGTTTACCCGTCAACCAGGCTGCCGCGCAGGCCTTGGCGCGGGCCCGTGAACGCGAAGCTGAACCGCGCCGACCCGGCAGCACGGCCCACCGCGATAATCCCAGCCCGCCCACGGATGCCCGCCGCCATGCCCCAAGACGCCACCCCCGCCGACGAACCGAAGACCGCCCCGCGCGGCAGCCTGATCGAGAACCTGAGCCTGAAGGCGCGCTACGTGCTCGTCTTCGGCGAGATCGACGACAAGATGGCGCGGCAGACCTGCGAGCGGCTGATCCTGCTGGCGCAGGAAAGCGAAGCGCCGATCCAGCTGCTGATCAGCTCACCCGGCGGGCACGTGGAAAGCGGCGACGCCATCCACGACATGATCCGTTTCGTGCGCGCGCCCGTCACCACCATCGGCAGCGGCTGGGTGGCCAGCGCCGGCACGCACATCTTCCTGGCCGCGCCCAAGGAGCGCCGGGTGTGCCTGCCCAACACGCGCTTCATGATCCACCAGCCCGCGGGCGGCGCCGGCGGCCGCGCCACCGACATCGCCATCCAGGCCAAGGAGATCATCAAGACGCGCGAGCGCATCGCGAAGGTGATCGCGCGCGAAACCGGCCACAAGCTGGACAAGGTGCTGGCCGACATGGAGCGCGACTACTGGATGAGCGCGGAAGAAGCGGTAGCCTACGGCATCGTCTCGCGCATCATCGAGCGCCAGAAGGACCTCGGCTGAGGCCCGCGCGATGAGCGAACCCACCGCCGCTGAAGTTCGGGCCTTCATCGCCGCCGGGCTGCCGTGCACGCACCTCGAGGTGGAAGGCGACGGCCGCCACTTCTTCGCCACCATCGTCTCGGCCGAGTTCGAGGGGCTGCCGCGCGTGCGGCGCCACCAGCGGGTCTACGCGGCGCTGGGCGATAGAATGCGCGAACAGATCCACGCGCTGTCGATGAAGACGCTGACCCCGGCCGAATATGACGCTGCCCCCGCCGCAGCGCCGGCCGCCACGCCCCACCACCACCATTGACCCCCCTGCGGTGCGCCGCGGGGAGCCGCAGCGCGCCGCGTGCCTGCCGACTGGTCGATGGTGGTGCAGCGCAGGGCAGCGAAGCGGGCCCTCCCCATCAAGCTTCCCCGGCAAGATTGGCGCGCGCACCGGTTGAGAAAAGCCTTCCGCAAGACTCACCCGCCCACGCCGCCGCCATGATCACCCTCGCCCTTTCCAAGGGCCGCATCTACGACGACTCGCTGCCGCTGCTGGCCGCGGCCGGCATCGAGGTGCGGGACGACCCCGAGCGCACGCGCAAGCTCATCCTCGCCACCAACCGGCCCGACCTGCGCGTGGTGCTGGTGCGCGCCACCGACGTGCCCACCTACGTGCAGCATGGCGGCGCCGACCTCGGCGTGGCCGGGCTCGACGTGCTGCTGGAGCATGGCGCCGAGGCCGGCAACGCGGGCGGCAGCACGGGCCTGTACCGGCCGCTGGACCTTTGCATCGCGCGCTGCCGCCTGAGCGTGGCCACGCGCGAGGACTTCGACTACGCCAGCGCCGTGCGCCAAGGCTCGCGCATCCGTGTGGCCACCAAGTACACGCAGGCCGCACGCCAGCACTTCGCGGCCAAGGGCGTGCACGTCGACCTCATCAAGCTGTACGGCTCGATGGAGCTGGCGCCGCTGACGGGCCTGGCCGATGCGATCGTCGACCTCGTCTCCACTGGCGGCACGCTGAAGGCCAATCGCCTGGTCGAAGTCGAACGCATCATGGACATCTCGGCGCGGCTGGTGGTCAACGCCGCGGCACTGAAGGTGAAGAGAGAGCCGCTGCGGGCGTTGATCGATGCCTTCGAGGCCGCGGTCGCCAGCGGCGGCCCCACGCCATGAGCGCCGCGGTGAAGATCGCCCGGCTGTCGACCGCGACCGCGGACTTCGACCGGCAGCTGGCCCGCCTGCAGCACTGGTCGGAAGACACCGACGCGGCCGTCGAGCATGCGGTGGAAGAGATCCTCGCCGACGTGCGCCGGCGCGGCGACGCTGCGGTGCTGGAGTACACCGCGCGCTTCGACGGGCTGCAGGCCACGAGCGTGGCCGCGCTCGAAGTCCCGAAGGCCGAGCTGGCCGCAGCGCTGCAGGCCATCACGCCGGCGCAGCGCAACGCGCTCGAAGCCGCCGCCGCGCGCATCCGCGCCTTTCACGAGCGCCAGCTCGAAGCCTGCGGCCGCGGCTTCAGCTACCGCGATGCCGATGGCACGCTGCTGGGCCAGAAGGTCACACCGCTCACCCGCGTGGGCATCTACGTGCCCGGCGGCAAGGCGGCGTATCCGTCGAGCCTGCTGATGAACGCGGTGCCGGCCAAGGTGGCCGGTGTCGGCGAAATCGTGATGGTGGCGCCCACGCCCGTCGCCGGCAGCGTGGCCACCGGCGGCAGCGGCCGCGGCGAGAGATCGGTGCGCGGCGAGCGCAGCCCGCTCGTGCTGGCCGCCGCGGCGATTGCCGGCGTGGACCGCGTGTTCACGATCGGCGGCGCGCAGGCGGTGGCCGCGCTGGCCTACGGCACGCAGACGATTCCGCGGGTCGACAAGATCACCGGCCCCGGCAACGCCTATGTCGCGGCAGCCAAGCGGCGCGTGTTCGGCCAGGTCGGCATCGACATGATCGCCGGGCCGAGCGAAATCCTCGTGCTGGCCGACGGCACGACGCCGCCGGACTGGGTGGCGATGGATCTGTTCAGCCAAGCCGAGCACGATGAACTCGCGCAGAGCATCCTGCTCAGCCCCGACGCCGCGTACCTCGATGCGGTGCAGGCCGCCATCGACCGCCTGCTGCCGGAGTTGCCGCGGCGCGACGTGATCCGCGCCAGCCTCGAGGGCCGCGGCGCGTTGGTGCTCACGCGCAACATGGAAGAGGCGTGCGAGATCAGCAACCGCATCGCGCCCGAGCACCTGGAAATCAGCGCCCGGCAACCCGAGCGCTGGGAGCCGCTGCTCAAGCACGCCGGCGCCCTCTTCCTGGGCGCCTTCACCAGCGAAAGCCTGGGCGACTACTGCGCCGGGCCGAACCACGTGCTGCCCACCTCGGGCACGGCGCGGTTCAGCTCGCCGCTGGGCGTGTACGACTTCCAGAAGCGAAGCAGCCTCATCGAAGTGAGCGAAGCGGGCGCTCGCAAGCTCGGGCCGGTCGCTGCCGAGCTGGCCTATGGCGAGGGCCTGCAGGCCCATGCCCAGGCGGCCGAACTTCGACTGCGCAATCGCGAGGCCGCATGAACACTCTCTCCGATCGCCTCACCCGCACGCTGCGCGACGACGTGCAGTCGATGCACGCCTACGCCGTGCAGCCCAGCGCTGGCTTCATCAAGCTAGACACGATGGAGAACCCGTACCGCCTGCCGCCGGCCCTGCGGCAGGCGCTGGGTGCGCGGCTGGCCGAGGTGGCGCTCAACCGCTACCCGGCCGAGCGCACCGAAGACCTGCGCAGGGCACTCGCCCGCCACGCGGCGTTGCCGGCCGGCTGCTCGCTCACGCTGGGCAACGGCTCCGACGAGATCATCACGATGTTGTGCATGGCGGCCGACAAACCCGGCGCCTGCTTCATGGCGCCGCTGCCCGGCTTCGTGATGTACGAGATGGCGGCCAAGCTGCAAGGCGTGCCGTTCGTCGGCGTGCCGCTGACGCCGCAGTTCGAGCTCGACGAACCGGCCATGCTCGCCGCCATCGAGCGGCACCGGCCCACGCTCATCTGGCTGGCCTACCCGAACAACCCCACGGCCAACCTGTGGGATGCCGCGGTCATCGAGCGCATCGTGTTGGCCGCGCCCGGGCTGGTGGTGATGGACGAGGCCTACCAACCCTTTGCCGCGCGCGACTCGATGGCGCTGATGCAGCGCCATCCGCACGTGCTCATCATGCGCACGATGAGCAAGTTTGGCCTCGCCGGCGTGCGCATCGGCTACCTGATGGGCGCCAGCCCCATCGTGGGCCAGGTCGACAAGCTGCGCCCGCCCTTCAACGTGAGCGTGCTCAACGCCGAAGCGGCGCTGTTCGCGCTGGAGCATGCCGACGAATATGCGCGCCAGGCCGCGAGCATCCGCGAGCAGCGCGAGCGGCTGGCCGCGGCGCTGGCGAAGATGCCGGGTGCCACGCCGTTTCCGAGCCAGGCCAACATGATCCTCGTGCGCGTGCCCGATGCGGCACGCACCTTTGCCGCGCTGAAGGAGCGCCGCATCCTGGTGAAGAACGTCTCGGCCTTGCACCCGCTGCTGGCCAATTGCCTGCGGCTGACGGTGGGCACGCCAGAAGAAACCGGCCAGCTCATCGAAGCGCTGGCGCCTTGTCTTTGAAGGCCACCGCGATGACCACCTCCCCGCGCACCGCCGACCTGCGCCGCGACACCAAGGAAACCAAGATCCGCGTCGCCGTCAACCTCGACGGCACCGGCCTGGCCAAGCTCGCCACCGGCATCGGCTTCTTCGACCACATGCTCGACCAGATCGCGCGCCACGGGCTGATCGACCTGACGATCGAAGCCGCGGGCGACCTGCACATCGACGGCCACCACACGGTGGAAGACGTGGGCATCACGCTGGGCATGGCGGTGGCGCAGGCCGCGGGCGACAAGCGCGGCATCACGCGCTACGGCCACGCCTACGTGCCGCTGGACGAGGCGCTTTCGCGCGTGGTGGTCGACTTTTCGGGCCGCCCGGGGCTGCACATGGACGTGGCGTTCAAGGCCGGGCAGATCGGCGGCTTCGACACGCAACTGGCCTTCGAGTTCTTCCAGGGCTTTGCCAACCATGCGCAGGTCACGCTGCACATCGACAACCTGAAGGGCGACAACGCGCACCACCAGTGCGAGACGGTCTTCAAGGCCTTTGCGCGCGCGCTGCGCATGGCGTTGGCGCCCGATGCGCGCGCCGCCGGGGTGATCCCTTCGACCAAGGGTTCGCTCTGAATGCGGGCACCCTGAACGGCGCGCCGCCGACACGTTGAGCCTCGCCATGGACACCGTCGCCGTCGTCGACTACGGCATGGGCAACCTGCGCTCGGTGTCGCAGGCGGTGGCGCATGCGGCGCGCGAGCTGGACGTGAAGGTGATCGTCACCGCCAACGCGGAAGAGGTGTTCGCTGCCTCCCGCGTGGTGCTGCCCGGCCAGGGCGCGATGCGCGATTGCATGCACGAGTTGCGCGCCTCGGGCCTGGAAGAAGCGGTGCGCGACGCAGCGGCGAGCAAGCCGCTGTTCGGCGTATGCGTGGGCATGCAGATGCTGCTGGAGCACAGCGAGGAACAGGACACGCCAGGCCTCGCGCTCATCCCCGGCCGCGTGCGCCGCTTCCGGCTGGAAGGCCTGCGCCAACCCGACGGCAGCCGCTACAAGGTGCCGCAGATGGGCTGGAACCGCGTGCATCGCACCGACGCGGCGGCACACCACCCTGTGTGGCGCGGCGTGGCCGACGGCAGCTGGTTCTACTTCGTGCACAGCTTCCACGCCGCGCCCGAGCAGCCGCGCCACAGCGCAGGTGAAACCGAGTACGGCGCACGCTTTACCAGCGCGCTGGCGCGGGATAACATTTTTGCCACCCAGTTCCACCCCGAGAAGAGCGCCGCGCAGGGACTGGCCCTGTACCGCAACTTCCTGCTCTGGAAGCCTTGATCAGCCACTGATCGCTCGCCGCACGCCCCGCGTTGCAGCCCCCTCGCCAGGCTTCACCCGAGCGCCGCCTCCTCGCCCTCGCCGTCGCCCCGATCCGCCTCACCGCCCCTGCACGCCGCGGCGCCGCTCGACCCACCCCACCCGCCCCACCTCTGTTCACCCGCTCCTGTCGAGCCATGCTGCTGATCCCAGCCATCGACCTCAAGGACGGCAAGTGCGTGCGCCTGCAGCAAGGCGACATGAATGCCGTCACCACCTTCGGCGACGACCCGGCCGCGATGGCGCGCCGCTGGCTTCAGGCCGGCGCGCGGCGCCTGCACCTGGTCGACCTGAACGGCGCCTTCGCCGGCCGGCCGGTGAACGAAGGCGCGGTGAAGTCCATCCTGCGTGCCGTGGGCGACGACATCCCGGTGCAGCTGGGCGGCGGCATCCGCGACCTCGACACCATCGAGCGCTATCTCGACGACGGCATCAGCTACGTCGTCATCGGCACTGCCGCGGTGAAGAACCCCGGCTTCATGAAGGACGCCTGCAGCGCCTTCGGCGGCCACATCATCGTGGGGCTGGACGCCAAGGAGGGCAAGGTCGCCACCGACGGCTGGAGCAAGCTCACCGGCCACGAGGTGGCCGACCTGGCCAGGAAGTTCGAGGACTACGGCGTCGAGGCAGTCATCTACACCGACATCGGCCGCGACGGCATGCTGACCGGTATCAACGTCGAGGCGACGGTGAAGCTGGCGCAGTCGCTTTCCATCCCGGTCATCGCCTCGGGCGGGCTGGCGGGCATCGCCGACATCGAGCAGCTGTGCGCGGTGCAAGCCGACGGCATCACCGGCGTCATCTGCGGCCGCAGCATCTACACCGGCGCGCTCGATTTCGCCGCGGCGCAGCGGCGCGCCGACGAGCTGAACGGCAGCGCCGCCGGGTGAGGGATTGCGGGGTACCCTCCGAACCTGCCGCGCCTGGGGCTCGGCCCCTGGCCCCGAAAGTGAACGCATGCTCGCCAAGCGCATCATCCCCTGCCTGGACGTGACCGGCGGTCGCGTCGTCAAGGGCGTCAACTTCGTCGAGCTGCGCGACGCCGGCGACCCGGTGGAGATTGCGGCGCGCTACAACGAGCAGGGCGCCGACGAGCTGACCTTCCTCGACATCACCGCCACCAGCGACGCGCGCGACCTGATCCTGCCGATCATCGAGGCGGTGGCCTCGCAGGTGTTCATCCCGCTCACCGTGGGCGGCGGGGTGCGCACGGTGGCCGACGTGCGCCGGCTGCTCAACGCCGGCGCCGACAAGGTGAGCTTCAACTCCGCCGCGGTGGCGCGGCCCGAGGTCATCCGCGAAGCGAGCGACAAGTACGGCGCGCAGTGCATCGTGGTGGCCATCGACGCCAAGCGGCGCAAGGCCCAGGAGGTGGCGGCGCGCGGCGAGGGCTGGGACGTTTACACGCACGGCGGGCGCCACAACGCCGGCCTCGACGCGGTGGCCTGGGCGCGGCGCATGGCCGAACTCGGCGCCGGCGAGATCCTGCTGACCAGCATGGACCGCGACGGCACGAAGGTCGGCTTCGACCTGGCGCTGACGCGCGCGGTGAGCGATGCGGTGCCGGTGCCGGTGATCGCCTCGGGTGGCGTGGGCGCGCTGGAGCACCTGAGTGAAGGCATCCGCATCGGCGGCGCCGACGCGGTGCTGGCGGCCAGCATCTTCCACTACGGCGAGTTCACGGTCGGCCAGGCCAAGGCGCTGCTGGCGCGCGACGGCATTGCCGTGCGGCTGTGAGCACCCGCAAGGGCGCGGCGCCGGGCGCGGCGCGGCCCAGCGGCGGACGCTCCGGGGAGGTCCGCACCATCGTCGGACGTCAAGGTGAAGTCCACCTGATCGGCGGACGTCAAGGTGAAGTCCGCCTTATCGGCGGACGTCAAGGTGAAGTCCGCCTGATCGGCGGACTGTGGAAACGCAGCAAGCTGCCGGTTCCCGCCCAGCCCGGCCTGCGCCCCACGCCCGACCGCGTGCGCGAGACGCTGTTCAACTGGCTGGGGCAGGAACTCACGGGCTGGCGCGTGCTCGACGCGTTCGCAGGCAGCGGCGCGCTCGGCTTCGAGGCCGCTTCGCGTGGCGCCGCGGAGGTGATGCTGCTGGAGCGAGACCCGGCCATCGCGCGCGGGCTGCAGGCGTCGAAGGAGCGGCTGAAGGGCACCATGCTGACCATCCTGTGCACCGACGCACTGGCCTGGATGTCGCGGGCAGCGCCGGGGCGCTTCGACCTCGTGCTGCTCGATCCGCCGTTCGGGGCGGGGGCATGCGCACGCGCGGCGGAACTGGCGGCGCCGCTCATTTCGCCCACGGGGCTGCTCTACGTCGAAGGCCCGCAGCCGCTGGCCGCGGTGCCCGCCGGATTCGAGCCGTGGCGATCGTTGCGTGCGGGCGCGGTGCATGCGATGCTGATGCGGCGGGGCGGCGGCGAGATCGCGCCGTGAGGATGGGCGCGATGGCGGTCGGTGAGCGCGGCCTTGTGATCGTGGGCTTGTGATCGTGGGCTGAGCGCCCCGCTACACTGCGCCGCAACATCAGCCGCCGCCGGCCTGCCGGCAGGTGCTCGTCCCCCCACCAATGCCACCGAGGGCGAGGAGGCCCGCGCCATGACCAATGCCATGCCGATCACGGCCGTCTACCCGGGCACCTTCGATCCGATGACGCTGGGCCACGAGGACCTGATGCGCCGCGCAGCACGGTTGTATGACCGGTTGATCCTCGCGGTGGCGGCCGGGCATCACAAGCGCACGATGTTCACCATTGCCGAGCGGCTGGAGATCGCCAGCGAGATCGCCGCGCCGTACAAGAACGTCGAAGTGACGCCGTTTCGGGGCCTGCTGCGCGACTTCGTCGTCGCGAGCGGCGGCAAGGTGGTGGTGCGCGGCCTGCGGGCGGTGAGCGACTTCGAATACGAGTTCCAGATGGCAGGCATGAACCGCCAACTGATGCCCGACGTGGAAACGGTGTTCATGACACCCAGCGACCAGTTCCAGTTCGTCAGCGGCACCTTCGTGCGTGAGATCGCCAGCCTCGGCGGCGACGTGTCGAAGTTCGTCGCGCCTTCGGTGCTCAGGCGCTTGAAGGAACGGGTGGCGCAGCCCGACGAGGCGTGAACGCGGGCGCCGGCCGGCGGGACCTTCTGCAGCACGCACCGACCGGAGTCACCCCATGGCGCTGTGGATCACCGACGAGTGCATCAACTGCGACGTCTGCGAACCCGAGTGCCCCAACGAGGCCATCTCGCTGGGCGAGCTGATCTACGAGATCGACCCGCACAGGTGCACCGAGTGCGCGGGCCACTTCGACGAGCCGCAATGTGTGCAGGTGTGCCCGGTGGCATGCATCCCGGTCAACCCGGCGTTCGTGGAGTCGCCGGAGCAGTTGCTCGCCAAGTTCCATCGTCTGCAGCGGCAGCAGGCGGGCGAGGCCGCTTCGAGCCTGGCGCCCGCTGCGAGCCCTGCACACCCGGCGCCCCCTGGCCCGCCTTCCGAGCCAGCGGCCGCTGCGGCTGCGCCAGGCGCAACGCGGCCGGCTTGATGCCTGCGGGCTGCAGGCCCTGGGCGGCAAGAGCAGCCGCCTCTCGGTGCAAGCGCTCGCGCCGCATCGCTTCGGCCCGGCGGATGTCGGCCGCCAGCACTTCGCGGGCCTGCGCCACTTGCCCGGCGCTGCGGGGGTCGGCCGCGTCGACGGCGCGACCCTCGGCGCAGGGCGCGTCGCTGTAGTGGCGGCCGTCGGGGCCGCAGCGCCACACCTGGGCGCCGCCCGCCGAGGCAGCCAGCGCGCCCCCAAGGCCGAGGGCGGCCAGCAGCACGGGCAGCGCCCGGGCCTTCGAGATGCAACGGCGGATCATGTGTCGTCTCCTTCACCAAGGGCCGGTGGCAACGCTTCGCTTCCTTCGGGAGGCCGCGGCGCCGCGGCCGCGTCCTTGCGCGGCGGCTTGGGCCGCTCTGGCCCGGCATGCACGCGCGCCAGGGCCTTGTCCATCTGCCCCGCCATCAGCAGTGGCGCGGCCTTCAGCGACTGCTCGATCGACTTGCCGATCGCCTCGCGGTGCTCGGCCGACGGACGCTTGAGCACGTAGTTCACCACCTCGGCCTTCACGCCCGGGTGGCCGATGCCCAGCCGCAGGCGCCAGAAGTCCAGCGTGCCGAGCATGCCGTGGATGTCCTTCAGGCCGTTGTGACCGGCAGCGCTGCCGCCGAACTTGAGCTTGGCCTGGCCGGGCTGCAGGTCGAGCTCGTCATGCACGACGAGGATCTCCTTCGGCTCGATCTTGTAGAAGCGCGCCAGGCCCGCCACCGAGACGCCCGAGCGGTTCATGTAGGTCATCGGCTCCAGCAGCCACACGGGGCCGCCGTCGGCAGACTTGCCGTTCACGCGCGCGGTGATGGCCTGGTAGCGCGCCTCGGGCGTGAGGCGCACGCCGAGTTCAAGCGCCAGCGCGTCCACCCACCAGAAGCCGGCGTTGTGGCGCGTGTCCTCGTACTCCGCGCCCGGGTTGCCCAGGCCGACGAAAAATCGAATCATGATGGGCCGGGATTATCGGGAGCGCCCAAACGACAAGGCCTCACCGGAGTGAGGCCTGCGGATGGGGTGGGGCGGCGAGCAGCCGGCACCCCAGTTGGAGGGTGCGCGCGGCACGGTTGGCCGGCGCACCCGCCAATGACTACTTCTTGTTCTGCTTCTCGTCCTTCTTCTTGGGTGCGGCCTTCTTGTCCGGCGCGGCGACCACCGGCGCGGCCGGCGCAGCCTCTTCGGCTTCGACCCTGGGCACGGTGACCGAGACGATCACCGGGTTGAGCGTGCCGTGGCGCACGGCCTTGATGCCCTCGGGCAGCTTGAGATCGCTGGCGTGCAGGCTCTGGCCCTTGACGAGGCCCGACAGGTCGATGTCGATGTACTCGGGCAGCTTGGCCGCCAGGCACTCGATCTCGATCTCGTTGGCCACGTGGCCCACCAGGCAGTGGTCGGTCTTCACTGCCGGCGAGTTCTCTTCGCCCTTGAAGTGCAGCGGCACCTTCTTGCGCAGCCGGGTGTTCTCGTCGACGCGCTGGAAGTCGATGTGCATGACGATCGGCTTCCAGGCGTGCATCTGGAAGTCGCGCAGCAGCACCTTCTCGACGTTGCCGGCCAGTTCCATCTCGAGGATGGAGCTGTGGAAGGCTTCCTTCTTCAGCGCGAAGAACAACGCGTTGTGATCGAGCTCGATCATCCTGGGCGAGCCGGCACCGTAGACGATGCCTGGCACCTTGTCGGCGAGGCGCAGGCGGCGGCTCGCTCCGGTCCCCTGCAGCGTACGCTCGAAAGCGGTGAATTTCATGGTGACTCCGTGGTTGGGGTCTTCGTTGCGAAAGGCACCCGCGACCAGGTGCCGTGAAAGGGCTCGGTGCAGACTCACCCAGCCCGCTTGGCCGGCCCGCAAGGGGCCGGCTTGTCCTCTAGAAGTTGTTGTTCTGCTCCGAGAACAGCGAGGTGACCGACTCGCCGTCGCTGATGCGCCGGATGGTCTCGGCGAACAGGAACGCCACCGACAGCTGGCGGATCTTCGGGCAGCCCTTGGCGGCCACGGACAGCGGAATGGTGTTGGTGATCACCACCTCGTCCAGCGCGCTCTTGGCGATGCGCTCGACGGCGGGGCCGCTGAAAACCGGGTGCGTGCAGTAGGCGTATACGCGTTTGGCGCCGCGCTCCTTGAGCACCTAGGCAGCCTTCACCAGCGTGCCGGCGGTGTCGATCATGTCGTCCATGATCACGCAATTGCGGCCTTCGATCTCGCCGATGACGTGCATCACCTCGGAGACGTTGGCGGTGGGCCGGCGCTTGTCGATGATGGCCAGGTCGCAGCCCAGCTGCTTGGCCAGCGCGCGCGCGCGCACCACGCCGCCGACATCGGGGCTGACCACCACCAGGTTCTGGTAGCGCTTGCTCTTCAGGTCAGAAAGCAGCACCGGGCTGGCGTAGATGTTGTCGACCGGGATGTCGAAGAAGCCCTGGATCTGGTCGGCGTGCAGGTCCATCGTCAGCACACGCTCGACGCCCACCGTCTCCAGCAGGTTGGCCACCACCTTGGCGCTGATCGGCACGCGCGTGCTGCGCGGCCGCCGGTCCTGCCGCGCGTAGCCGAAGTACGGGATCACGGCGGTGATGCGGCGGGCGCTGGCGCGCTTCATCGCGTCGACCATGACCAGCAGCTCCATCAGGTTCTCGTTGACCGGCGTGCAGGTCGGCTGCACGACGAAGATGTCGCGCGCGCGCACGTTCTGGCGGATCTCGATGGTGACCTCGCCGTCGGAGAAGCGGCCCACCGACGCCTGGCCGAGTTCCACGCCCAGGTGCGAGGCGATCTCCTGCGCCAGCACCGGGTTGGCATTGCCGGTGAAGAGCACGGTGTTGAACAGCACGGGTCGGGCTCCGGAGGGCGGTGACCCGGCTGGTCGGGCCCGGCCCAGGGCCGGTGTCGGCTGGGGTCGGCCCGGCGGGCGGGTCAGGTCTGGGCTGGAGACAAGGGTTGACGCGGGGTGCGCCGGGGCGCGGGACAAGGTTGCAACGTGTGGGTTTGGCAGGGGAGGAAGGATTCGAACCCTCGTATGTCGGAATCAAAATCCGATGCCTTAACCAACTTGGCGACTCCCCTACACGGGTCGCACCGCCAGCGCACAAGCGCCGCGGCACCACCGGAACTCTCTGTGGTCTGACCGTCTGGCTCAGCCCGTCCAGCCCCGCAGCGGATGCTGGTCGAGCCCCTGGCACAAGCGCCCCACCCACCCGGCCGGCAGGCCCGCCAGGACATCGGGCGGGTCGGCTGGCGCGGGCATCGCCTTGGATGGTGCGGCCTGGCCCGGAAAAGTACCCTCTTGCGCTCTCGAGAACACCGCGCTGCCCGAGCCCGTCATGCGGCTGTTGCCGAAACGAGCCTGGAGCCAGCGTGCCACCTCGGCCACCTCGGGGCACCGGTCTTCGGCCGCGGGCTGCAGGTCGTTGGTGCCGAACCCGCCGCCTATGGCTGTGAAGGCCGCGCCCTCGGGCGCGCCGGCGTTCCCGGGGCAGCTGGTTGGCGCACCTTGCAGCGCACCGCCCCCAAGAAAGCCCGAAAGTATAACGGGCTCGGTGTCGCGCCTGAGTGCCGGGTGCCGAAAGACGGACGCCGTGTCCAGCGACGCCGCCGGCTTGACCACCGCGTAGCGCTGCGCCGGCACGCTGAGCGGGGTGATGCGTTCGCCGACGCCTTCCACGAACGCGTTGCAGCCGTGCACGAAGAACGGCACGTCGGACCCGAGCGCCAGGCCGAGCTGCGCCAGCCGCTCGCGCGGCCAGCCCAGGCCCCACAGGCGGTTCAGCGCCAGCAGCGTGGTGGCCGCATCCGAGCTGCCGCCGCCCATGCCGGCACCTGTGGGCACTTGCTTGGCCAGGTGGATGTCGGCGCCCAGGGTCGTGCCGCTGGCCTGGGCCAGCGCCCGTGCCGCGCGCACGCACAGGTCGTCGGCGGGCAGCACGGCGGCCGGGGCCGCGCCACCCGCCGCCAGGTCGTGCCGCGCGATGCGACCGTCCTCGCGCCGTTCGAAGTGCAGCCGGTCGGCCCAGTCGATGAGCACGAACAGCGATTGCAGCAGGTGGTAGCCGTCGTCGCGCCGGCCGATCACGTGCAGGAAGAGGTTCAGCTTGGCCGGCGCCGGCACGTCATGCAGCGCGCGCAGGGTCACGGGGGGCCCCTCGATCCGAGGTCGAGCACGATGCGCATGGTCACGGCCGGCGGGGCCGGCCGCCGCGCGTCGATGCGGCCATCGCCGTGACGCGACAGATCGACACGCC
The DNA here is from genome assembly GCA_016789865.1 of Rubrivivax sp. Taxonomy (GTDB): domain Bacteria; phylum Pseudomonadota; class Gammaproteobacteria; order Burkholderiales; family Burkholderiaceae_C; genus Rubrivivax. The sequence goes on from JAEUPC010000216.1 coordinate 25,172, forward strand.
AGCCCAGCTGCTCGAACCCCGGCGTCGCGCCCTCCAGCGGCGCCGACGCCGCGCCGGACCACGGCCGGCCGGCAAGCCAGTCGGCCCAGGCCTGCAACGGCAGTCGCTCACCGAACGTGTGCTCGGCCAGCGCCTCGAGGGTGTCGAATCGCGCGGCGCCCTCGGGCGTGACCAGCCTCACTTCGCCCGGGCCCCAGCGCGCCTGTGCGAGTTGCGTACCCAGCGGCGACAGCAGCGCCAGCTCGCCGCGTTCACCGTCTCCGCGCCACTCGAAGCTCGCGCTCTGGCTCTGCGCGGGGCGATCGCCATGGGCCTCGATGCGCAGGCTCATGCGCCCGGCCGCCGCCAGGGCGGGCGCCGGGGCGACGGGCGCCTGCGCGCAGCCGGCGGCCAGGGCGGCTGCGGTGCACGCGATCAGGTGGGCCAGCGCGGTGCGTCTCGCTGCCCGCGCCGCGGCGAGGTCTGCGCGGCCCCGCGGTTGCGCGGCGGCCGGCACAGCGCCCAGAAAGATCACAGATCGGCGCGCAGGCGCGTGAGCGTCTCGCGCAACACCTCGTTGGTGGCGTCCTTGCCGCGCGACTCGCGCCAGATGCGCCGCGCGTCTTCCTTGCGGCCCAGCGACCACAGCACTTCGCCCAGGTGCGCGCCGATCTCGGGGTCAGGCCGGGCGCGCCAGGCGTTCTCCAGGTGGCGCAACGCCTCCTCCCGATTGCCCATGCGGAACTCGACCCAGCCCAGGCTGTCGGTGACGAACGGGTCACCCGGCGCGAGCTCGAGCGCGCGGCGGATGAGCTCACGTGCTTCGGGCAGCCGCTGCTTGCGATCGGCCAGCGAATAACCCAGCGCGTTGTGCGCATGGGCATTGGTCGGCTTGAGCTCGATCACGCGCCTGAGCAGCCGCTCCATCTCGTCGATGCGCTCGAGCTTCTCGGCCATCATGGCCTGCTCGTAGAGGAGATCGCTGTCGTCGGGCTGGCGCTTCACGGCGCCGGCCAGCACGTCATACGCATCGCGCCAGCGCTTCACCTCGCGCAGCACGCCCACCTCGGCCACCAGCTTGGCGCGGCCGTCCTCGGTGGTGCGCTCGGGCGCAGTGCGGATCAATTGCCGCGCCTGGGCAAGCTTGCCCTGCCGCGCCAGGATGGAGGCGCGACGGGTCTGCACCTCGAGTGCACGGCGGGGGTCCTCGATGCGCCCGAGCCAGCCTTCGGCCGCCGCAAAGTCGCCCCGCTGCTCGGCAGCCTGCGCGAGCATCAGCCAGGCCTGCACCAGCCCGCGGTCGGCGCCGGCCCGGCCCGGTTCGTCATCGTCGTCGTCGCCGCCGGCCACGGCGCCCGCGCCCGGGAGGGTGGGCTGCGCCTGCGCGCCCTGCGCCAGCTCGACATAGCGCGACAGCGCCGCCTCGGCCTCGTGCGTGTTGCGCAGCTCCAGTTGCAGCGCACCCAGCGTGAGCCAGCTCGGCGCGAACCCCGGCTGCTGGCGCGTGGCCTGCTGCAGCTGGGCCACCGCCTCACCGTAGCGGTTGGCGTCGGTCAGCGCGCGCACATAGGCAAGCCGCATCGGCGCCTCGACATCGGCCCGCGCCATGTGCGCGGCGACCAGCTGCGCGGCCTCGGGCGACTCGCGCATCATCTCCAGCGCCAGCAGCGCCGGACCCGGGGCCGCTGGGTCCAGCGCCTGCGCCTCGCGCGCCAACTCGAGCGCCCGACCGCGATCGCCCGCGGCCAGCCAGGCACGGCCCTGGGCGATGCGCGCCGGCACGCGCGTGCTCTCGGCCTGCAGATGAGGCCGCACGATCTCCTCGATCACCCCGGCCACCGCCTTGGGCTCGCTGGCGCGCTGGAAAAAGCGCGGCAACGCCGCGATGGTGCCGCCGCGCTCGGCCGGCGGCGTGGCGTTGATCAGCGCGCGCGCCGGCTCGACGGTGTCCGGCAGCCGCCCCATCGCCACCAGGATCTGCAACTGCATGCGCACCGCATCGGTGGACTCGGGCTTGGCCGTCCGCCACGCGCGCGAAGCCGCCAGCGCCTGCTCGCCCGAGCGGGCGGCCAGCGCGATGTCCACCGAGCGCCGGAAAAGCGACTCGTCCTTGGTGCGCCGGGCCGCGTCGAGGATCACCGCGTAGGCGGTGCCGTTCTCTCCGCCGCGCAGCTCCAGCTCGCCGATCAGCAACTGGTAGAACAGCGGCGCATCCAGCGACGAGTTGGCCCCCTGGGCCGGCGGCACCTGCGGCCGGCCCGCCGCTGCATCAGCCCCCGGCAGCGGCGCGGTCAGCTGCGCGGTCGCCGGCCCACCGACCTGGGCCTGCGCCACCGGCAGCAGCCCTCCCGCGGCCATCGACAGGGCCAAGGCAGTGAGCCCTGGACGAATCACGCCCGGCGGCGTCTTGCGGGTGCCGGCGGCGGCGCGGCGGACGAGGTCAGTCATGGCGCTCCAGGGCTGCAAGTCATTCTCACATAATGAATTCATGCCCGAGTTGCCGGAGGTGGAGGTCACCCGCCAAGGAATCGACGAGCCCCTGCGCGACGCCCGCGTGCTCGGTGTTCGGCTGGGCAAGCCGCTGCGCTGGCCGCTGGGGTGCCGGCCGCAGCAGCTGGTAGGCACCCGGCTCGGGCCGGTCCAGCGGCGCGGCAAGTACCTCTGGCTGCCCCTCATGCGCATCGACGGCGCTGCGCCGGCCCCGGCGGGCGGCCTGCTGATCCACCTTGGAATGTCGGGCTCGCTCGCCCTGCTGGCCCGCGGCGCGGTCGGCACGCCACCGCCACCCCCGGGCGCGCACGACCACTTCGACCTCGTCACCAGCCGCGGCACGCTGCGCCTGACCGACCCGCGGCGCTTCGGCGCCGTGGTGCACGCGCCGGCGCTGGACCGGCCGCCGGCCAGCGGCCTGCTGGCCCGCCTGGGCGCCGAGCCCTTCGACCCGGGGTTCACGCCGGCCGCCTTCCACCAGGCGCTGCAGGGCCGCCGCACGCCCATCAAGGCCGTGCTGCTGGCCGGCGAGGTGGTGGTCGGCGCAGGCAACATCTACGCCTGCGAGGCGCTGCACCGCGCCGGCATCCACCCGGCCACGCCAGCCCGAAGGCTGGGCCCGCAGCGGGCTGCGCGGCTGCTCGAGGCGCTGCGGCTGACGCTGGCCCGCGCGGTGGCCATCGGGGGCTCGACGCTGCGCGACTTCAGCGATGCACATGGCGCCAGCGGCGCCTACCAGACCGAGGCCGCCGTCTACGGGCGCGAGGGGCTGCCTTGCCCGCGCTGCCGCCGCCCGGTGCGACGCATCGTGCAGGCCCAGCGATCCACCTACTACTGCCCGGGCTGCCAGCGCGCCTGAGCGAGGCGGCGACCGAACTTGCCGAACTTGCCGAACTTGCCGAACTTGCCGATCGCGCCAAGCCGGCCCGCCCGGGCCGGCACCCCACCCGTACTCCTCGCGAAGAGATAAACGGACACAGCCAGCGCCGCCCCCTTCCGCTAGGATGCGCCGCGCGCCAGCCCGCCCACCGGATGAAGACCGTCATCGCCCGCCAGCTCGACACCCTGGCCGGCTGGCGTGGTGCGGTGGACAAGCGGGTGCAGTCGCTCTCGGCGCTGCTGGCCGACAACGACCTGCAGGACGACGCCGCCACCGCGCAGATCATCGCGCTGCGCGAGCGGCTCGCTTCCGACAAGCTCGTGCTGGCCTTCGTGGCCGAGTTCTCGCGCGGCAAGTCGGAGCTGATCAACGCCATCTTCTTCGCCGATGCCGGCCGGCGCGTGCTGCCGGCCACGCCAGGGCGCACCACGATGTGCCCGGTGGAGCTGCGCCACGACGCCGACCGGCCGCCGCGCCTGTCGCTGCTGCCGATCGAGACGCGGCTGCGCGGCCTGTCGCTGGCCGAGCTGCGCGGCCACGACGAGGCCTGGCAGCATGTGCCGCTGGAGCCGCGCAACACGCAGTCGCTGACGCAGGCGCTCGCCGCCGTCACGCGCACCCAGCATGTCAGCGTCGAGCAGGCCACCGCGCTGGGCCTGTGGAACGAGAACCGGCCCGAAGACAACCCGCCGCAGACGGCCGACGGCAGGGTCGAGGTGCCGAACTGGCGCCACGCACTCATCAACTACCCGCACCCGCTGCTCGAAGCCGGGCTGGTGGTCATCGACACGCCGGGCCTGAACGCCATCGGCGCCGAGCCCGAGCTGACGCTGGGCCTGCTGCCCACCGCGCACGCTGTGGTGTTCGTGCTCGCCGCCGATACCGGCGTGACGCGCACCGACCTGGCCATCTGGCGCGAGCACCTGGGCGGCGCCAGCCTCGAGCGCTTCGTCGTGCTGAACAAGATCGACACGCTGGTCGACCCGCTCGCCACCACCGAGGAAGTGGAAGCGCAGATCGAGCAGCAGCGCCGCCATACTGCCGCCACGCTGGAGATCCCACTGGCGCGCGTGTTTGCGCTGTCGGCGCGCGACGCCCTCTCGGCGCGCGTGGGCCACAACGCCGAGGCCGTCACGGCCAGCCGCGTGCCGCCGCTGGAGCGCGCGCTGGCCGAAGGGCTGATGCCGCGCCGGCACGAGCTGCTGGTGCAGGCCGCCGTCACCGTCGTGCAGCAGCTGCACGCCGGCGCGCTGCACCGCCTGGCCGACCGCCGCCGCCACACCGCCGAGCAGTTGCTGGAGCTGCGCGGCCTGCGCGGCAAGAGCAGCGGCAAGCTGCAGCGCATGCTCGAACGCGTCGAGGTCGAAGCGGCCGAGTTCGAGCGCTGCACGGCGCGGCTGGCCGCGCTGCGCTCGGTGCAGATGCGGCAGCTGCGCGAGATGACCGCGCGCCTGTCCAACGAGACGCTGCGCCGCGAGGTCGGCGTGCTGCAGAACGACACGGCCGGCCGCCCGTTCAACATCGGCGGCAAGGCGGCCTTCGCCGGCCTGCTGGAACGCCTTCGCGGCGTGCTGTCGGCGGCCGAGCGCCAGGCCGACGAGATGCGCCAGATGCTCGAGGCCAGTTTCACGCAGCTGAACACCGAGTTCGGTTTCGCGCTGATCGTCAGCCCCGCGCCCTCGCTGGAGGCGTACCGCCGCGAGCTCACGCTGATCCAGGACAACTACAGCCGCTACTTCGGCTTCCACCAGGCCTGGCGCATGTCGCAGCCGGGCTTCGCCGAGCAGTTCCGGCGCATGCTGCTGTCCAAGCTGCGAGTGGTGTTCGAGAACGCCGGCGGCGAGCTCGAGCTGTGGAGCAAGGCCAGTTCAGGCCAGATCGAGATGCAGCTGCGCGAGCGGCGTCGCGGCTTCGCGCGCCGGCGCGACTCGCTGGAGCGCGTGCAGAGCGCTGCCGGCGAGCTGGAGCTGCGCATCGCCGAGGTGCAGCAGCAGGAAGACCACCTCGTCCACCTCATCAGCCGCATCGAGGCGCTGGCCGGCAACGCGGTGTCCGCGGCGCGTTGCCCGCCCGGGCAGGAAGACCGGCTGGTGGACACCGTGCTGCCGGCGCTGCTGCCGGTGGCCGTGCCGGCATCGGCGGCACAGAGCCGCCGCTTCGACACCGTGCTGGACAGCGCCGCCGCCGCCGGCAGCCTGGCCGCAGAGCTCGAACTCGACGAGCTGCCTGCAGCGCGGCAGAACGCGGCTTGAGCCGCACCGAGCGCCCGGCCGCGGGCGCCACGCACGCCGAGCCGGACCCGCGCCCCGAAGTCGCCGCCGCCGTGCAGCGCTGGCAGCGCCGGCATGGCCGCCGCGGCCTGCCATGGGTCGGCGAGCGCAACCCGTACCGCGTCTGGCTTTCCGAGGTGATGCTGCAGCAGACGCAGGTCGCCACGGTGGTGGGCTACTACGAGCGATTCCTCGAGCGCTTCCCGCACGTGCAGGCGCTCGCCGCGGCGAGCGAGGACGAGGTGCTGGCGCTGTGGAGTGGCCTGGGCTACTACAGTCGCGCGCGCCATCTGCACCGCTGCGCGCAGCAGGTGATGGCCGCGCATGACGGGCGCTTCCCGCCGGACAGCGCGGCGCTGGCGCGGCTGCCCGGCATCGGCCGCAGCACGGCCGCGGCCATCGCCGCCTTCTGCTTCGGCGAACGTGCGGCCATCCTCGACGGCAACGTCAAGCGCGTGCTGACGCGCCTGCTCGGCTTCGGTGGTGATCTGGCTGAAGCGGCCGCCGAGCGGGCCCTTTGGGCACACGCCCGGGCGCTGCTGCCGGCGCGCGGCATCGAGAGCTACACGCAAGGCTTGATGGACCTCGGCGCCACCGTGTGCCTGGCGCGGCAGCCGCAGTGCGCGCGCTGCCCGCTGGCCACGCAGTGCACGGCGCACCAAGAAGGCCGCCCCGAGGCCTACCCGGTGAAGAGCCGCCGCACGCGCCGCGGCGCGCGCGACGACATCCTGCTGTGGCTGGAACACCGCGGCCGCTGGTGGCTGGCGCGCCGCCCGGGCACCGGCGTGTGGGCGGGCCTGTGGTGCCTGCCGCTGGTGGCCGACGCCGCGGCGTTGACCCGCGCCACCGCCGGCTGGCCCGGCACGGCGCAGGCGCTGCCCGAGGTGCGGCACGCGCTCACGCACTTCGACTGGACGCTGCGCCCGTTGCACTGGCGCTGGCCGGCGCGTGCCCGGGGGCCGGCGGAAGCCGAGTTGGTACAGCGGCTGGGCGCGGGCCGCTGGCTGCGGCCCGACGAGGCCCTGGCGCTGGGCCTGCCTGCGCCGGTGCGCCGGTTGCTCGAAGCCGCTTGATCGGCGCGCGGACCGGCACGCTTCGCCGATCACCGGTCGCCAATCAGAATCGCGATCGGGCTGGTCATCTTCGCAAGCCAGCACCTTGCCACACGGCCCGCGCGCCGGGCCGCGGCGCTCAGCCGAGCACCACCTTCTTGTCGCGCAAGTACCCGTCGACGATCGACAGCCGGATCACCGGGTCGGCCAGCTCCATCAGCTTTTGCTTGGCCGCCAGGGGCACCGGCAGCAGCTCGCACCAGCGGTTGGCCACCCAACCGGCATCGTCCAGCCGGTAAGGCTCGGCGAAAGGCACCTTGTCCATCTGCTGCAGCTTGCGGATGGCCTCGGCCAGCGCGTTCACCGTCTGCAGCATGGCCGGGCCCGGCATGTGGGCCGCGTCGGCGGCGATCAGCTCGGCCGCGCTTTGCCACAGGCCGTTGTCCTGCTGCCAGGGCGCGCCCTGCAGCCGGAAGCGCCCCTGGCCGGTGCAGCGCACGCGCAGGATGCCGGCCTGCTCGGCGTCGACCTCGTCGATGCGTGCAAGCACGCCGACGTTCTCGAACTCCACCTGGCCCGCCACGCGGCCGGCCTCGGTGCCGCGCTTGAGGCACACGACGCCGAAGCCGCTGCCGCTTTTCATGCACTGGCTCACGAGGTCCAGGTAGCGCGCCTCGAACACCCGCAGCGACAGCAGCGCGCCCGGGAAGAGCACCACGTTCAGCGGGAACAGCGCCAACGGCTGCGGCAACGCCGGCCGCGGCGGCCCGGCCGCGGGCAACGCCGGCGAACTCATTCGCGCGCGTCCAGCTCGCGGTGGCGCACCAGCGTGGCGTGCCGCGGCTCGAACTGCCGCACCAGCCACTCCACCGCGTACACCGAGCGGTGCTGCCCGCCGGTGCAGCCGATGGCCACCGTGAGGTAGCTGCGCTGATCGTCCTCGAAGTTGGGCAGCCAGCGCTGCACGAAGCCCAGGATCTGCGCCAGCATCTCCTTGGCCTCGGGCTGCGCGTCGAGGTAGGCGGCCACCGGGGCGTCGCGGCCCGTCAACGGCCTGAGCTCGCGCACGTAGTATGGGTTGGGCAGCACGCGCACGTCGAACACGTAGTCGGCGTCCAGCGGCACGCCGTGCTTGTAGGCAAAGCTCTCGAACACGAGCGTCAGCTCCGAGTCGCGCGCGCCGACCAGCGAGCGCACCCAGCTGCGCAGCACCGCGGGCCTGAGCTGGCTCGTGTCGATGACGGTGGAGACGTCACGGATGTCGGCCAGCAGCTGGCGCTCCAGGTCGATGGCTTCCCCCAGCGCACGCGTGCTGTCGCGCTCGCCGCCCAGCGCTGTCAGCGGGTGCGGGCGGCGCGTCTCGGAGTAGCGGCGCAGCAGCGCGTCATTGCTGGCATCGAGGAAGATCGAACGCACGTGGATGCCTTCGCTGCGCAGCGAGTCGATCAGCGGCACCAGGTGCGGCAGCGAGCTCGCGGTGCGCACGTCCACCGCCGCGGCCACGCGATGCGTGAAGCGCTCGTGCTCCAGGCGGATGAAGTCGCGCAGCAGCTCCGGCGGCAGGTTGTCGACGCAGAAGTAGCCCGCGTCTTCCAGCGCATGCAGCGCCACCGACTTGCCCGAGCCGCTGATGCCGGTGACCAGCACGACATCCTGCCGGCCCTCGGGGCCCAGCGGCATCCACTCGCTCATCGCGCGCGCTCCGGCCTGGCCGGCTTCACCGGCTTTGCCGGGCCGGCGGCAGAGCCCGCCGCGGCTTGCGCGCCGAGCATCGCCTGTGCGTGCGCCGTGCCCGACAGCCGCTCGCCGCCGAGCATGCGCGCGATCTCGGCCACGCGCGCCTCGCCGTCCACCGGCTGCAGCGCCGACAGCGTCTGCCGCCCCGCGGCCGTTTGCACCTCGGCCTTGCTGACCACCAGGTGATGGTCGGCGCAGGCTGCCACCTGCGCCAGGTGCGTGACCGCCAGCACCTGCGCACTCGCGCCCAGCTGCTTCATCAGCCGGCCGACGCTGTCGGCCACGGTGCCGCCGACGCCGGCGTCGATCTCGTCGAAGATCAACGTGGGCACGCCGGGCCCTGGCCTCGCCACGGCACCTTCCACACCCGCACCCGCACCCGCCACCGCATTGGACTTCGGCTTGGCCGCCGGATTGCTCTGGCCTGCGGCCTGCAGGCCCTGCGCGGTGGTGACGGCAATGGCCAGCGCCAACCGCGAAAGCTCGCCGCCCGAGGCCACCTTGGCCAGCGGCCGCGGCGTGCTGCCGGTGTGGCCGGCCACGCGCAGCTCCACCGTCTCCAGGCCGAAGCTCTGCGGCTCTTCCTGCGGCACCAGCACCACCTCGAAGCGCCCGCCGGCCATGCCCAGCTGCTGCATCTGCGCAGTCACCGCCTCGGCCATCGGCGGCGCGGCCCGCTGGCGCTGCCGCGAGACGCGCCCGGCCTCTGTGCGCCAGGCCTGTTCACTCTCGCCGGCGGCCCGTTCGAGCGCCTCGATGTCGGCGGCGGCATCGAGCCCCGCCAGCTCTTCCTTCCATTGCGCCAGCAGCGCGGGCAGTTCGGCAGGCGCGCGGCGATAACGCCGCGCCTGACCCACCCAGGCGGCCAAACGTGCATCGAGCTCGGCCAGGCGCTGCGGGTCGGGCTCGGCGCGCCCCAGGTAGGCCGCCAGCGTGTGCGCGGCGTCCTGCAGCTGCGCCTGCGCGCCGCGCATCACCTCGACCACCGGCGCCAGCGTGGCGTCGAAGCGTGTCACCTCGTCCAATGCATCGGCGGCGCGCCGGCAAAGGCCCGCCGCGCTCGGCTCGTCATCGCTCACCGCGGCCAGCGCAGCGCGTGCGCCATCGAGCAGGGCCTGGCCATGGGCCAGCCGCTGGTGCTCGGCGTTCAGCGCTTCCCACTCGTCGGCGCCGGGGCCCAGCTTGTCCAGCTCGCCCACCTGCCAAGCCAGCCGCTCGCGGTCGCGCGCGAGCGCGTCACGCTGCGCGCGCGCGGCCTCCAGCCGCGCCTGCGCGTCGCGCCACGCCTTCCATGCCGCGGCAAGCGGCGCGGTGTCGATGCCGGCCTGCTCGTCCAGCAGCGCACGCACGGCGGCCGGCCGCGTCAGGCTTTGCCAGGCGTGCTGGCCGTGGATGTCCACCAGCCACTCGGCGGCCTCGCGCAGCTGGGCCACCGTGGCCGGGCTGCCGTTGATCCACGCGCGGCTCTTGCCCTGCGCGTCGACCGTGCGGCGCAGCAGCAGCAACGCATCGTCGCCTGCGGCGAAGCCGGCCTCCTCGAGCCAGGGCCGCAGAGCCTCGGGCCTGTCGAACTCGGCACTCACCTCGGCGCGCGCCGCGCCTTCGCGCACGATGGCCGCCTCGGCGCGCCCGCCCAGCGCCAGCTGCAGCGCATCGACAAGGATCGACTTGCCCGCCCCCGTTTCGCCGGTGAGCACGCTGAAGCCCGGGTGCAGCTCCACCTCGAGCTCGGCGACGATGACCACGTCGCGCAGGTTCAGCCGGCGCAACACTCAACAACCCCCCAGCCAAGCGGACGCCGCGGATACGGCCTTGCCGGGCCGCCGGCGCGCCTTGCTGGCCGCAGCGGGCCAGGCGGCCCGGTCCTTCGCCAGGCACGAACGGTCCACCGGACCCTTCGTGTCCGCGCTCGGCCCCCTGGGGGGAGGCGGCCGAAGGCCGCTTCGGGGGGGACTCATACGCCGCCCTCGTACCAGCGCAGCTTGCGGCGCAACGTGGCGTAATAGCTCCAGCCGCGCGGGTGCAGGAAGCGCACCTGGTGCGCCGAGCGCCGCACGCGGATCTGGTCGCCGTGCAAGAGGCTGGCGAGGTTGTGCATGTCGAAGCTCACCGACACATCCTTGCCGGCCACGATGCCGATGCGCACTTCGCCCGCATCGGGCAGCACGATCGGCCGGTTGCTCAAGGTGTGCGAGGCGATCGGCACCACCACCCAGCCGCCGATCGAAGGGTGCAGGATCGGCCCGCCGGCCGAGAGCGCATAGGCCGTGCTGCCGGTGGGCGTGGCGACGATCAGGCCGTCGGCACGCAGGTTGGCGACGAAGTCGTCGTCGACGTCCACGCGCAGCTCCACCATGCCGGCGGTGGCGCCGCGGCTGACCACCACGTCGTTCAGCGACACGCCCTCGAAGATGCACTCGCTGACCTGGTCGCTCTGGCGCCACACGCCGCCGGCCAGCATCGAGCGATGTTCTTCTTCGTAGTCGCCGGCCAGGATGGGCGCCAGGCTCTCCTTGTAGCGGTCGAGCGGGATGTCGGTGATGAAACCCAGCCGCCCGGCGTTGATGCCCACCAGCGGCACCTGGTGGCGCGACATCTCGCGTGCGAAGGCGAGCATCGTGCCGTCGCCACCCACCACCACCGCGATGTCGCAGCGGCGGCCGAGTTCCTCGACCGACAGCGCCTCGAAGCCGCCCGGCCCGCCCACCGCGCCGACGCTGCCGTCGCGGGCCAGGCCGGTGGCGCCCATGCCGAGCGCCGTCTCGCGCTCGAAGACCACGTCGAGCCCGCGGCCGACCAGGAAATGCGCGATCTCCTCGAGCACCGGCCCGATGCCGCGGGCCTGGAACTTGCCCACGATGGCGGCATGCTTGAAGGCCTTCGGCATGCGGCGCATTAGACCATAGCCACCCTCGTGAAACGCCCGTTCGCGGGGGCGCCGCCATGCCCGGCGCAGGCGAGAGAGCGCCACGCGCCGCGGGGCCGTTCGTACAATGAAACACCATGCTCGATGACCGTGCCCGCACTCTGCTGAAGGCGCTGGTGGAACGCTACATCGCCGAAGGGCAGCCGGTGGGCTCGCGCACGCTGTCGCGCGCTTCGGGGCTCGACCTGTCGCCGGCCACCATTCGCAACGTGATGGCCGACCTCGAGGAGCTGGGCCTCATCGCCAGCCCGCACACCAGCGCCGGCCGCGTGCCCACCGCGCGCGGCTACCGCCTGTTCGTCGACACCATGCTCACCGCGCGGGCGCCGGCCGAGCTGGAAGCGTCGATCGACACCGACGCAGAACTCTCGGCCGTACGCGGGCAGATCAGCCAGCAGTTGCACCCCGACCAGCCGCAGCGCGTGATCACCCAGGCCGCGTCGCTGCTTTCCAGCCTTTCCACCTACGTCGGCGTGGTCAGCGCGCCGCGCAAGGCCGGCGTCTTCCACCACATCGAGTTCCTGCGCCTGGGCGAGCGGCGGGTGCTGGTCATCCTCGTGTCGCCCGAGGGCGACGTGCAGAACCGCGTCGTCTTCACCGTGCGCGACCACACGCAGGCCGAGCTGATCGAAGCCACCAACTACGTCAATGCGCACTACGCCGGCCTCACGCTCGAAGAGGTGCGCGAACGCCTGAAGCGCGAGGTCGACGCGCTGCGCGGCGAGATCGCCTCGCTGATGCAGGCCGCGGTCGAGGCGGGCAGCGAGGCCGCCGAAGAAGGCGCCGACCAGGTGGTGGTGGCCGGCGAGCGCAACCTGCTGGGCGTGCAGGACTTCGGCCAGGACATGGGCAGCCTGCGCCGCATGTTCGACCTGTTCGAGCAGAAGACGCAGCTGCTGCGCCTGCTGGATGTGAGCAGCCGCGCAGAGGGCGTGCGCATCTTCATCGGGGGCGAGAGCCAGGTCGTGCCGTACGAACAACTCTCGGTGGTGACCGCGCCGTACGAAGTGGACGGCCGCGTGGTCGGCACGCTGGGCGTCATCGGCCCCACGCGCATGCCCTATGAGCGGATGATCCAGATCGTGGACATCACCGCGCGGCTGGTGGGCCACGCCCTTTCACTCAAGTAGGGTGCCATGGACAGCCTCGACCTGCAGGTGCTCTCGCAAGCGCGCGATTGGCATGCCGGCGGCCACGCCGTGTGGCTGGTCACCGTGATCGAGACCTGGGGCTCCGCGCCGCGCCCTCCCGGCGCGCTGCTGGCCATGCGCGACGACGGTCAGGTGGTCGGCTCGGTCTCTGGCGGTTGTGTCGAAGACGACCTCATCGATCGCGTCCGCCATGGCGAACGCGTGGCCGCACCGACCCTCGTGGCCTACGGCGTCACCAAGGAGGAGGCGGCGCGCTTCGGGCTGCCCTGCGGGGGCAACCTGCGCCTGGTGCAGGAGCCGCTTCGCGATGCGCGCTGGATCGACGAGGTGCTCGCACGCACCGCGCGCCACGAGCTGGTGGCCCGCCGGCTGGAGCTGGCCAGCGGCGCCGTCACCGTCGAGCCGGCGCACCGCGGCGAGACGTTTACATTCGACGGGCAGCGGCTGCGCGCGCTGTACGGCCCGCGCTGGCGCATGCTGGTCATCGGCGCCGGCCAGCTCTCGCGCGTGCTGGCGCAGATGGCGCTCGCGCTGGACTTCGAAGTCATCTGCTGCGACCCGCGCGAGGAGTACCACCTCACCTGGGACGTGCCCGGCACCACCTTCAGCAAGGCCATGCCCGACGACCTGGTGCAGGAACTGCAGCTCGACCCGCACTGCGCCGTGGTGGCCGTGACGCACGACCCCAAGCTCGACGACCTGGTGCTGCTGGAGGCGCTGAAGTCGCCGGCCTTCTACGTCGGCGCGCTCGGCTCGCGCGGCAACACCACCAAGCGGCGCCAGCGGCTGGCGCTGTTCGACCTGAGCGAGGCCGAGATCGCGCGGCTGCACGGCCCCATCGGCCTGGACCTGGGCGGGCGCACGCCGGCCGAGATCGCGGTATCGATCCTCGCCGAGGTGATTGCCGTGCGGCACGGCGTGCCGCTGGCGCAGAAGAAGCCCGGCTCGGCGCATCCGCTGCCGGGCGGGGCGGCGGCCGCAGCCGCTGCGCCCGGCACCGCACCTTTGCGCTAGCTCGAAGCCTGGGCGGCCCGCCGCAGGGCCATTGCCCGCGGGTGTCGCTGCCCGGAACCTGCGCAGTCCTGTCAGGCCACCTTGAAGCCGGCCATCGCCGCCACCAGCCCTTGCGCCTGCTCGCGCATGCTCGCGGCTGCGGCGGCGCTTTGCTGCACGAGCGCGGCGTTCTGCTGCGTGGCCTGGTCCATCGAGGAGACCGCCTGTCCGACCTGGGCGACTCCGGCGCTCTGCTCGCCGCTGGCGCTGCTGATCTCGCTGACCAGTTCCGCGACGCGGCCGATGGCCTGCACGACCTCGGTCATGGTCTGACCGGCCTGGTCGACCAGCAATGTGCCGCGCTCGACCCGCTCCACGCTGGTGGAGATCAGGCTCTTGATCTCGCGCGCCGACTCGGCGCTGCGCTGCGCGAGACTGCGCACCTCGCTGGCCACCACCGCGAAGCCGCGCCCCTGCTCGCCCGCGCGCGCCGCCTCGACCGCGGCGTTGAGCGCCAGGATGTTGGTCTGGAATGCGATGCCGTCGATGGTGCCGATGATGTCGGCGATGCGGCGCGAACTCTCGGAGATGCCCTGCATCGTCAGCACCACCTCGTTGACCACCTGGCCCCCGCGGGTAGCCACATTGCTTGCTTCGCTGGCCAGGGTGGCGGCCTCGCGCGCGCCGTCGGCGTTGCGTTGCACGGTCGCGCCGAGCTGCTCCATCGAGGAGGCGGTCTGCTGCAGCGAATTGGCCTGCTGTTCGGTGCGGGCGCTGAGGTCGGTGTTCCCCATGGCGATCTGCTGGCTGGCGGTGGCCACGTTGTCCGCACTGTGGCGCACCTGCTGCACCGTGGCGCCGAGCCGGTCGGCCATGACGGCCAGCGCCTGCATCACGCTGCCCGGATGTTGCGGCGTGGCCAGGCAAGGCTGCGCAAGGTGCCCTTCAGCCACCGCATTCACCACCCGCATCACCACCGCGGGCTCGGCGCCCAGACGGGCGTTGATCCAGCGCTTGATCACCACCAGCTGCACGAGGGCCAAAGCGGCCAGGCCCACCGCGGCGCACACCAGCACCACGAACCAGGTCCGCTCGGCCCGGCCACCGGCGGCCACCTCGGCGCGCGTGCGCTCGTCCAGCAGCACCAGGAACTCGTCCACCGGCTTCATGATCTTGGCCTTGTTCTGGTGGTAGATCAGGTCGTGCATCATGGCCACGGCCCGAGCGCGGTCGGGTTCGCCCTTCACGCTGAACTGGCCCTTGTCGTCGGCACGCAGGCCCTTCACCAGGTTCATCGCAACCGTCTCGGTGCGCACCAGGTCGTCGGAGTTGGCCGCCGCCTCCTTGAGCTTGCCGAACTCCAAGTCGGTGAAGCCGGCGTCCTTCATCATCTCCAGCAGCGCGCGGGTGGTCGGCTGGCCGGCATGGCTGGGCTGCTGGCCGGCGGCCAAGAAGTCCCAATGGATCTTCTCGTAGCCCGGCGGGCGCGGCTTCTTGCCGTTGCGCACGTCGAGCACGGCGAAGTACTGCTCCTCCCACTTCGACTCGCCGGTGACGACGTAGGTGCGGGCCAGGCGGGTGAGGTCGTCGGAGCTCTGGCGCAACTCGTCGGCCAGCAGCAAGGACAACGTGCGGCGCCCTTCGGCCGCCCTGGCGGCGTCGGCGGCAACGTCCAGCCGCCAGATGGCCAGGAGCAGCGGGAGCAGGCACAAGACCATCAGCGCAATGGCCGCGGTAAAGATCTGACGCAGGCTTCTCATCGAGCACCCCTTCGTTGCGTGGGATTCAGACGGACCGGTCCGGCAAGGCACTCGGTCGCGCTTGCCGGCCCCCTCAAACCATCCTTGCGGAGAGCCGAGAGTCTTGGGCAAGGGTCGCCGCACGGGCGGCCCGAAATGCGCGGCGATTCCGTGGCATCTCGGTGCCGGGGCCTGGGCGATAGCGCCCCCGGTACACTGCAGCGCGCGTGCGTTGGCAGGCTGTGCCCGGCCGCGGCGGGGGCCGTTAGCTCAGTGGTTAGAGCAGAGGACTCATAATCCTTTGGTCGTTGGTTCGATCCCAACACGGCCTACCAGACCCCCATCGATAGGCCCGGGCTTGGCGGGTCCTCGCGCCGGCTTCCTGAACCCGTTCGCGACCCCGTTCACGACCCTGTTCGCGACCCTGTTCGCGACCCTGTTCGCGACCTTGCCAGCACCCCTTGCCCGCGCCCGATCTCCAACCGCGCGGGGCCTGAACTGCGGCGGCCTCGAGCGGCCGCCTGCCACGTGGCCCTTTTCGCCGCGGGGCACGGAGGACTTGCGCTCGGTACTGTTATTTCATACAGTCCTCTCCCTTCGTGGAGAACACCATGCACGCCCGAGACCTTCGCCAGCTGTACCACCCAAGGCCGCAGCGGCTGCCGCGCTGGTTGCGCCGCATCTGGGTCTGGTTCTGATCCCCCCATCGGCGGTGGTGTCCCCGTGCGCCGAGCACCGGCCCGCTGCCGATCAGCCCTTGGCGCCGCCTCTTCGTGGGCAAGCTCACGGCCCTTCGCTTGCCAGCCGCCGTCATCGCCGAACCCTCCCGCCGCCCTCTTTCATGAACGCCCCCTGGTCCCCCGAAGTCCTGCTGCGCCCGGCCGATGACGCGCAGGCCCCGCTGCCGCTGGGCGCCGACGGCGTGGCCCGCTGGGTGTGGCAAAGCCGCTTCGGTGCCATGCTCATCGAAGTGATCGACGGCGCGGTGTTCGTCAACGGCGACCGCGTGCAACCGCACGTCGCGGCGCCCGCGCCCGCGCCCGCGCTGCCGCTGCGGCCGGCGGGCAGTGTGGCGTCCGGCCCGGGCACGGCCATGTCACACCGCGCCGCCCCGAACGGCCCGCTGCCGTGAATGCGCCATCAACCGCTCAGCCGCGGCTGCTGGCCGGGGCCAGCGGCTATGCCTACGACGAGTGGAAGGGCGCCTTCTATCCCGACAAGCTGCGCACCGACGAGATGCTCGGCTGGTACGCCAGGCACCTGCGCACGGTGGAAATCAACAACACCTTCTACCGCATGCCCCGGCGCAGCGTGCTCGAACAATGGGCGGCTGTCGTGCCAGAGGGCTTCAGCTTCGCGATCAAGGCCTCGCGCCGCATCACGCACGAGGCACGGCTGAAGGCCGAAGATGCCGCCGAGGCGGTGGGCTACCTCTACCGCAACCTCGAGGTGCTCGGCGGCAGGCGCGGGCCGGTGCTGTTCCAGCTGCCGCCGTTCCTGAAGAGGGACGTGCCGCGCCTCGCTTCGTTCATTGCTCTGCTTCCAACCGGGCATCGCGCGGCCTTCGAGTTCCGCGACGAGAGCTGGCTCAGCGACGAGGTGTTCGAGACCCTGCGCGCTGCGGATGCGGCGTTGTGCCTGACCGAGCGTGAGGACCATGGCGCGCCGCGCTGGGTGGCCACGGCGAGCTGGGGCTACGTGCGCCTGCGGCTCGAGCAGTACGGCGAAGCCGAGCTGGCCGAGTGGGCCGTGCGCATCGCCGCGGCACCGTGGGGCGACGCGCACGTCTACTTCATGCACGAGCCCACCGCGCCACGCTATGCCGCGGCGCTGGCGCGCCTGTACGAGGCCTCCTTGCCCACAGGCTGATCAAGCGTCGGCCGGCGGTGCCGCGTCCAGCAGCGCGGCGGCTTGTGATCGTTGCGCGGTGCTGAGCGCCTCGTGCGGCGGCGCCCCCTCGCGCGGCAGCCCCTGCGGCGAACCCCCGGCCGCGGTGCACGCGCGTCGCAGCCCGCGCCACAGCAGCGTGCCGCCCAGCAGCACCATCAAGGCCGGCCCGGCCCACAGCAGCACCGTGCTCGACTTCAACGGCGGCCGATAGCGCACGAAGTCGCCGTAGCGCTCGGTCATGAACGCCATCACCTCGGCCCCGCTGCGGCCGGCGCGCAACTGCTCACGCACCTGGTTCTTCAGGTCCACCGCGAGGTCGGCGTTGGAGTCGGCAAGCGATTGGTTCTGGCACACGAGACAGCGCAGTTCGGCGGCCAGCACCTGCACGCGCGCCTCGATCGCGGCATCGGTGCGGATGTCCGCGGCCGGCGCCGCCCACGCGCCGGTCGCCGCCGCGACGACGAACGCAACGAAGAAGACACGCGGCAGACCCCTCCACAGGAGCGCCCGCACCACCGCCCGTACCACAGCCCCCATCAGCACCCGCACCCGCACCACCAGCCGTACCGGCAGGCCCGCGCGACGCGCGAGGCCCGTCAATCGCACGCCGTGCGTCGAAGACCCCATCGCCGCTCAGCCCTGCAGCCCCCGCACCAGCGGCAGCACCTGCCGGCCCCACACTTCGGCCGTCAGCGGCCCGGTGTGGCGCCAGCGCACAACACCGTCACGGTCGATGACGAACGTCTCCGGCACGCCGACCACGCCGAAGTCGATGCCGACGCGCCCCTCGGTGTCCAGCACCGTCGCTGCGTAGGGGTCGCCCAGGCGCAGCAGCCATTCCTCGGCCGCACGCGGGTCGTCCTTGTAGACCAGACCCACCAGGTACACGCCGCCGTCGCGCGCGGCCTGCACCAGCAACGGGTGTTCGTCGCGGCACGGCGCGCACCACGAGGCCCAGACGTTGAGCACCCAGACCCGGCCCAGCAACTCGCGGCTGGCCAGCGGGGCTTCCGCGGCGCTCAAGCGCGGCAGCGTGAATGCGGGCGCGGGCCGGCCAACCAGCGGCGAGGGCACCACGCGCGGCTCAGTCACCACGCCGGCGCGGAGCATCGCCGCGACGGCAGCAAACGCCGCCAGAGGGATGAAGGCGCGCAGCTTCACGCCGGGCGCTCCTGCAACGACGGCGGCTTGGTCACTGCAGCGCCCGCAGCGCCCGCAGCGTGCAGCGGCTCCGGTGGCGCGCCCCGGTTCGCGCGCTCGTCCGCGGCCACGACCGCGGCGTGCGCTGCCAGCCGATACCGCCGGTCGGCCACCGCCAGCGCGCCGCCCAGCGCCATCAGCAGCGCGCCGCCCCAGATCCAGCCGACGAACGGCTTGTGATGCACGCGCACGGCGAAGGTCTTCTCGTCGATCGCCTCGCCGAGCGAGACGTACAGGTCGCGCGTGAAGCCGGCGTCGATGGCGGCCTCGGTCATCGGCATCTGCTGCACCTTGTACAGGCGCTTCTCGGGGTGCAGGGTGAACGCCTTGCGGCCGTCGACCTCGACGCGCACCGCTGCGCGCAACGCCACGTAGTTGGGGCCGGTGGTCTCGGCCAGGCCCGTGAGCGTGAATCGATGGCCGACCACCTCGACGTGGTCGCCGACCGCCATGCGCACGTCGCGCTCGGTCTCGTAGCCACGCACCAGCGTCACTCCGACGATGAACACGCCCACGCCCAGGTGCGCGAGCACCATGCCCCAGAAGCTGCGCGGCGCGGCCAAGAGCTGGCGAGTGCCGTGTCGGGCGCGCTGCACAAGCAGCACGGCGGTGCTCGCGAGCACCCACGCCGCCAACCCGACCCCCAGCGCGACGCCGAGGCTGAAGCGGCCACCGGCCACCGCCGGCACACAGGCACCGACGATGCTCACCCCCGCCGCCCACTTCAGCGGCGCGGCCATCTCGGCCAGCGACGCCGACTTCCAGCGCGCCAGCGGCGCGGCCGCCATCAGCAGCACCACCGGCGCCATCAGCGGCACGAACACGGCTTCGAAGTACGGCGCGCCGACCGAGATCTTGCCCAGCCCGAGCGCATCGAGCGCCAGCGGGTACAACGTGCCCAGCATCACCGCGCCGGTGGCGGCGGCCAGCAGCACGTTGTTGGTGAGCAAGAGCGTCTCGCGCGAGAGCTTGTCGAAGCGCCCGGCGAAGCCCACCGCGCCGGCGCGCCAGCCGAACAGCGCCAGCGACCCGCCCACCACGACGGCGAGGAAGCCGAGGATGAACGCGCCGCGCGTCGGGTCGGTGGCAAACGCGTGCACCGAGGTCAGCACGCCCGAGCGCACGAGGAACGTGCCCAGCAGGCTCAGGCTGAACGCGGTGATCGCCAGCAGCACCGTCCAGGCCTTGAACGCGCCGCGCTTGTCGGACACCGCCAGCGAGTGCATCAGCGCCGTGCCGGCCAGCCACGGCATGAACGAGGCGTTCTCCACCGGATCCCAGAACCACCAGCCGCCCCAGCCCAGTTCGTAGTACGCCCACCAGCTGCCCAGCGCAATGCCGAGAGTCAGGAAGCACCACGCCGCCGTCGTCCACGGCCGCGACCAGCGCGCCCACGCCGCATCGAAACGACCACCCAACAGCCCGGCGACTGCGAACGCGAACGCCACCGCGAAACCGACATAACCCATGTAGAGCATCGGCGGGTGCAGCACCATGCCCGGGTCCTGCAGCAGCGGGTTCAGGTCGCGCCCTTCCAGCGCCGGCGGCACCAGGCGCGCGAACGGGTTGGAGGTGAACAGCACGAACAGCTGGAAGCCCGCCGCGACGACGCTCATCACGCCGAGCACACGCGCCACCATTTCCGCGGGCAGGCGGCGCGACAGCAGGCTCACCGCGGCCGCCCAGCCGGTGAGCATGAACACCCACAGCAGCATCGAGCCCTCGTGGCTGCCCCAGGTGGCAGCCAGCCGGTAGGCCATCGGCAACTCGCTGTTCGAGTGCGACGCCACGTTGACCAGCGAGAAGTCGCCGTGGGCGAACGACGCCATCAAAGTGAAGAAGGCGATGGCGACGAACACGAACTGCGCCTGCGCCGCTGGCCGCGCCAGCGCCATCCACCCTGCGCGACCACGCGCCGCGCCCAGCACCGGCAGCACCGCGCCGATGACGGCCACGGCCAGCGCGATGATCAGCGCGAAGTGGCCGAGTTCGGGCAGCATCGGCGGCGCCCTTCGCTCACTTGGTGTGGCAGCTCAGGCAGACCCCGCTGCCCGCGTTGCTCACGCGCAGGAAGGTCGGGTTGAACACGCTGCCCGGGCCGGCCGAGGGCACGCCGTGCGGGTCATGGCAGCTCGCGCACTCCACCTCGTAGCCTTCGCCGGTGTTGTACAGGCGGACCTCGCCGGCATCGGCGCGGCCGTTGCCGTTGGTGTCGAAGTACGCCAGCCGCGCTTCCTTGCGCGGCGGGTCCTTGAAGTCGGTGCCCACCCCGGCCGCGGCGGGGAAGCGGATGCCCACCGGGTGGTCGTTGCGCAGGTCGGTGCCGATGGCAAACGCCGTGAAGTCGGTGGCGTTGGCGCCCAGCGGCCCGGCGCCGCTGGCGTGGCAGGCCAGGCAGCCGGTGGCGGTGAGCGTCATGTGCGCCGTGGCGTCCGGCCCGCGCCGGTTGTCCCACTCGGCGTTCAGGAACGCGGTGTTCTCCACCGTCTCCTGCGCCGGGTTGTAGCGGCCCGAGCCGGGCATGTTGATGATGCTGTCGACGGCCGTGGTGCCGTCGTGGCAGCTCAGGCACGTGAGCGAGTTGATGCCCGGCGGCGTGACGGGCTGCGTGATGCTGGCCGAGCCCAGCAGGTCGTAGGTCTGGTAGGTGTTGACCTTCATCGTGCGGTTCCACAGCGGAGCAGCCACGCTGCGGTTGGCACCGTGCGGCGTATGGCAGTAGACGCACACCTCCTCGTAGTCGTTGCGGTACGAGTCCATCGTCTGCCCGGTCGGGCCGCCGCCGCTGACCTGCCGCTGCGACAGGTTGTGGCGCGTGTTGCCCACGCTGCCGCGGTTGCTGAACTTCGTCGGGATGTCGGTGTCGGCCGCCGCCGGCAGCGGGGCCGCCAGCGTGCATGCGAAAACCAGGCCGAGCACGGCCGCCAGCGTGGGCAGGGTCGATCGCGGCGCACTGTGCATGGCAGAAGCTCCCTCGCGCGGAAGATGGGCGTCGGTGCGATGATGCAAGTCGCGTTCCCGGAGCCAGGCCGGCGGCGCATGCGGTGCATGCGGCGCGACGGCGCCACGGCGCGAGGGCCCGAAGGCGCGACGGCGCGACGGCGCGAGGTCCCGAAGGCGCGATGGCGCGATGGCGCGAGGGCGAGGGGGCGCAAGACGGCCCGGCCTCCGGCGCTGCGCTTCCCGAAGGCAGGCGTGCCGGCGGTTCCCGGTTCCCGGATTCGAGACGGCGCCCACGCCCTCAGCCGGCAGCCGCCGCCCGCTGCCAGCGCCGCCCCTCGTCGTCGGCCAGCTTGCGCAGCACCTCCACCTTGTGCAGGTACTGGTCCACGACGTACAGCCGCGCCGTCTCGTCGCAGGCCAGGCGGGCCGGCAGCGCCCAGCGGCCGGGCGCGTCGTGCATCGCGCGGGCACCCAGCGGCAGCAGCAGCACGCCGTGCGCGTCGAACACCTGCACGTTGGCCAGCATCGCATCGGCCACGTAGACCAGGCCCTCGGCGTCCACCGCCAGCCCGCGCGGCCGCGCCATTTGCCCGATGCCGTTGCCGGCCGAGCCGAAGGCGCGAAGGAAGCGGCCCTCCGGGCTGAACGCCTGCACGCGGAAGTTGCCGGCGTCCAGCACCCACAGCGTGCCGCCGGGGCCCACTGCGGCGTCGCTGGGCAGGTTGAACTCGCCGTCGCCAGCGCCGCGCCGGCCCAGGCGCCGCACGAGGCGGCCCTGCGCCTCGTGCGTGAAGACGAGGTGGCTGTCGCTCTCTACGCCGCCGGTGTCGACCACGTGCACGCGCGCGCCCGAAGGCTCCACCGCCACCGCGGTGGGCCGCACCCACCAGGGCGCGCCGTCGATGTGGCCGAGGTACAGGCCGAGCGCGTCGTAGACCACCACGCGCCGCGCGATGCTGTCCACCACGTAGACGCGCCCACGCCCGTCCAGCGCGATGCCCGCCGGGCGCTTGAGCTGCCCCTCGAAGCGCAGGCCGAAGCTGTAGGTACGCCGCCGCGGCACGTCGAAGACGAAGACGCGGCGACCCTCGGTGTCGGTGACGAACACGCGGCCTTGGCCGGCGGCCACCGCGAACGGCTTGCCGAAGCTCGCACGCGCGTCGTCCTCTTCGCCGGCCAGCAGGCGCTTCAGCGGGCTCGCATC
The DNA here is from genome assembly GCA_016789865.1 of Rubrivivax sp. Lineage (GTDB taxonomy): Bacteria > Pseudomonadota > Gammaproteobacteria > Burkholderiales > Burkholderiaceae_C > Rubrivivax. The sequence continues at coordinate 47,626 of JAEUPC010000216.1, forward strand.
GGCGGCATGCAGGCTGGCGCCGTTGCGCAGCGTGGCTTCGAAGATGAAGCGCGGTTGCTCGGGCGGCGCCGGCCACAGCAATGGCCCTGGGGGCGCGGGCAACCGGGCCGGCGTCGAGCAGCCCGTGCACACGCCCCCGGCGGCCCAGGCGGAGGCTGCCAGCGCCAGGGTGGCGTGACGCCGGCCGCGCCGCAGCCCGTTCATCCCCGGGCGCCCATCACAGCGCAGTCATCACAGCGCAGTCACCGCGAGGGGTTCGTCGCCGCGCGCTCAACGCCCGCACCCGTGTCACCCATCGCGGCGGCCTGAGGTGCCCGCGGCGCTCGGGGCGCCGGCGGCACCTGTGGCGAGCGTAGTGCCTGTGGCGCCCCCGGCTCGGCCCGGAACATCGCGCGCTCGACATAGGCGGCCACCGCCTCCACCTCGGCGGGCTCGAGCACATCCTTCCAGGCCGGCATGGAGGTGTCGGGCAGCCCCTCGCGGATGCGCTGGCGCAGCAGCACGCGCGGCATCGTCGCTTTCGAGTACTGCGTGAGGTCGCGCGCCTTGGGCTCCAGGAACTGGCCGATCCAGTTGCGCCCGGTGCCGCTGCCGCCGTGGCAGAAGGCGCAGTTGTCCTGGAACAGCTTCTCGCCGCGCTTCTCTTGCGGCGTGAGCGCTGCGGCCACCTGCGGCGGCCGCTCCTGTCGCGCATAGACGCTGGCGCCGCTGATCGCATCGATGCCCGGCGGCAGGTTCGGCTGCCCCGGCTGGAAGCCCATGCGCGGGTACGACAGCGGCCGCGCTGCCCAGACCGGGCCCTCTTCGCTGACGCGTGCGCGGTCATGGCAGGTGATGCAGGTGGTGAGAAAGAGCCCCCGGCCGGCCTGCTGTGGAGCAGTGAGCGTTTCGGGCGGCGCATCGAGTGCGATGTCGCCGCGCGCGAACGGAAACGCCGCGGCGTGCCGCTCGTGCCTCGGCCAGCCGTTCTCGGCCGTGTGATAGGCGGTGTTGCGCGCCTTGTCGCGCACGAACTCGCGCTCGACGAAGGCGGTCACGGCACGCACCTCGTCGTCGGAGAGGATGCCGCGGAACGACTTCATCGCCGTGCCGGGCTTGCCCTCGCGCACGGCGGCTTCGATGGCCGCCGCGCCGATCGGTGCGGCGGTGAAGTCGCGCGGCCGCGGGCTCAGGTAGGTGCTGGCCAGCGTCTTCGAGTCGCCCGAGTAGCCGTGGCAGAAATAACAACGGAAGTTGTAGACGGCACGACCGCGTTCGTGCTGCGCCTCGCGCGGCGCCGTCGGACGCTGCGGCGCGGTGGCGGGAACGCCGGGCGTGGCGGCCGCCGGCGCCGCAGCGGCCGGCGCGGCCGCGGCGGTCGGCAGCAGCGCGGGAGCGCCCGGCGGCGAGGCGGCGGTCGAAGTGCGCCCCCAGCCACCGCCCAGGTCGTGGCCCATCAGCAGCAGCAGCGCCGCTTCGGTCACCCCCAGCAGCGTGAAGCGCCACATGCCGCAAGCCCGTGCGCGTGCGCCCGTGCGGCGTCTCAGCGCGCCACCGTCGGCGGCGCAGCCTGGGCCGTGCCGGGCAGCGCCGGCGGCCTGCCGAGGATGAAGGCCTGGAACACGTACTCGGCCACGTCGGCCATCTGCTGCGGCGTGGCCACCTTGTTCCAGGCCGGCATCTCGCTGGCCAGGCGCCCTTCGCTCACCGCGGCGAACAGCACCAGGCGGTTGAAGCGCGCTCGCGAGTCGGCCTCGCCGAAGTTGCGCGGCTTGGGGTTGATGAAGTAGGCGCGCGGCCCCTGCCCGTCGCCGCGTGTGCCATGGCAGGTGGCGCAGTTGGCGAGATAAAAAGCACCCCCGCGCCGGCTGTCGCCCTTCAAGCCGTTGGGGAGCCCGACCGTCATGTCGACCCGCGCGGGGGTGGAACCGGTGGCAGCGGCTGGGCCGGCCAGGCCCGCCGACCGCGCCGCGGGCGCATCGGCCTCGCGGCCACCATGGGCCCGCGTGCCCGAGATCGCTGCGGAGGGCGGGGCCGTGGTGGCAGCCCCACCGCCGGCCACGCCCGCGGCGCCCTGGCCTAGCACGAAGCGCGTGTGCACATGCTCGGCCAGCACGTCGACGTCGGCCGGCGACAGCTGCGCTTTCCAGCCCACCATCGCCGTGCCGGCCACGCCGTGCGAGATGACCGCCGCGATGCGCTCGCGGCTGAGCGTCTGGCGCGCCGCCGCTGATGTGAAGTCGCGCGGCAGCGTCGACAGCGACCCGGTGGCGCGGCTCTTGCCGTCGCCCTTGTCGCCGTGGCACACGCTGCAGTAGTTGTGATAGAGCGCTGCGCCGTCGCTGGCCGCCCAGACGCGCGGCGCCGGCGCAAGCAGCACGAGCGAGGCGATGAGGGCCAGTGCGTTCAGCCACCGGCCTGCGGCGCCGGTATCGGCAGGAACATCCTGATGCTCCGAATGGCCTCGGTGGACCAGATGAGCCTGATCGACCTGAGGGCCTATGCAGACGGCGCCACTTGCGGTGCCCGCGCCGCCGGCGCCGCCGCGAGCCCGCCGCTGCGTGTCGTTAGATGTCATCGCCGGCCTCGCGCTTCCTGTCCGATCGTGTGGAGGGCGTTCAGCAACTTCCTTGCCACCACGTCGCGCGGCGGCATGGCATGGCGCTTGCAGCCGCGCCCGCCAGTCTTCGGTTCCAACCAACCCGCACCCAGGAGCTTCACCCGTGCACTTTTCAAAGCTGAGACTTCCCGCCGTCGCCGTTCTCACTTTCGGCATCGCTGCCTCCGTGGCACCGGCGCAGGCCAACGACGGCAAGGCCGTGTACGACAAGACCTGCGCGATGTGCCACGCGCAAGGCGTGGCCAATGCGCCCAAGCTCGGCGACAAGGCGGCGTGGGCACCACGCGTCGCGCAGGGCGTGCCGGCGATGGTGGCCACCGTCGTCAAGGGCAAGGGCGCGATGCCGCCCAAGGCCGGCAACGCCACGCTGACCGACGCCCAGATCAAGGCCGGCGTCGAGTACATGCTCGCCTCGGTGAAGTAGACCGATCGGGCCGTGACCTCCACGCGCCGCAGCTGCCTGCAGGGCCTGGCCGGGGCGGCCGGGCTGTGGCTGGCCGGCTGCGGCAGCGCCCCGCCGGCGGCCCGGGCGCCCGACGCCCGGCCGCTGCTCTTTCCGGCGCCGCCGGACGAGCCGCGCTTCGTCTTCGAGCGCGTCATCCGCAGCAGCGCCGATGTGCTGCCCGACCAGAGGACGAGTGAACTGCGGCGCCTGGTCACCGGCGAAGAGACGCGCGGCGAACCGCTGTCCAAGCCCTATGCCGTGGCGGTGACGCGCGGGCGCATCTTCGTCAGCGACACCGTCGCGCGCTTCGTGCGCGTGTTCGACGTGCCCGCCGGCAAGCAGCACCGCATCGGCGACGACGAAGGCGTGGGCCAGCTCATCAAGCCGATCGGCCTCGACGTCGACGCGGCCGGCCAGCTGTACGTGGCCGACATCGGTGCGCGCGCCATCATGGTCTACGGCGCCGACCGCGGCTTCCTGCGCCGCATCGGCGGCGAGAAGTGGTTCAACCGCCTGACCAGCGTCACCGTCGATCCGCTGGGCGAGCGCGTCTACGCCGTCGACCTGGGCGGCGTGAGCAGCGCCGAGCACCGCGTGCGCGTGTTCGATGCCCGCACCGGCGCGCACCTGCACGACATCGGCCGGCGCGGCAGCGGGCCGGGCGAGTTCAACCTGCCGCGCGACATCGCCATCGGCGCCCAGGGGCGCCTGTACGTGGTGGACGGCGGCAACTTCCGTGTCGTCGTCTTCGACCGCGAGGGCAACCCCCTCAAGAGCTTCGGCAGCGTGGGCAAGCAGTACGGCCAGTTCGCGCGGCCCAAGGAGATCGCGGTCGACCGCGACGGCAACGTCTACGTCGTCGATGCCGCGTTCGGCAACTTCCAGATCTTCAACCCCGAAGGCGAACTGCTGCTGTTCGTGGGCGAGCGCTCCGAGCGCGACGGCCCGGCCCGCTACATGCTGCCCTCGGGCATCGCGGTGGACGAGGACGGGCGCGTCTACATGGTCGACCAGTGGTACCGCAAGATCGAGGTGTTCCGCCCGTTCGCGCTGGCGCCCGAGGCCGGGCACCTGGCCCGGCGCCCACCGGTCACCGCGTCTTCGCGCTGACGGCCGCCCGGCATTCCCGATCCCGGGAAGCCGGCCCCGCGCCATTCCAAGCTCCGAGACCCCGTGGCCACTGCGCCGCGAGGCGCGCCGGCCGGGCGCACGGGTGGCATGCCGCATGCAATGTCTGCCCCGTCATGCCGGGCATTGGGGAGTGCACAGCCTGACTTTCGTCCGACTGTTCCATTCAACCAACCTTGGAGAGAAGCGACATGAGACTGATGAGGTTCACCGGTCGCACGAGGTGGGGGGCGGCGTCCGCAGGGTTGCTGGCGGCGTTTCTCCTCATGCTCGGCGGCACGGCGTCGGCAGGCATTGCCGACACCAAGCACAACCTCGGTTCGGGGCCCGGCCCGGCGGGGCGCAACCAGGCCGGCGACACGGCCGAGATCTGCGTGTTCTGCCACACGCCCCACGGCGGCGACACCGCGGCACCGGTGCCGTTGTGGAACAAGCGGCTGGGCGTGGCCGGCGCGCCGGCCGGCGGCGGCACGTACATCACCTACGACACGCTGCAGACGCCGTCGCTCGACGGCACCGTGGCGCCGGTGGGCTCCATCTCGATGGCCTGCCTGTCCTGCCACGACGGTACGCAGGCAATGGACAACGTGATCAACGCGCCCGGCTCCGGCGGTGTCGTCGCCGACGGCGGGGGTGCCGACGGCCGCACGTGGACCTGGACCGGCCCCACCGCCAACGCCGCCGGCCGCCTGGCCAGCGGCGCGGCGCTGCTGGGCACCGACCTGTCCAACGACCACCCGATCGGCATCCAGTACTGCGGCGGCGGTCTCGCCGGCACGGGCACCACGGTGTCGGGCACCTGCGCAGACACCGACTTCGTGCAGCCGCTGACCCAGGTCATCAACGGCAACCAGATCTTCTGGGTGGAGACGGGCGGCACCGGCAAACAACGCACCGACCTGCCGCTGTACCAGCGCGCTGCCGGCGGCCTGGGGCCCCTGGTGGAGTGCGCCAGCTGCCACGACCCGCACGTCTCCACCGGCCAGGCCGGTCCCACGGGCACCGGGCGCACCGCCGGCGAGACGTTCCTGCGCATCAGCAACGCCAGCAGCGCGGTGTGCACGGCCTGCCACGTGAAGTGAGCTGACCGGACGAAATTGCCGACACCGGCACACAACGACAAACCGCCCCAGGAGCCCCCGATGACAACCGCCACCCGCTACCGCACGCTGCCGCCCGTGCTGTTGATTTGCGCGCTGGGTTGCGTTGCGCCGGGCGCCCTCGGGGCCGACCTTTCCAAGGCCGCGGCCGGCGCGGCCGCCCCCGCCGCCGCGAAAGCACCCGCGGCGGCACCGACACTCCCCACGCAGCCGGCGCCCGCGGCCCCGCCGGCACCGGCTGCGCCCACATCGACGCCGGCCGCCCCGGGCAGCACGCCCGTGGCCGCCCGGCCCGCGGCGCCGACCACGCCGTTCGCCGTCGTCGGCGACACCGTGATCAGCGGCGCCGACTACCAGCGCGCACTCGCCGTGGCGATGCGCAAGAAGTACTACCACGCCAAGCCGCCGGAGGCCGAGATCGCGCAGTTCCGCCGCGACGTCGGCAACGACGTCGTCAACCGCGTCCTGCTGCTGGCCGAGGCGCGCCGCCGCGGCATCCAGCCCGATGCCGACAAGATCAAGGCCACCGTCGCCGGCTACGACCGCCAGTACGGCGGCAGCGGCCAATGGAAGACCGGCCGCGAGCGCATGCTCGCCGCGGTGGTGCCGCAGCTGGAGTCCGAGAGCCTGCTGGAGCGCATCGAGCGCCTGGTGCGCACCGTGCCCGAGCCCGCCGACGACGTCGCGCGCGCCTACTATGAGCAGCACAAAGACCTGTTCGTCGAGCCCGAGCAGGTCAAGCTCGGCGTCATCCTCTTTCGCGTCGACCCCAGCAGCTCCAACGCGGTGTGGGCCGGCGCCAAGGCCGAGGCCGACAAGGTGCACAAGAAGCTGGTGACCGGCGCGTCGTTCGCCGAGCTGGCCCGGCTGCACTCGGGCGACCGCAGCGCCAGCCGCGGCGGCGAGATGGACTACACGCACCGCGGCATGCTGCCCGAGGCCGTGCACGGCTTGGTCGACAAGCTCGCCGTGGGGGCGCTGGCCGAACCGGTGCGCCTGCTGGAGGGCTACGCGATCCTGCGGCTCGACGGCCGCCGGCCGGCGCAGCAGCGCAGCTTCGAGCAGGCGCGCCAGCGCGCCGGCGACCTGTGGCAGCGCGAGGAAGGCGACCGGCGCTGGACGCAGTTGATCCAGGCGCTGCGGCAGGCGACGCCGGTGCGCATCGACGAGAGCCACTATGCGCCGCCGCGGGGCCCTGCCGACAAGCCGCGTGCAGGGTGAGGCCGCCACCGGCCTCGCCTCCGCCCGTGCTGGCGCGATCAACGGCCGCCGCCCCGCCCCGAAGTTCTGGTGGCTGATGGCCATGGCTGCACTGGGCACCCCCACGGCCGAAACGCGCGCCGCGGCCTACGTGCCGGGCCCGGCGCCAGGGGCCGGCACGCAGGTGGCACAGAAGAGCTCCGACGACGCCGCCGCGGCCGTCGAAGGCGGCGCTGCCGCCACACCCAGCGCCACACCCAGCGCCACATCCGGCGCCACATCCGGCGCCGCACCCGGGCCCGCCTCCCCCGCCAGCGCCGAAGAGCCGCTGCGCGGCGACGGCATCCAGTGGACGCTGGCGCCGTGGCGCGTCGGCGGCACGTTGGCGGTCGACCTGCGCGCACTGCGCGAACCCGATGGGCGCCACCAGCGCGCCGGCCTCATGCTGGGCGACATCGACCTCGCCAGCCATGTCTGGCAGCCGTGGTTCGTGCAGGTGCGGCTGGGTGCCGGCTGGGTGGCCAGCGCCACGCAAGGCAGCGAGGCCGACCAGCGCGGCCACAACGTCGCATTCACCGGCCGCGCGGCGCTCACCGTGTTCCCGGTCAGCCGCTTCCCGTTCGAGCTGCGTGCCGATGTCAGCGACAGCCGCAGCAACGGCCTGAACCTCGGCAGCGACTACCGCACGCGGCGCCTGGCGCTGTCGCAGGGCTGGCGGCCAGTGGTCGGCGCCACCAGCGTGCAGCTCAACGTCGACCGCAGCCGCATCGAGAGCGCGGGCCTCGCCGACACGCTCAGCACCTACGCCGCCACCTTCCAGACGCTGCAGGGCAAGCACCAGTGGGAGCTGTCTGCCAACGGCTCGCGGCACGAGCGCAGCGACAGCGACGAGACGACGCGCATCACCACCTTCAACGGCCGCCACGGCTTCCACCCCAGCGCCGCGCTGCAGGTGGAGACCTTCGCCAACTGGAACGAGGTGCAGCTCACCGGCAACGGCATCGACACCGGCAGCGACGTGCGCCAGATCTCGACACTGGCCACCTGGCGCCTGCCGCGCGGCGCGCTGGTGGCCGGCAGCGCGCGCTGGGTGGAAGCGGTGAGCCTGGGCGGCGAGGCCGCCGCGCCGCTGCAGGCCGTCAACGCCACGCTGGGCGGCTCGATGCCACTTTCCGCCGACTGGCGCATCGGGCTGTCGGGCAGCGCCAACGAGCTGCGCACGGCTGCCGGCGGCGTGGCCGAGAGCTACGGCGCGCAAGGCTCGTTGAACTGGGCGCCGCCTGGCCACAACCTGCTCGGCTGGCGCTGGTCGCCCACCGCGGCGCTGAGCGGCGGCGTCGCTCACGACAGCAGCCGCGGCGACCGCAAGACCGCCGGCGCGCAGTTCTCGCAGGCCCTCACGCGCGAGGTGGCGCTGGCGCCGACCTCGCTCGTCTCGTTCGGCCTCACGCAGGGGCTGGCGACGCTGCGCGAGTCGGGCAGCGCGCGCGCCGCGAATGCCGTCGCGCACGGCGCCAGCGTCGGCTGGCAACGCGCCGAGCCCGACGGCGCGCAAAGCTTCGGTGCGCTGTCGTACAGCGAGGCGCGCACGCTCGGCACGAACACCGGCCGCTTCGAGATCGTCAACCTGCAGTGGAACCAGCGCACGCAGCTGACGCGCCACGCCAGCTGGAGCGTGCACCTCACGGCGCAGGCCTCGCGCAACGAATCGAGCGAGGTGGATGCCTTCAGCGGCGAGCGGCGCGAGCAGCAAGGCGGCTGGCAGCCCTACTACAGCGCAGGTGCGAGCCTGGAGCACCAGCGCGCCTTCGACATCCCGCGCCTGCGCGCGACGGTGCTGTTCTCGGCGCAGAGCCAGCCGCTGGTGCGCCGCGCCGCCGGTGACCTCGACGCCGAGCGCGACCGCTTCAACGCCTCGCTCGAGGGCCGGCTCGACTGGAGTATCGGCCGCCTCGAGGCGCGGCTGGCGGCGCGCGTGGCGCGCGTCGAAGACCGCACCGTGGCGGCGCTGCAGGCGCGCGCGCAGCGGCGCTTCTGACTCACCGGCCTTCCTCCTGGCAGCGCCGCCCCCGAACCTACGACTTCCACCCTTCGAGGCCACGGTCCATGAAACCCCTGCTCACGACCCTTGGCACCGCCTTGCTCGGGCTGGTGCTGGCGCTGGCCGCACCGCCCCCGGCCGAAGCCGAGTACGGCGACGTCGTCATGAACAACTTCTCCGACGCCGCGGGCATGCGGCCGGTGGTCTTTCCGCACTGGTTCCACCGCGTGCGCTTTCGCTGCAAGGTGTGCCACGCCGATCTCGGCTTCCAGTTCAAGGCCGGCGGCAACCGCGTGGACATGCTGAAGATCATCGACGGCCAGTTCTGCGGCTCGTGCCACAACGGCGAGCTGGCCTGGTCGGTGGAGAACTGCAACCTGTGCCACAGCGCCAAGCCGGGCACGCCGACGCAGGTGCACGAGAGCACGCTGCAAAAGCTCAATCCGCCGCCGGCCGCCCCGGCGCGCGCGGCATCCGCGCCGCCCGCTGCACCCGCTGCGGGCGCGCAGGCCAATGCCGCCACCGCGGCCGCAGCGGCACCCGCAGCGGCACCCGCAGCGGCACCCGCAGCGGCACCTGCAGCCACACCTGAAGCGACACCTGCAGCGCCCCCCGCCGCCGCATCGGCCGCGGCCCGTTGACGGGAGGGCGCGCAAATGAACCGGTTCATTCACGCATTCGTGTGCGGCACGTTGCTGGGTGCGGCGGCCGCAGCGCAGGCGCAGGCCCCCGCCGGCGGCAAGGCCGTCTACGACCTGGCCTGCGCGGCCTGCCACGGCAGCGGCATCCTCGGCGCGCCCAAGCCCGGTGATGTGGCCGGCTGGGGCCCGCGTGCGGCCAAGGGCCTGCAGGGCCTGCTCAGAAGTGCGATCGCCGGCACCGACAAGGGCATGCCGCCGCGCGGCGGGCGCACCGACCTGAGCGACGTGCAGCTGCGCGCGGCCATCGAGTTCATGGCCGGCGCGGCGCTGAAGCCCTCGGCGCCAAGAGCGGCCGCCACTGCGGCAGCACCGGCACCCCCGCCAGCAGCGCTCGCGGCACGCGCGCCGGCCCCGGCACCTGTCCCGGCACCTGTCCCGCCACCTGTCTCCGCACCTGCGACAACACCCGCCACACCCACGGCGGCACCCCCGGCAGCACCTGGGGCGGCAGCGGCACCCGCCACCGCCTCCAGCACCGCCCCAGCCTCGGTGCCCGTGATCGCCCGCGCCGAGGTCAGCACCTTCAACCGGCTGCTCAAGCCGGCCTCACGCGTCAACCGCCCGGCCACCGAATCGGGCATCCACGACCCTGCCAACGACATGACGCTGCAGCTTCAGCCGCCGGCGCTGGCCTTCGCGGCCCTGCCCAAGAGCACCGCCGGCAACCATGTCGACTGGGTCAAGGCGCTCGACGCCAAGCGCATCAGCCCGCGGTGGGACCGCAACGACCCCAACGTGCCGGCGATCGTCATGGACCTGAACATCGTGCGCGAGGTGAAGGGCTCGATGCCCGACGTCGTCTACCCGCACAAGCAGCACACCGAGTGGCTGGACTGCAGCAACTGCCACCCGGCGATCTTCGTGCCGCAAAAGGGCGCCAACCAGATCAGCATGGCCAGCATCCTGCTCGGCCAGCAGTGCGGCGCATGCCACGGCAAGGTGGCCTTCCCGGTCTCGGAATGCCGGCTGTGCCACTCGCGCAAGAAGGCCACGACGACGGCGGAGAACAAGCCATGACGCAGGCGACGACAAGGGCTCCCAAGGGCTCCGCGATGCGCCGGCAGCCCCGCAACCCGCGGGGCAGCAGCGCCCACCGCCACGGTGGGCCGGCGGCGCCGGCGGCGTGGGCGGCCTTGGCCGCGGTGGTGCACACGCTCGCGCTGCCGCTGCTGCCCGCCGCGATGCCCGCACCCGCCTTCGCGCAGGGCGAGGAGGCGCGCGCCCAGGCGCAGCAGCGGGTGCAGCTGGCGGCGCGGCTGCTCACCGACGCGGCCACGGCGCAGCGCATCTCCGCCAGCGGTGACCGCAGGGCGATCGCGCATCACGACGAAGGCCGGCTGCACCAGTCGATGGCCGAAGATGCGCTGCGCCGCGGCGACCTGGCCGACGCGCGGCGCCAGGCCGACGAGGCGGTGCGCCACCTGGCCGCCGCCCGGCGCCTGGTGCCCGACGGCATGGCGCGCCAGGCGGCGGCCCGCCAGCGCCACGCCGCGATGCTGGCCAACCTGGAACGGCTGATGGAGGCCTGGCGCCAGCGCGCCGGGCCGGCCACCACCGACGACGGCGACTACTTCTCCGCCTACGGCCTGATGAGCACGGCGCGCCAGTTCGCCGCCGAAGGCCGCTGGGAGGACGGCGTGCACGTCCTCGGCGCCGCCGAGCGCCACGTGCTTGACGGCATGCAGCGCACGCTGACCTCCCGCGAGCTGAACTACACGCAGCGCGCCGGCAGCCCGGCCGAGGAGCTGCAGTTCGAGCTGCAGCGCCACCAGGCGCTCACCGGCCTGCTGCCGCTGGCCGTGCAGGAACTGAAGCCCACGCCCGAGGCGCAGGCGCTGATCGACCGCTACGCGCAGGCCAGCCGCACGCTGCGCAGCCTGGCCCTGCAGCGCCAGCGCGGCGGCGAGACGGCGCAGGCGCTGGCCGACATTCGCAACGCCATGCTGTACGTGCAGCGCGCACTCGGCGCCGCCGGCGTGGCCACGCCGGCACCCAGCGACGCGAGCAGCGCGGCAGAAGTCGGGAGCACACGATGACCAGACCCCCGCGCCCGCCCGGCCCACCGCAGCGTCGCGCGACAGGCCTCGGGGCCACGCACGCCGCTCGCGCCGCCCTGGCCCACTTGGCCTGCATTGCCGGCCTTGCCGGCCTTGCCGGCCTTGGCGCCCTTCCCCGCCTTGCCGGCCCTGGCGCCCTTGCCCGCTTTGCCGGCCGCGCCGCCCTCGTCACGCTGACCGCGGCGCTGGCCCTGCACGCATCGGCCCAGGCCGCCAACGACAGCCGCGAGCAGCTCGAGCGCCGCGTGCAAAGCGTTGCCGCACTGATCGAATCGTCCTCCGCGGCGCGGCAGATCGAAGCCAGCGGCGACGCCGCGGCGCGCGAGAAGCGCAACAACGCGCGCCTCATCCACCGCGAGGCCGCCGCCACGCTGCGAGGCGGCGACACCGCCGGCGCCGCGCGCCTGCTGGAGCAGGCCACGCGCGAGATGATCAACGGCGCGCGCTTGGCCAAGCCCGAGCAGGTGGCCGGCGTGAAGGACAAGCGCGACTACGAGACGCGGCTGGACAGCGCGCGCGCGCTGCTGTCGGCGCAGCAGCGCATCACGCAAGAAAAGGGCAATCAGCCGCCGGCGCAGCAGGCCACGCGCGAGATCGAGTCACTGATCACCGCCGCCGAGCGCCGCGCCGCCGAAGGCAAGCTGGCCGAGGCGCGGCCGCTGCTGGAGCGCGCCTACCTCACCGCGCGCGTGTCCATCGAGAGCCTGCGCCGCGGCGACACGCTGGTGCGCTCGCTGACCTTCGCCAGCGCCAAGGAGGAGTTCGCCTACGAGCAGGACCGCTATCAGACGCACCGCATGCTGATCCAGGTGCTGGTCGCCGACCGCGGCACCTCGCCTGCGCTGATGCAGGGCTTCATCGACCGCGCCGCGGTGCTGCGCGAGGCCGCCGAAGCCCAGGCCGCCGGCGGCGACCATGCCGCAGGCGTGAAGGGCCTGGAGGAGGCCACGCGCGAGCTGGTTCGAGCCATCCGCGCCGCCGGCCTGTACATCCCCGGCTGACGCCGCCGCAGAGCCCACCGCCGCCGCCGCGCCACCGTGACCCATGGCCTTGTGCAAGCGCCGATCGCTGCGGGTTGTGCTCGGCGCCGCGGCGCTCGTGGCCGCCGCGGCGGCCACGGCCAGCCTGTGGGCGCGTCTGCAGGACGACGGCGTGCACGACCCGCGCAGCCCGGCGATGGCGCAGTTGCAGCAGCCGGCCGAGGCGCTGGCCCCGCTGCCGCGCGACACCGCCGGCAACCAGGTGAACTGGGTGCAGGCGCTGGACAGCGGGGCCATCGCGCCGCGCAGCACGTTGCTGGACAGCGCCCCGGTGCGCACGCGCGACGACAGCTTCCTCATTTCGCGCTTCGGCTCGATGCCCGCGGTGCGCTTCCCGCATCGGCAGCACACGCTGTGGCTCGACTGCGCCAACTGCCACGAGGCGCTGTTCAAGTCGCAACGCGGCGCCAACCGCTACAGCATGAGCGCCATCCTCGAGGGCGAGCAGTGCGGCGTGTGCCACGGCGCGGTGGCCTTTCCGCTCACCGAATGCAACCGCTGCCACAGCGTGAGCAACGCGCAGCTGCTGCGCGAGCTGCGGGGGCAGCCGCGGTGACGGCCCGCCGGCGAGCGACCGAGGGGTGTGCCGCACGCCGCGTGGCTGCGGCGCTGGGGGCGCTGCTGCTGGCTGCCGCCCCCGATGCGCCATGGGCCGAATATGGCGACGTCATCCTCAACCGCCGCAGCGAGGCCCAGGGCGTGCGGCCGGTGGTCTTCCCGCATTGGTTCCACCGCATCCGCTATCGCTGCAAGGTGTGCCACCAAGAACTCGGCTTCCAGATGCGCGCCGGCGCCAACGACGTGCAGATGACCGACATCCTGGACGGCAAGTTCTGCGGCATGTGCCACAACGAGCGCATCGCCTGGGGCCCCGACCGCTGCGACCTGTGCCATTCGGGCCTGCCGGGGCTGAAGAGCGGCATCGTCGGCGGCGCGCAGACTTCGGGGCCGGGGCGGTGGTAGCGCTGCACGCATCGATGTCCCGGCGCCGTTGGCTGCGCGCCGTCGGCAATGCGTGCGGCGGCATCGGGGTCGCTCGGGCGGTCCGTGCAGTCTCCTCGTTTCGCGCGCTGGGCGGGATCAGTGGCATCGGAAAGATCGGCACGATCGGCACGACCGCCACGATGGGCACCCTCTTGGCCGGCTGCGCCAGCGAAGCCGAGCTTGCCGCCCCGGCTGCCGCCGGCCCGCGGCCCTGGCGCACGCTGCTGGGCGGCCGCGTCGCGCCAGCGCTGCCCGGCATCGGCCTGCCGACCCTGCCGAACGCTGCTCCCAATCTGTTGCCGTCGCCCGGCCCGTTCATCCGTTTCACCCGCCCCGCCGCAGTGGCCCTGCGTGGCACCGATCTGCTGGTGGCCGATCTCGCTGGCGCCAGGTTGTGGCGCGCCGAGCTGGCCAGCGAGAGCCTGACCGCCATCCCCGGCGCGCCGGTGTCCCCCGAGACCGCGCTCGCGCTCGGCCCCGATCTCTCGGCCTGGGTGCTCGATGCACGCGGCCGCCGCGTGCTGCGCTACGCGCGCGACGGCCGCCTGGCACATACGCTGCCGCTGCCGCTGGCGGTGCCGACCCCGGCCGCCTTCGCACTCACCGACGGCGGCGCGACGCTGCTGGTGGCTGACGGCGCGAGTGCGCAGTGGTTCGAGCAGCGCGGCAGCGTGCCGCGCTTCGTTCAACCGCAACGCGAAAGCGTGGCCGTGGGCGCCGGCGGCAGCGCCGCCGTGGTCGGCAGCGTCGATGGTCTGGCCCTCACCACGGACGGCCGCCTGCAGGTGCTCGACCGCCTGAGCGGCCAGGTGCACGAATGCACGCGCGACGGCCGCTGCCTGCGCAGCCGCGGCAAGGGCGAGCTGCTGCAGCCGGTGGCCCTGGTGCTCGACCGCCACGGCCGCGTCATCGTGCACGACGCGCACGACAACAGCCTGAAGCGCCTGGCCGACAACGACACCGGCGGCGTCGAGCGCTGGAGCGCCGAGCGGTTGGGCGTGCAGCGCATCGGCGGCATCGCCACCGATGGCGCGCTGCTCGCGGTGAGCGACGCGCAGGGCGGCCGCGTGGTCTTGCTGTCGTTGCTGCACGAGGGGGCGCCGTGAGCCGCCGCCCCGGCCGGACCTGCACGCCGCGCCCGGCCGCGGCCGTGGCCGCGCTGGCAGCGTGCGTGCTGCTTGGCGCCTGCGCCGCGCTGGGTGGCACGAGCGGCAGCACGAGCGGCAGCACGAGCGGCAGCACGAGCGGCGCAACCAATGGCGGTGCCAGCGCCGCCGCCGCCATCGTCAAGGGCCGGCTGCAACACGATCTCGGCGACGTGCCCGAAGGCCACCGCATCACCTGGCCGGCCACGCCCGAGGTGCCTCGCTACTTCTACGGCGGCGCGCTCACCGGCGAGCCGAACTTCAGGCGCGATGAACCGGCGCGCGGCGCGTTGCAACGCCTGGGCCGCTGGATCGCCGGGCTGGACGATGCCCCCGAGGCGCCGCTCGTGCTGCAGCGCCCGGCGGCCGTGGTCGGCGACGACCGCGGGCGCCTGTACGTCAGCGATGCCGGCCGGCAGGCCGTGTTCGTCTTCGATGCGGCGGCCGGTGAGTTGCAGCTGTGGGACGGCGCGGCCAACGGACTGCGCTTCGTCTCGCCCAGCGGCCTGGCGGTGCAGGTGGATGAAGGGGCCCCGCACGGTGGCGCCGGTGGCTTGCGGTCCGGCGCACCCGGCGCACCCGGCGCAAACGGCACCGGTGGTGCCATCGGAACCCGCGGCGCAGTCGGTTCACACAGCGCAAGCGGTGCGAGGGGTGCGAGCGGTGCGGGCGGTGTGCCGGGTGCGCGTCTCTTCGTCGCCGATGCCGAGCTGAGGGCGGTCTTCGTGCTCGACGCCCAGGGCCGGCCGCTCGGGCGCCTGGGCGAGGGCCTGCTGCAACGCCCCACCGGCGTGGCGCGCGACGCGGCCAGCGGCCGGCTCTTCGTCGCCGACACGGCCGCGCACGACATCAAGGTGTTCGACGCCGCGGGCCACCACGTCAGGACGCTCGGCCGGCGAGGCGAATCCGCCGGCGAGTTCAACTTCCCCACCCACCTGGCGCTGCGCGATGGGCGCCTGTACGTCACCGACACGCTGAACAACCGCGTGCAGGTGCTCGACGTCGACCCCGCGCTGGAGCACGCCAGCACGACGCTCGGCCGCCCCCTGCGCAGCTTCGGCCGGCGCGGCCTGTTCGTCGGCAACCTCGTGCGGCCCAAGGGCGTGGCCGTGGACGGCGAGGGCAACGTCTATATCGTCGAGAGCTTCTACGACAGCGTGCTGGTCTTCTCGGCCGAAGGCGAGTTCCTGCTGCCGATCACCGGCTCGGGCGCGCTCAGCAGCAGCCCCGGGGGGGAGCACAAGGCGGCATCGACAGGCCCGCCGCGAGGTGCGTCGACCAGCACATCGACGGGCACATCGAGCAGCGCCTCAAGCAGCGCATCAAGCGGCGCATCAAGCGGCCCCAGCGCCGGCGCCTTCTACCTGCCCGCCGGGCTGTGGATCGACGGCCACAACCGCGTGCACGTGGCCGACATGTTCAACGGCCGCATCGTGCTGCTGCACTTCCTGGGGGGCGGCTGATGCGCGGGGTGCTCACCGTCTCGCTCGTCGGCACCTGGCTGGTCGTGGCATTCGGCTGGCTCGGCCCGGCGCCGCTGGCCGACGCGCAGCGCGTGAGCGACGTGCGCGGCACGCGCCACAACCTCTCGGCCACCGGGCCCGGCAGCACGCGCGCGCTGGCGCCGGCCAGCGGCGGCACCAGCGAGGTGTGCGTGTTCTGCCACACGCCGCACGGCGCGAGCACGGCCGATGCCGGCGGCACCGCGCTGCGCTCGCCGCTGTGGAACCGCCGTGTGCCCGCAGGCACCACCTACACGCCCTACACGAGCAACACGCTGGACGCGCAGAGCATCACCGACGGCCTGAACAGCACGCCGGGCGGCAGCAGCAAGCTGTGCCTCTCGTGCCACGACGGCACGCTGGCCATCGGCAACGTCAACGTGCTCGGTGGCCGCGCCAACGTGACGATCGCGATGCAGGGTACCGGCGCCGGCGGCACCGTGCCCGCGGGCGAAGGCACCACCACCGGCTTCACGCGGCACCTCGGCACCGACCTGCGCAACGACCACCCGATCTCGGTGACCTTCAACACCGCGCTGGCCACGCGCGACGGCGAACTGCGCGTGCCCGATGCGCAGCAGCGCTGGCCGGCTGGCAGCACGCCGCCTTCGACGATCCTCGGCGTGCGCGGCCCCGGCTTCAAGCCGCTGCTGCCGCTGGAGCCCACCGGCAGCAACCGTGCCGGCCAGGTGCAATGCGCGAGCTGCCACGACCCGCACATCCTCGAGCTCGACGCCGGCAAGGGCAACCAGAAGTTCCTGCGCTCGCAGCGCTTCCAGGAAGCACCCCCCGGCGCCAGCCACAACGCCGCCAGCGACCAGGTGTGCCTGGGCTGCCACGACAAGAACGGCGCCTTCGGCAGCTGGGCGCATTCGGCGCATGCCAAGCCCGCGGTGGCCGACGAAACGTACCGCGACACCTCGGCGCAGCTGCGTGAGTTTCCGCCCGGGCTGCCGGTGTGGAAGGCCGGTTGCCTGAACTGCCACGACACCCACACCTCGCAAGGCGCGCGGCGCCTCACGCGCGAAGGCACCGACGGCGCGCAGGCCAACCCGCAGGCCGCGCGCCAGGGCGGCAACCCGGCGCTGGAGAACACCTGCTATGCCTGCCACACCACGGCGGCGAAGTCGGCGCTGACGAGCACGCTGCAGGTGCCCGACATCGAAAGCGACTTCGCGATGGCGATCCGCATGCCCATCACCACCAGCGAGCAGGGCCTGGGCAGCGAGGTGCACGACATCGCCTCGAACTTCGCCGACGGCAGCGTCGACTGCACCACCGCCAACAACCGCTGCGGCGCCGACTTCATGGAGCCGCGCAGCCGCCTCGCGCAGCGCCATGCCGAGTGCACCGACTGCCACAACCCGCACCGCGTCATCCGCAACCGGCTCTTCAACGCCGACCCCACCACCCCCGACCCCGCGGGCACGCACCGCCACGACGAGACCACCGGCGCTGCGCACAGCAACCTGGCCTCGGGCGTGCTGCGCGGCGCCTGGGGCGTCGAGCCGGTCTACGGCTCGACCTCGTTCCACAGCCTGCCCGGCGGCTACGCCGTCAAGCGCGGCGACCCGGGCGCCAACACGAGCACGGCGGTCACGCAGCCCTACGTGACGCGCGAGTACCAGATCTGCATGAAGTGCCACTCCGACCATGGCTACGCCGACAACAACGTCTACCCGCTGGGCAACCGCCCGGCGCTGGGCCGCACGGGCGGCACGGCGGCCGGCACCAACAACCTGACCGTCTACACCAACCAGGCCAAGGAGTTCCAGGCGCCCGCGTCGCACCAGGGCGAGGGCACCAAGCCCGGCCCCGGCGCGGGTTCCAACTACGCCACCAACAACCACCGCAGCTGGCACCCGGTGATCGGGCCCACCGGGCGCAGCGGCGCCAACGCCGCCGCCTTCCGCGCGCCGTGGGGCAACGCGATCGGCACGCAGACCATGTACTGCAGCGACTGCCACGGTGCCAACACGGCCGATGCGAGCGTCGTGCCTCCCGGCGGCGACAACGGCACCGCCTGGGGGCCGCACGGCTCGAACAACAGCTTCCTGCTCAAGGGCGTGTGGAACAGCAGCGTGGGCGCCGACAACCGCGGCGACAACGGCCCCAACGCCAACGGCCTGTGCTTCAAGTGCCACAACCCGAACACCTACGCCAACCGCAACGGCAGCGGCCAGACCGGCTTCTTCAACGGCGACCGCGGCAACTTGCACGCCTACCACACCGACAAGGTCGGGCGCATGCGCTGCAACTGGTGCCACGTGGCCGTGCCGCACGGCTGGAAGAACAAGGCGCTGCTGGTCAACCTCAACGACGTCGGCGAAGAAGCCGGTCAGCCCGCCGGCGGCAACCGCGAGTGGCGCATGGGCGCTTCGGGCCAGGCCTTCAACCAGCAGCCGTATTACCTGAATTCCAAGCTCAAGGTGCGCACCTTCGCCACCAGCGGCAACTGGACCGACACCAACTGCGGCAGCAACAACAGCGCCACCACCTTCGGCACCAACGCCAACAACACGGCGAACGGCAAGGACTGGATGAAGGACGTGTGCAGCAACCCGCCTTGACAACGCGCGAACGAACCTGCTGCGCGACCCGATCTCGCACCAGCGCTCCTCGCCGTGCGCCGGTACGGCTGCGGTGCTCGGCGCGACCTCGGGCCGCTCGCTACGGCTCTTTCGCACGTTGTCGAGCATCTCCCTGGCTTCTTCACTCATGAATACCGCCTGGCACTCGCTCGTCGCGCATGTCGGCTCGCTGCGCAGCACGCTGGCGCTGTTTGCGCTGCTGGGCGCGGTGATCTTTGTGCGGCCGGACTTCATCGCGCTTGGCCTTGTGATGGCCGGGCTGGCGTTCAACCTCGCCGCGGCGATCGTCGTGCACCCGGCGTTCCGCCGCCGCTTTGCGCTGCTGGTGGCCCACCTGGCGCTGCTGGCGCTGGTGCTGGGCGTGGGCTTCGGGCGGCTGCTGGCGCTGGACGGGCGCTTCGAGCTCACCGAAGGCGTGCCCTTCGACGGCCAGTTGCTGAACCGCACGAGCGGCCCGCTGCACCGCGAACGGCTGTCGCAGCTGCAGTTCACGCACCACGGCTTCGAGATCGACTACGCACCGGGCCGCAGGCGCGGCGCCACGCGCAATGCGGTGAGCTGGTCGGATGCCGAAGGCCGCGTGCGGCAGGCCGTGATCGGCGACCATGTGCCGCTGGTGCTGGACGGCCATCGCTTCTACACCAGCCCGAACAAGGGCTTCGCCCCGGTGCTGCGCTGGCAGCCCGAGCGGGGCGAACCCGTGCGCGGCGCGGTGCACCTGCCGAGCTACCCGATGCACGAGCTCAGGCAGTCGCGGCCGTGGCACCTGCCCGACGGGCGCCAGGTGTGGGTGATGCTGAGCTTCGACGAAGCGCTCATCCCGCCCGAGCGGGCCGCGCTGTTCCGCAAGCCGCAGGTGCACCGGCTTGTCGTGCGCGTGGGCGACGCGCGGCATGAACTGGCGCCGGGCGAAGCGATGCCGCTGGCCGGCGGCGTGCTCACCTACGAAACGCTGGCCACCTGGATGGGCTATCGCATCGCCTTCGACCCCACGCTGCCATGGCTGCTGGCCGCGGCGCTGGTGGCCGCGCTGGCCCTGGCGTGGCACTACACGGCGAAGTTCCGCAGCGCCCCCGCGCCGCGCGCGGCAACCGATGGGGCTGCGGGCGTGCTGCCACCGGCCAGCGTGCAGGGCACCGCGCCCGCGGCCACGCAGATGCCGCCGTCGCGACCCCTGGAGTGGGCCGATGGATGAAGGCTGGATGCTGCGCGCCGCGCTGGGCAGCTATGCCGCGGCGTGGCTCGCGCCGGCGCGCTGGCCGCGGCTGGTGATGCTTGCCGCGGCGCTGGCGCTGGGCCTGCACACGGCTTCGTTGCTGCTGCGCTGGGCGGCACATGGGCATGGCCCGTTCACCACGATGCACGAGATCCTCAGCTCCAGCCTGTGGAGTCTGGCGCTCGTGCTCGCGCTGGCCGCGGCAGCGCTGAGCGAAGCGCGGGCGGCCTGGCGCCTGGCGGCGCCGCTGCTGGCGCTGCTGGCGCTGTGGGCGCTGGTCGCACCACCGGGTCGCGGGCACTTTCCTCCCACCTATGCCACCGCGCTGCTGTACGTGCACGCGGTGCTGGGCAAGCTCTTCCTCGGGCTGCTGCTGGTGGCGGTGGCGCTGGGCAGCGTGCCGCTCGCGCGACGCACGCCGATCGGTGCGCGCCGCTTCGCTGCTGCGCCGGGCGACGCCCGCTTCGACGAGCTCGCGCATCGCTTCGCCGCCTTCGCGTTTGTGGCCGACACGCTGATGCTGATCGCCGGTGCCGTGTGGGCACAAGACGCATGGGGCCGCTACTGGGCCTGGGATCCGCTGGAGACCTGGGCCTTCGCCACCTGGCTGGCGCTGGCCGGCGCGCTGCACGCGCGTGCGACGCTGCGCCCGGCGCCCGTGGTGCACGGGCTGTGGTTGGCAGCGATCTTCGCGCTGGCCTTCCTCACCTTCTTCGGCGTGCCGTTCCTCAGCACCTCGCCGCACAAGGGGGCGATCTGATGGGTCCCGCATCAAGCGCCGTGCCGCGCCACCGCACCGCCCTGGGCCGGCGGGCCGGGCGGCGCCGTGCGGCTGCCTTGCTGACGCTGGCGTCGATCCTCGCGCTTGGCGCCGCGCTCGACGGTCGCCTGCCCGAGCCGGCGACGCCACCGGCGCGGCCGTCGGCCGCCACGTCATCGCACACACCCCGGCCACCCTTGCCGCCGCCGCATGCCGCCGAGGTGCAGCGCCGCTTCGAGCAAGCCGTGGTGATGCTGCACGCCCGGCAGCACGGGCATGCGCTCACCGCGCTGCACAGCGTGCTGGCGCTGGCGCCGCAGTTGCCCGAGGCGCATGCCAACGCGGGCTTCGCGCTGCTGGGCCTAGAGCGGGCGAGAGAGGCGCGCGACTTCTTCGAAGGCGCCATCGCGCTGGCTCCGGGCCAGGCCAACGCCTACTACGGCCTCGCACTGGCCTGGGAAGCCAGCGGCGACCTCGCGATGGCCACCGGCGCGATGCGCAGCTACCTGCACCTGGCGCGCGACGAGCGCCCCGAGCACCTGCGTCGCGCCCGCGCGGCGCTGTGGGAGTGGGAGCAGGCGCGAGCCCTTGCCTCACCCCCGTCGGCCCCGGGGCCGCCCGCCGCCGCGTCGCGCTGAGGGCGCCCCGCCGGCCACCCTGAGGCTGGCCCCCAAGTTGCATGGCGCACCCCATGACGCCCTGCCCCGCCCGCCACGGGTGCCCGCCGCCAGCGCCCCTTCCCGATTGCGGGAATGCGTTCCCGTGCGCGGCAAGGCGGCAGCGGCAGCCAGGCCCGAAAGCGTCGCGATGCTGATGTTCTGGCTCGTCGCGGCGCTGTTCCTTGCCGGTGCGCTGCTGTTCCTGCTGCCGCCGCTGCTGCGGCCGCGGCTGGCCGGGCTGGGCGCCGCCCAGCTCAGCGTGCTGGTGCATCGCGACCAGTGGCGCGAGGCGAAGGCCGATGTCGCGCTCGGGCTGCTCGACGCCTCGCACCAGGCCGAAGTGCGCGCAGACCTCGAACGCCGCCTGCTGGAGGATGCCGGCGCTTTGGCGTCGGCCGCCTCGGGTGCACCACCACCACCAACTCCACCGCGCCCGGCCGGCACGGCGCGCCCTGCGCACCGCATCGCGCTCGCCCTCGCGCTGCTGCTGCCGCTGTGCTGCGTGCTCGCCTACCTGCAGCTCGGCCGGCCCGACGCGGTGCCGCCGTCGCAGCGACCGACCGCCGCCGCAACGGCCACGCGCCACGCGCTGACGCCCGAGCAGATCCAGCAGATGGCCGCCAGCCTGGCCGAGCGCCTGAAGGCCCAGCCGCGCGACGCCGAAGGCTGGTTGATGCTCGCCCGTTCGTACACCGCGCTGGCCCGCTACCGCGACGCGGCCGGCGCCTTCCGCAAGGCGATCGAACTGCTGCCGCCGAACGCCAATCTGCTCGCCGACCTGGCCGATGTCACCGGCATGGCCCAGGGCAAGCGCCTCGCGGGCGAGCCGGCGCGGCACATCCAGACGGCGCTCGACCTCGACCCGCGGCACGTCAAGGCGCTGGCGCTGGCCGGCAGCGTGGCCTTCGAGGCGCGCGACTACGCCACCGCCCGAAGCTACTGGGAGCGGCTGGTGGCCGTGTTGCCGCCCGATGCGCCGATGTTGCGCGGCATCCGCGGCAGCATTGCCGAAGCCTCGCGGCTGGAAGGCAGCAGCGCGGGGCCTCCCGCCGCGGCCGACAGCGGCGCAGCCTCTGCCGCGGCAGCCACCTCGGTACACGGCGAGGTCACGGTCAGCCCGGCGCTGGCCGCGCAGCTGGCGCCGGGTGACACGCTGTTTGTCCTCGCCCGCGCCGCCGAGGGCCTGCGCGTGCCGCTGGCCGTGCAGCGCTTCACCGTGGGCGGACAGACGCGTTTTGCCTTCGCGCTGGACGACGGTATGGCGATGGGCCCGAACCTGAAGCTCTCCGCGTTCGCGCGTGTCGTCGTCAGCGCGCGCGTCTCGCGCAGCGGACAGGCCGCACTTCAGGGCGGCGACCTGCTCGGCAGCAGCGAGCCGGTGGCCCCGGGAGCCACCGGCGTGAAAGTGGTCATCGACCGCGTGCAGCCCTGAGCTGGACAACGCGGCGCCGCAGGTCAACGCCCGCGTCGACACCACCGTGACCCCAGCCGCCGACAAGTCGCCGCGCGGCGCCCCGGAAGCCGGGCTTGCCGCGCGCCGCAGGCACCCGGGACAATGCGCCGCCGGACCCGATCGCCGACCTGCAAGGCCCCCCATGCGCGCCCACCGATCCCGCCTCCTCATCGCCTTCGCGGTCACTTTCCTCCTTGCCCTGCTCGCCGGCGTGCCCGGCGCTCCGCGGGCCCAGGCCACCGGCGAGGAGCCCCCGCGCGCTGCGCTGGAAGACGCGCGCAAGGCCAGCACCGAACTCGTCAACGGCGTGCGCGGCGAGCTGCTCAAGGCCATCGAGGTAAGCGGCCCGCTGCGCGCGCTGGTGGTGTGCAAGTACACGGTGCCCGAGATCGCCTCGGCCGTGTCGCGCAAGTACGGCGCGCGCGTCACCCGCGTGTCGCTGACGCCGCGCAACCCCTCGCTCGGCTGGGGCGACGCGTGGGAGCAGCGGGTGATGATGAGCTTCGACGAGCGCGTCGCACGCGGCGAGAAGCCCGACGCGATGGAGCACTACGAAGTCGTCGCCGAGCCCAGCGGCCGCTTCCTGCGCTACATGCGCGTGCTGCCGATGGTGCCGGTGTGCATGGCCTGCCATGGGCCGCGGGAGACGATCTCCGAGAGCATCCGCAGCCAGCTCGCCCACGACTACCCGCACGACAAGGCGGTGAACGTGCCGGTGGGCAAGGTGCGCGGCGCCGTCACCTACAAGAAGCCGCTGTAGCTGCAGCGCCGGCCGCGCCGCGGCACGACCCGGGTGGCATGCGGTCTGCGCCGCCCGCCGACCGCGCCTACCTCGCCGCGGTGCGTGCCTTCATGTAGGCCTGCGCGTCGGCATGGCCCTGCGCGGCCGCACGGCCGATCCACTTGGTGGCCTGCTCGGCCGACACCTGGACGCCGCTGCCGGTGAGAAAGAGGATGCCCAGGCTGTACTGCGCCTGCGCGTGGCCCTGCATCGCCGCCTCGAAGTACCACTGCGCGGCCGCGCGCGCCGGGTCCTCGCCCGCGGGCACCTCGGCCAGCCCGTAGATCACCATGTTGGCCAGCTCGAATTGCGCCTCGGCGAGCCCCTGGCGCGCGGCCTTCTCGAACCACTCGCGCGCGGCGTGGTCGCTCTCGCGCACGCCGTGGCCGTGGTAGTAAAGCAGTCCGAGGCGCCACTGCGCCACGGCGTGGCCGGCCTTGGCCAGCGGCTCCAGCAGGCGCACCGCTGTGGGCCAGTCCTTGCGGTGGATGGCGGCCGTGGCGTCTTGCAGCGCGTCGGCGCGCGCGGCGAACACGACACTGGCCAAGCCGAGCGCGAAAATGGTGGCAAGGCGGTTCATCGGGGTTTCTCCTCGTCTTTCCCGGATTCGAGCGGCAGGCGGTCGCAGCCTGGCATCCGGGTTGCAAGAGACGTTCCCGACCCCGCCGACCTGCCCTCGAAAAAACCCGAGCCTGCCCCCGCACCCACATGCCCCCGGCCGAAGACGCCCCGCTGCCCGTGTGGAAGTCGCTGCGCGCCCGCGGCGCGCTGGCCACGCTGGGGTTGCTCGTCTACCTGCTGGTGGCGGGGCTGTATGTCGCCAGCGAGCGCAACGTCATCCGCGAGAGCGTGCAGGGGCTGGAGGAGCTCGGCCGCCACGAGAAGGCGCTGGCCCTCACCGAATCGGCCGTCTCTGGCGCCATCCTCGACGTCAACGAGCTGGCGGGCAGCCCGGGCGCCGCCGCCAGCGGCCCCAACGAGCTGCGCCTGTACATGGAGACCTGCGCCAAGCTGTTCACCGACCTGGAGACCTTCGATCCGGCCTACGCGCTGTTGCAGCGGACCATCGGGCGCAGCTATGCCTCGCTGGTGGCCGCGCCGGTGCGCGCGCACTGGATCGACCTGCGCGAGGCGCTCAAGCGCGCCGCCGACGAGCTGGAGATCCGCCGCGCCCGCCTGGCCGAGCAGCGCGAGACGCTGAACACGCGCTACCAGCGCAAGTACGACGCGGTGACCGTGGAGACGCTGGCACTGGCCGGCTTCGGCCTGGCCGCCTTCGGCACGCTGACCGCCTGGTTCTTCACGCGCCTGGCGCGGGACATCCGGCGCCTGGAGCAGCACGCGCGCCTTGTCGTGCGCGGCCAGCGCGGCGCGGCGCTGCCTGTGCAGCGCGAGGACGAGCTCGGCCACCTGATGCGCGCCGTCAACCGCATGTCGGCCGAGCTCGACGAGCGCGACCGCGAGTTGCTGCTCGAAGGCGAGCGCCGCTCGCACCACGACAAGATGCTCGCCGTGGGCGCGCTGGCCGCCGGCGTGGCGCACGAGGTCAACAACCCGCTGGCGGTGATCAGCGGCGTGGCGCAGGCCATCCGCGCCGACCCCGCGGCGGCCACGCCCGACAGGCTGACCGAAGGCGCCGACCTCATCCTCGCGCAGACGCAGCGTGCCGCACAGGCGGCGCGCCAGCTGGCCGAGGCGGCCACGCCGCAACCGGCCGAGCGCGACTGGGTCGACCTCAATGCGCTCGTGCAGCACACGCTGAGGTTGATCGCCATCGACCGGCGCTACCGCGGCATCGAACTGCACTTCACGCCCGATGCCACGCTGCCGGCGCTGCGCAGCTCGGCCGGCGCGCTGCAGCACGTGTTGATGCTGCTGCTCGGGTTGGCCGCCGACGGCCTGGTCGCCCGCGGCAACGCCGGCAGCGGCACGGCACCCACGATGCAGATCAGCGCCGGCATCGAAGCCGACGGCGTGTCGGTGCAGATGCTGTTCCCGCCCGCACTCGACTTCGACCGCGGCGAGGTGCAGCGCACGGTGATGCTGGCACGCGCCACGGTCGAACCGCTGCGCGGCCGGCTTGCGTTCGGTCAAGCGGAAGGGCCCCGCCAGCGCATTAAGCTGAGCCTTCCCGCTGACGATGGCGGGGGCGAGTCTTGAAGCTCCATGCCCGACCTCAGCGTGCTGGTCGTCGACGACGAACCGGCGATCCGACAAGTCCTGCAAGCGGCCATCTCCAAGGCCGGCTACGCGGTAGAGACCGCGGGCTCGGCCGCCGAGGCGCTGGCGCGCCTGGAAGCCGGCCATCACGACGTCGTGCTCAGCGACGTCTTCATGCCGGTCACCGACGGCATCGAGCTGCTCAAGCAGGCCCGCGCCAAGGGCCACGGCGCCACCTTCATCATGGTGACGGCGTTCGCCTCGGTCGACTCGGCCATCGACGCCATCAAGGCCGGCGCCTGGGACTACATCACCAAGCCCGTGCGCAACGAGGAGATCCTGCATCGGCTGGAGCAGATCGACGCGATGCGCGGCCTGCGCGAGGACAACCGCGCGCTGCGCCGGCTGGTGCTGGGCCGCGGCCGCGAGGGCAGCTTCGTGTTCACCTCGCCTTCGATGCAGGCGGTGGAGCGGCTGGTCACGCGCGTCGCACCCACCGACAGCACGGTGCTCATCACCGGCGAAAGCGGCACCGGCAAGGGGGTCGGCGCGCGCCGCATCCACGAGCTCTCGGCGCGGCGCGACGGGCCGTTCGTCAGCCTGAACTGCGGCGCCATTCCCGAGAACCTGATCGAGAGCGAACTGTTCGGCCACACCAAGGGCGCCTTCACCAGCGCCGACCGCGCGCGCAAGGGCCTTTTCCTGCAGGCCGACCGCGGCACCATCTTCCTCGACGAGATCGGCGAACTGCCGCTGGCCATGCAGACCAAGCTGCTGCACGTGCTCGAGGCCAAGGAGGTGCGGGCGCTGGGCAGCGAGCAGCCGCGGCGCTTGGACACGCGCATCATCGCCGCCACCAACCGCGACCTGCCGGCCATGGTGCGCGAGGGGCGCTTGCGCGAAGACCTGTTCTTCCGCCTGTCGGTGTTCCAGATCCAGATGCCGCCGCTGCGCGAGCGGCGCGCCGACCTGCCCGCGTTGATGCGGCACCTGCTGGCGCAGCGAGTCAGCGGCGGCAGCGGCGCCGGGCCGACCCGCACCGCCGCCGACACCGGTGCTGACCTGCTCGTGCTCGACCCGGAGGCCGAAGACCTGCTCGTCAACTACGCCTGGCCGGGCAATGTGCGGCAGCTGGAGAACGTGCTGCACCGCGCGGCCATCCTGGCCGATGGCGGCACCATCCGCGTGGCCGACTTGCCGCCCGAGGTCTCGCGCCTGTCGCCGGTGGCCGCGGCGGCCGCCGAGCAGGCCGACAACGGCCCGGTCGGCGAGGGGCCGCTGCGCGAGCGCGTGCGCCGCTTCGAGCTGGCGCTCATCCGCCGCGCCATCGACGAAGCGGGCGGCGACCGGCGGGTGGCCGCGCAGCGGCTGGGCATCGGGCTGTCGAGCCTGTACCGCAAGCTCGAAGAAGCGCGCGACGACGCGTAGGCCGGCGCAACCGGCGCCGGCGCCGGCGCCGGCGCCCGCGCCCGCACTGGCTGATCCTGGCCCGCACTGGCACGTTTTTCGCAGCCGCGCTGTGCAGATGGTCACTTGCGCCTTGCTGCTCGCGTTGCCTGCCTGGCTGCCCCGGCCGGGGGCGCTGCTGTGCGCCGCCCACGGCCTGGCCCGCGCGGGGCTGGCGTTGTGCGTCGCCTGCAGCGGCGCGATCGCCCAGCCGGATCCGGCCGAGAGCCACCGCCTGGGTCTGGCCGCCTTCCACCGCGGCGATGTCGTCGCCGCGATGCGCTCGCTGCGCCCCGCCGCCGCGGCCGGCCACGCGCCGGCGCAGGCGCTGCTCGCCTTCATCCTGGAGAAATCCGGCGACCTCGAAGAAGCCGTGGGGCTGTACGCGCGCGCGGCCGACCAGGACGATGTCGATGGCCATGTCGGCCTGGCGCAGCTGCTGCTCGTCGGCACGGGCGTTGCCAAAGATGAGAAGCGCGCACTGCAGCATTTCTCGAAAGCGGCA
Organism: Rubrivivax sp.; assembly: GCA_016789865.1. Lineage (GTDB taxonomy): Bacteria > Pseudomonadota > Gammaproteobacteria > Burkholderiales > Burkholderiaceae_C > Rubrivivax. The sequence goes on from JAEUPC010000216.1 coordinate 75,139, forward strand.
GACCGCGGTCATGCCGGCTCGGTCGTCTGGCTGGCCGAGGCCTACCGCCGCGGCCGGCACGGCCTCGCGCCCGATGCCCCCGAAGCGTCGCTGTGGCAGCAGCGCGCGGCAGCGCTGAAGGCGGCGCAGCCGCTGGCCGCCGGGGCGAGTGGCGCGCGGGCCGGAGGCCGGCCGTGATCACGCGGCGTGCCGTGCCGGGCGCCGTGCTGCGGTCTGCACTGCGGCCTGCGCTGCAGGGTGCGCCGGGGTGCGCGCGCGGCCTGGCACTCGCACTGGGGCTGCTGTGCACCACCTCCCACGCGGCCGATGCCGGCAACGGCGCGCGTCTCTATCGCCAGCACTGCGCCGGCTGCCACGGCGCCGATGGCCGGCCGGTGCTGCCAGCGGCCCCCGACCTCAGCCGCCCGATGGCGCTGATGCGCGGCGACTTGGCGCTGCTCGCCTTCGTCAAGGGCGGCCGCGGCGCGATGCCGGCGTTCGCCGGCGTGCTGAAGGACCGTGAGGTGCTCGACGTGCTGGCTCACCTGAGGACCCTGCGATGACACGGCCCGACCCCGCTGGGTCCCCGGCGAACCTGGTGGCAACGGCATCGCCGGCGCGGGCCGCGCTTCCGGTGCTCCCGGTGCTTGCGGCCCGCCTGGCACGCACGCTCGGCCTGGTGGTGTGCGCGGTGCTGCCTGCAGGGCCCGTGGCCGCGCAGAAGGTCAAGGACGCCTTCGAGGTCGGCCCGCGCGTCTACGTGCGCGCGCTCACCGTGGAGCCCAAGCGGGCGGCGCTGTGGGTGGGCACCTCGGCCGGCGTGCACGAGGTCGACCTCGCCAGCGGCAAGCTGCGCAACACCTTCACGCGCAAGGAAGGCCTGGCCAACGAGTACGTGTTCGCAGTGGGCCTCACGCGCGACGGCCACAAGTGGTTCGGCACCAACGCCGGCGGCGTCTCGCGCTATCGCGACGGGCAGTGGAAGACCTTCTTCCCGATGCACGGCCTGGCCGACTACTGGATCTACTCGTTCGCGCAGCAGAGAAACGGCGACTTCTGGATCGGCACCTGGGCCGGCGTCAACAAGCTCGACGGCAAGACCGGCAAGTTCAGCACCTACGTGAAGGAGCTGGTCAACGAGTGGGTCTACGGCATCGCCGTCGACGCGCAGGACCGCGTCTGGTACGGCACCGAGGGCGGCGTATCGATGTTCGACGGCAAGCGCTGGGCGAGCTGGACGCACAAAGACGGCCTGGGTGCAGCGAACGACGAAAACCTGCCGTTCTCGGCCAACACGGGCCTGGGCACGCGTACGCGGCACGACCTCTCGGTGAGCGCCGACGGCCCGGCCACCTACAACCCGAACTACGTGTTCTCGATCCACGCCGCCGCCGACGGCAACATCTGGGCCGGCACCTGGGGCGGCGGTGTCTCGCGCTGGGACGGCAAGGCCTGGACCAATCTGACCGCCAAGGACGGCCTGGCCGGCAACATCGTCTACAGCATCGCCGAAGACAGCCGCGGCGTGCTGTGGTTCGGTACGCACAAAGGCCTGTCGCGCTGGGACGGCAAGGCCTTCCGCAACCTCGGCACCGCCCAGGGGCTGCTGGACAACAACGTCTACGCGGTGACGGTGGCCCCCGGCGGCGACGTGTGGGCCGGCACCAAGAGGGGCGTGGCGCGCATCTCGCCTTGAGGCCCCGGCGCCACGGCCTGACGAAGCCGCCGCCGGCCGCTCGCCCGTCGCGCCCCGACCGGATCACCGAAGGACCCCACCTGCGCCCACGAGGAGATTGCCCATGCCTTTGAACCTCCCCGCCGCCGGCCTGGCCGTCATCGGCCTGGGGCTCGCACTGGCGGGCACCTACCAGCTCGGCCGCTCCAGTGGCGCCGCGGACGCGGCCCCCGCCACTCAGAAGGCCGCGGCGGCCGCACCCGATGCCGCACCCCCCGGCCACCCGCCTCCGCAGCGCGAAGGCAAGGTCGGCGCCGACGCCTCGCAGAAGTTCACCCACTTCCGCGTCGGCAACAAGAACGTCAAGCGCATATTCGTCGACGGCGAGACCGTGTGGGTCGGCACTTCGGGCGGCGTGGTGCGCTACGACACCCGCACCGACGAGTACAAGCTGTTCGACACGCAAAGCGGCCTGCTTTCCAACGGCGTGTTCTACGTCGGGCGGCTGAACGGCCAGCTGGCCGTGGGCACCTACGGCGGCGGCCTGTCGCTGCTGGACGCCAAGAGCGAGAAGTGGCAGACCTACAACATCCCCGAGGGCCTGGGCGACGCCTTCGTCTACGACGTGCTGAAGACGAAGACGGGCGATGTCTGGATCGCCACCTGGTCGGGCGTGAACCGCGTGAAGGGCGGCGACCTGAAGGACCGCTCGAAGTGGGAGCTGCACACCGTGGCCTCCACCGCCGGCGGGCTGCCCAACGACTGGGTGTACGGCCTGGCCGAAGGCAAGGGCGGCGAGGTGTGGCTGGCCACCGAAGGCGGCCTGGCGCAGTTCCACCAGGGCCGCTGGCAGAACTGGAACCACGCCAAGGGCCTGGGCGCGCCGTACGAGAAGGTCAAGGACGCCATCGCCTTCAACACCGACCCGGCCAAGGTCAGCGAGCACCACGCGCGACAGAAGCAGGAGATGGGCCTGCAGAAGGTGGAGGTGGCCTACAACCCCAACTACATCGTCGCGCTGGCCGTCGACGCGCAGGATGTCGTGTGGGCCGGCACCTGGGGCGGCGGGCTGTCGCGCTACGACGGCAAGACGTGGACGCAGTACACCACCGCCGAAGGACTGCCGGGCAACCACGTGTTCATGCTGCACATCGACCCCAAGGGGGTGCTGTGGATCGGCACCAACAACGGCCTGGCCCGGCTGAAGGCCGGCGGTGGCTTCGAGGTGATGACGGCGCACGACGGCCTGTTCAACAACGCGGTGTTCTCGATGGCCACGGCGCGCGACGGCACGTTGTGGGTGGGCAGCTTCGGCGGGGTCGCCAAGATCAAGCCGTCATGAGAGAGTTCGCGTCGGCGCCAGGGGTTGGGGCCGCCTGTCGGTGCTGACCCCACCGACAGGCGCACGCCTTCCCCGGCCCTGGCCCGGCACCCGTGAACGACTGTCCCGGCAACCACCCGCTGCTGCACGACCTGGAGGCGCAGGCCTCCGGCGCGCTGCTGGCGCGGCTGCTGGTCATCGCCGACGACGCGGTGATCGTGGCCGACGCAGGCCACCGCATCGTGCTGTTCAACGAAGGCGCCGAGCGCATCTTCGGCCACCGCGCCGCCGAGGCGATCGGCCAGCCGCTGGCGCTGCTGCTGCCCGAGCCGTTGCGCCAGCGCCACGACCAGCACATGCAGGAGTTCTCGCGCTCGCCGCGCGCCGCGCGCCGCATGGGCGAGCGGCGCGACATCCACGGTCGCCGCGCCGACGGCGTGCTGTTCGACGCCGAGGCGTCGATCTCGCACCTCGAACTGGAGGGCCGGACCTACTTCACCGCCATCGTGCGCGACGTCAGCGAGGCGCGCCGCCAGCAGCGGGCACTGGCGGTCAGCGAAGCACGCTTTCGCGGCCTGGCCGCCACCGCGCCGGTGGGCATCTTCCAGGCCGACGCTGCCGGGCTGTGCCAGTACGTCAACGAACGCTGGTGCGAGATTGCCGGCATGAGCAGCGGCGAGGCCGTGGGCCACGGCTGGCTGCGCGCGCTGCACCCGGCCGACCGCGCGCGCGTGCGCGACGCCTGGCGCAAGGCGGTGGCCGGGCGCCAACCGTTCGCGCTGCGCTACCGCTTCGTGCGCCCCGACGGCACCGAGACCTGGGTGATGGGCAACGCCATCGCCAGCCACGACGCCGACGGCGTCGTCAACGGCCACATCGGCACCATCACCGACGTTACCGCCAGCCATCAGCAAGCGCTGGCGCTGGAGCGCGCCAAGAGCGAGGCCGAGGCCGCCGCGCGCGCCAAGAGCCTGTTCCTGGCCAACATGAGCCACGAGATCCGCACGCCCCTGAACGCGGTGATCGGCATGACCACGCTGCTGCTGGACACGCCGATGAGCGAGGACCAGCGCGACTTCGCCCGCACCATCCGCGCCAGCGGCGAGAACCTGCTGGAGATCATCAACGACATCCTCGACTACTCCAAGGCCGACGTCGGCCGGCTGGAGATCGAGCAGCGCCCGTTCGACCTGCGCGCCTGCATCGAGGAGTCGCTCGATCTGGTGACGCCGCGCGCACTGGAGAAGAACCTCAACCTCGCCTACCTGATCGAGGAAGGCACGCCCGAGGCGCTGCTGGGTGACCCGACGCGCCTCAGGCAGATCCTCGTCAACCTGCTGTCCAACGCGGTCAAGTTCACGCACCAGGGCGAGGTCTTCGTGCAGGCCGAGGGCGATGCGGCGGAAGCGGCGGACGGGGAGAACGTGGTGGTCCGCTTCGTCGTCAAGGACACCGGCATCGGCATCGCGGCCGACCAGTTGCCGCGCCTGTTCCAGAGCTTCATGCAGGTCGACCCCTCCACCACGCGCAAGTACGGCGGCACCGGCCTGGGGCTGGCCATCAGCAAGCGGCTCGCCGAGCTGATGGGTGGCGAGGTCTGGGTGACGAGCGAGCCGGGCCACGGCTCGAGCTTCGGCTTCAGTGTGCAGGCACGGCGCGCCCCGGCCGCCGCGCCGGCCGACTACCTGCAGCGCGACGCGCCGGCGTTGAAGGGCAAGCGCGTGCTGATCGTCGACGACAACCTCACCAACCGGCGCATCCTCACGCGGCTGGCGCTGCAGTGGGGCATGCTGCCGGCCACGCTGCCTTCGGCGCTGGAGGCGCTGGACCGCGTGCGCCACGGCGAGGCGTTCGACCTCGCGCTGGTGGACATGAGCATGCCCGGGCTGGATGGCCTGGACCTGACGCGCGAGATACGCCGCCGCCGCAGCGCGGCCGAACTGCCGATCGTCATGCTCACCTCGCTGGGCCAGCGCCAGATGTTGCAAGCCGGCCAGGCTGCGGGCCTCAGCGCCTGTCTGTCCAAGCCGATCAAGGCCGGGCAGCTGTTCAGCACGCTGGTGGCGGTGCTCGAAGGCACGCACGACGCCACCGCCGCACCCACCCAGGCGCCGGCGCTGCCGCCCCGCGAGGCCGCGCGCAGCCTGCGCGTGCTGGTGGCCGAGGACAACCCGGTCAACCAGCATGTGGCGATGCGGCTGCTGCAGCACCTGGGCTACCGGCCCGAGCTGGCCGCCGACGGCCGCCAGGCACTGGCCGCCGTGCAGCAGCGCACGTTCGACGTCGTGCTGATGGACATCCAGATGCCGGAGATGGACGGCGTCGAGGCGGCGCGCGAGATCGTGCGCGAGCGCGGTGCCGAAGGCCTGCCGCGACTGATCGCCATGACCGCCAACGCGATGCCCGGCGACCGCGAGGCCTACATCGCCGCCGGCATGGACGGCTATCTGGCCAAGCCGATCGAGCTGGCCGACCTGGCCGTGGTGCTGGAGCAGGCCGGCGCGCTGGCGCGCGACCGCTCGCAGCGCGTGCTGGCCGACGGCGCCATCGACCTCACGCGCCTGGAGCATCTGCGCTCGATGCAGGACGAGAGCCAGCCTTCGCTGGTGCGCGAGCTGATCGACCTGTTCCTGCAGGACAGCGCAACCCAGGTGCGTTTGATGCGCGCATGCCAGCGCACCCGCGACAGCGAGGGGCTGCGGGCGCTGGCGCACCGGTTCCTCTCGGCCACGCAGAACATCGGCGCCGAACGCCTCTCGCGCCTGGGCATCGAGCTGGAGCGGTTGGCCAAGCTCGGCGCCGGCGACGCTGTGGAGCCGCTGCTGGCCGAGGTCGAGCATGAACGCGAGCGGGCCCACGCCGCGCTGCAGGCGCTGCGCATGCGGTACTAGGCGCTGCAGGCGCTGCGCATGCGGGGCTGGGCGCTACAGGCGCTACAGGCGCTGCGCATGCGGCGCTGGGCGCGGCAGGCGCAGCGCCGGCGATAGTGGGCGCCGCCGGCATTGCGGCCCGGCCTCACCCGCCGCGGCGGCACAGCCGCATTCCGTCACGGCCGGCCGCTGGGGCGGTGACACCGGCCTGCCGATAAGCCGGCATGCGCCACGTCGTCGCCGCCTTGTTGCTCGCCTGGGTCACGCCTGCCACCGCCAACGTGCTGTGGCGTTGCACGTTGGCCGACGATCTCGTGCGGCTGCACTGCGTGGCCGCACCCGCCGAACGACGCGAGACGGTGGCGGCCGAGGCGCCCTCCGCAGCTGAGCCCACCGCGCAGGTCCGCGGCACGCGGTTCCCGCTCGACCCGCAGCGGCGCTGGACCGTGGACCTGTGGAGCCCGCCGACCGAGCCGGGTTTCGTCGAGCTGCTGGCGCGCTCGACGATCTGCCACCGCACGCCGCGCTGCAGCGTGCAGGTGGACCTCGGCGCGCTGCAGCGCCGAGGTTTCTGAGCCCAAGCCCGGCGCACCGCCACGAGGCGGGTACCGGCCCCGGCCTCGGCCCGAGAAGGCCGGCTAGAAGCGCGTGTTCGACACGCAGTCCCACCCGAAGGTCACCGGCGTGCCGGCCACGCCGCGCGCGTCGATGGGCACGTAGGTGAACTGGAACTGGCGCGCCTTCAGGCTGATCTTCTCGGTGAGCGTGCCGTCGCCGGGCGGGTCGATCTGCTCGACGGCATCGACGACCACGCCGCGCAGGCGCACGATGTAGTAGTCGAGCGACTGAGGGCCGCTGCGCTGGAAGGTGATGACCCCCTCGGCAATGTGGCGCCCGGTGGTCACGTGCATGATCAGGTCGGGTGTCGCGTTGTCGATGTTCTTCAGCAGCGTGACGTCGCCGCAGCGCACGCGGCCGCTGCTGCCCCCGCCGCTGCCGAGGCCGAAGTTGACGGTGTTGCGGAACGACTGCGCATACGACGTGACCTCGATCTCGTCGCGGTGGTTGCGGTCGGTGGCGGTGCCGCGGATGCCGTCGAGCTTGAGGAAGATCTGGTCGGCGGCCGCGGCGCCGAAGGTCGTGGCTGCCGCCGCAGCGGCGGCGATCAGGGGCACAAGGCGGCGCAGCGCGGCGGCGGCGGCCCGTGGCGGGCGAACGGCGGAAGTGCTGGGCATGGCGGGCTCCTCGGTGGCTGGGGGTCGATGAAACGCACATCCAGGATAGGCCGCCCACGGCTGGCGCGCATCGGCACCGGGGTGAAAGGCGTCCCCGCGGCGAAGGACGCGCCGGCCGCGGCCGTGCTCGCCACCGCCGCGGGCGTGAAATGGTCCGCGGCGCGGTGTGCACACCATCGCAGGCCGCATCACGCCGGCCACGCCCCAGGCCGCACCGCCGTCCCGATAATCGGGCCATGACAGTCTTCTACTGGGTGATGGCGGTGCTCATCGTGGGCACGTTCGTGCCCTCGGCGTTCTTCCTGGTGCTCTACGCGGTCACCGGCGAAGACGGCTGCTTGCGGCGCGCCCGCGGCCTGTTCACGATGAGCCGGCTGTTCACGATGCTGGGGCTGAACATCCTCATCTGGGGCCACGTCGTCGTGGGGCTGTGGCGCATCTGGTTCCCGGGCCGCTGAGCGGCAGCGGCCATCTCGCGCGGCGCCGGGCCAAGCCGGCGCGAACCCACGGTCAGCCGTGCAGCCGGCTGCTGCGCGGCACCGAGGCCAGCAGGAAGTCCATCTGGTCGACCAGGATGCGCCGGCCGCGCAGGATCATGTCTTCGTGCAGGCTGGGCACGTAGGGCAGGTACAGCAGGCTCATGCGCGCCTCCTCGGGCAGCCGGTTGCCCTTGGCGCCGTTGCACGAGCGGCATGCCGTGATGCAGTTCATCCAGCTGTCGCTGCCGCCGCGCGACACCGGCGTGATGTGCTCGCGCGTGAGTTCGTCGAAGTGAAAGCGCCCGCCGCAATAGGCGCAGACCTGACGGTCGCGCGCGAACAGCTTCGGGTTGGTCAGCGCCGGGGAAATGCGCCACGCGCGGCTGGGCACGGCACCGCGAACCGCAATGATGGGGTGCAGCTCGATCCGGCTCTGGCGCCCGGTGGCGCGCTGGATGCCCCCGCGCAGCACGAAGAAGGCTTCGCCCAGCGTCCAGGCGACGCCGTCGCTGGCGTACAGCACGGCCGCCTCCTTGGGCGTGACCCAGGCCTGTGGTCGGCCCGACACATCGAGCTGAAGCACTTCCATCATTTTGACGGGGAACCTCGTTCCCGCCCTCGGAGCATAACAAGAAGCCGATGCATGCCGCGCTCACGGCGCCCGTGGCACCGGAGGCACCGGCAGCCGCGATGACCATCGGCCACAATGGCCCATGATCGGTGTACGTGTGCGGCGCCCGGCTCCGCGGCAGTGGCGCGACGTGGTGCGAAGGCTTGGCGCCATGCTGCTGGGACCGTCCGCTGTCCTGGCCGTGGTGGGTGCGCTGGGCGCCCTCGAGGTCGTGCATGCGGCCGGCCCCGCCGGCCCATCCATCCCCGGCGCACCGGCGCAGGCACGGCCGGTGCAGCCCACGGCCGCCCCGGCTCCGCCGGGCAGCCCCAACGCGCACACGCGCACAGCCCCCGCGGCCCCGGCGGCGGCTTCGGCATCGACCCCGGCGGCCTCGTCATCGGCGCCGGCAGCGGCCCCCGACGCCAGCCAGCGCGCCTTCGCCAGCGCGCGCGAGCGGCTGCTGCAGGTGCGCACGCTCCTTCGCGGGCAGGACAGCCAGGCCTCCGTGGGCTCGGGCTTCCTCGTCACGCCCGAAGGCCACCTCATCACCAACTACCACGTGGTCAGCCAGTACGCGCTGAAGCCCGCGCAGTACCGGCTCGTCTACGCCACCGCCGATGGGCGCCAGGGCGCGCTGCAGTTGCTGGACATCGACGTCATCCACGACCTCGCGCTGCTGAAGGTGGCCGACGCGGCCACTGTGGCCGGCCGCGGCGTGCTGCCGTTCAGGCCCGAGGCCGAGCCGTTGCAACGCGGCGAGCGCATCCACGCGCTGGGCAACCCGCTGGACGTGGGCTTTGCGGTGATGAGCGGCGCCTACAACGGGCTCGTCGAGCGCAGCTACCTGCCGGTGATCTTCTTCGGCGGTTCGTTGTCCGGCGGCATGAGCGGCGGGCCCACGCTGGACGAACGCGGCCGCGTCATCGGCATCAACGTGGCCGCGCGGCGCGACGGCGAGCAGGTCAGCTTCCTCGTGCCCGCGCACTTCGCCGAGCAGCTGCTGGCACGCGGTGCCAAGGCCGCGCCCATCACCGAAGCCGTCTACCCGCGCCTCGTGCAGCAGCTGACGAAGCACCAGGAAGGGCTGACGCAGGCCTTCCTCGCGCAGCCGTGGCGCGCCTCGGGCCATGCGCACTACGCCATTCCGGTGCCACGCGAGACCTTCATGCGCTGCTGGGGCCGCAGCAACCCGCCTGATGCGCGCGGGCTGCTCTTCGAGCGCAGCGACTGCCAGATGGACAGCCGCATCTTCATCGGCGGCAACCAGCTGCTGGGCCACCTCGTTGTGCGGCACGAGGCCTACGACGGCCGGCGCATCGGGACCTTGCGCTTCCTCGATCGCTACGCCAAGAGTTTTCGCAACGAACCCTTCGGCGGCGCGACGCGGCTGCAAAGCGCCTCGCAGTGCCAGGAAGACACGGTGCAGGGCCAGGGCGTGCCGCTGCGCGCGGTGATGTGCCTGCGCGCACACAAGAAGCTGCCCGGGCTGTACGACCTGTCGCTGCTGGTGGCCACGTTGGACGGCAGCGCGCAGGGCGTGCAGGGCCGCTTCGACGCCTACGGCTTCTCGTTTGCCAACGCACAGAAACTGGCCGCCCACTACCTGGGCGGCTTCGGCGTGCTGCCGGCCCCCAGCGGCCGCAAGGGGGCACCATGAACGGCCCGCAGCAGGCCGGTGAGCCGCCGCCGGGTGGCGCCGCCGAGGGGCCGGTCGCGCCCGCCGCGCCCGAGGCGGCCTTGCAGGAGCCGGTTGACCCCGCAGCGCCCGACGCCATTGCCGAAGTGGCGATGCAAGGCCCGCTGGCGCTGGCCGAGCTTCTCGATCGCGACGGCCGCGTGAGGCTGGCGGTGCCCGTGGCCGCCTGGCCGCTGCGCATCGGCCGCGCCATCGACAACGAGGTGGTCATCGACGACCCGCATGTCGCGCCCCACCACGCGGTGGTCGAGCAAGCCGCCGACGGCGCAGCGCAGTTGCGCGTGCTGCCGGGCCGCAACGGGGTGCGTTGCGGCCGTCGTCAGCTGCCCGCCGGCAGTGCCGCGGTGCCGCTGAGCGCGCTGGCGCCGCCGCCCGCCGCCGGCCCGGCGAGCGGCTCTTCCACGACCGCCGGCCCGATCGAACTCACGCTCGGCCACACGCGCCTGCGCCTGCGGCTCGCCGGCGAGGCCCTGGAGCCCGAGCGCGCGCTGCACGACGCGGGCTTCGGCCACCTGCGCACGCTTGGGCTGGCGCTGCTGCTGTGGCTGTGGATCCTCGCCGAACAGGCCATCACGCTGGACCCCGGCAGCAAGGCCGCCGACTGGATCTCGCCGCTGCTGGCCGTGCCGGCCGCGCTGGCCGGCTGGTGCCTCGTGTGGGGCCTGGCCTCCAAGCTGTTCCAGCACCGCTTCGAGTTCTGGACTCATCTGGCCGTGGTGGTGCCGGGGCTGCTGGGGCTGGAGCTCGCCACCTTCGTGCTGCAGTGGGCCTCGGCGTTGAGCGGCTGGCCCGGGTTCGCGCGCCTGGTCACCGGCGTCAACTCGGCCATCGCGCTGTTCACGTTGTGGGGCCATGCGCGCCTGGTGCTGCCGCACCACCGGCGCGCGCTGGGCTGGGCCGCAGGCGCTGCGTACGTCGCCGGCGCGGCCATCCTGCTGGGCCTGAACCAGCAGCGCAGCGAACGCTGGTTCGCCGAGCTGTACTCGCATGTGCTACCACCGCCCGCGCTGATGTGGCACACGCCCGCGCCTCGCGAGGCCTTCGTCGAACGCGCCGAGCAGCTCAAGCCGGCGCTGGACAAGAGCACCGCCGAAGCCGCCGCCGAGCAGAAGGACCGCGGCGACGACGAGGAGGACTGAGGGCCCCGCTCGGGCCGGTTGGAACTGGCTCCAGCAGCGCTGCCGCGGGCTTGTTCTGCCGCTCGGGCGCTAGACCGGCGCCCCTAGAAAACCTGGGCTTGTTTCACGCCCGGTCGCTGCGGCGCCGGCCAAAATAGCACGATCGTTCGATCGCCGTGCCGCTGTGGTTCGGCGAGTCCCGTGCCGATAACCCACCGATGAGCCCACCAGCGCCCGCGGGGCCCCCGGCCCCCGCGCCTTCACGCCCGCCTCCCAAGGGGCCGCCGAACGGCCCACCGAAAGGCCAGCCGAAGGGCCAGCACACCCGCGCCGTGATCCTCGACGCGGCGCTGGCGCTCGCCTCGCAGATGGGCCTGGAGGGGCTGTCCATCGGCGCGCTGGCCGAGGTCACCAAGATGAGCAAGAGCGGCGTTTTCGCGCACTTCGGCTCGCGCGAAGAGCTGCAGATCGCCGTCATCCGCGAGTACCACGCGCGCTTCGAGGACGAGGTGTTCTTCCCCGCCATCGGCCAGCCGCGCGGCCTGCCGCGCTTGCGTGCGCTGTTCGAGCACTGGGTGCGGCGCGTGTCGGTCGAACTGGAGGCCGGCTGCATCTACATCAGCGGCGCCGTGGAGTTCGACGACCGCCCGGGCCCCGTGCGCGACGCGCTGGCCGACATGGTGCGCGCCTGGCACGCCGCCCTCGCGCGCGCGATCCTCGGCGCGGTGGAGGCCGGCCACCTGCGCGAGGACACGGACGCGGCGCAGATGCTGTTCGAGCTGCACGGCCTGGTGCTCGCGCTGCACCACGACTGGCGCTTCCTGCGCAACCCCGGCGTGCTCGACCGCGCGCGCACCGGCTTCGAGCGGGTGGTGGCGTTCTATGCGCCACCCGCCGCCGCGAAGACGCGCCACGCGTCGAGCAACCGCCTCGGGCCGATCGCCGCCGACGTGCCGGACTCGCCTGTCACGCCTGTCACGCCTATCACGCCTATCACGCCTGCCGCGCCTGTCGCCCCCACGGGCGCCGGCGTCTGCGCCCGCCCCACCACCGCGGCCCGCAAGCCCGCCCGCACCCCGCGCGCGGCCGCCGGCGCGCGCCGCTGAGTTCCTCGCCAGCCCGCCCATTCGACAGGGAGAACCACCATGCCCCAGTACACCCCGCCGCTGCGCGACATGCAGTTCGTGATGCACGAAGTGCTCGGCGTCGTCGACGAGCTGAAGCTGTGCCCGCGCCACGCCGAGATCGACGCCGACACCATCAACGCCGTGCTGGAAGAAGGCGGCAAGTTCGCCGCCGAGGTGCTGGCGCCGCTGAACCTGCCCGGCGACCAGGAAGGCTGCACGCACGACAAGGCCACCCGCGCCGTGCGCACGCCCAAGGGCTTCAAGGAAGCCTATGCGCAGTACGTCGAAGGCGGCTGGCCGGCGCTCAGCGTTGACCCCGAGTTCGGCGGACAAGGCCTGCCGATCGTCGTGAACCAGTGCTTCTACGAGATGATGAACTCGGCCAACCAGGCCTGGACGATGTACCCGGGCCTGTCGCACGGCGCGCTGGAGTGCCTGCACGCCCACGGCACCGATGAGCAGAAGAAGACCTATCTGCCCAAGCTCACCAGCGGCGTGTGGACCGGCACCATGTGCCTGACAGAGCCGCACTGCGGCACCGACCTCGGCCTGCTGCGCACGAAGGCCGAACCGCAGCCTGATGGCAGCTACAAGCTCACCGGCCAGAAGATCTTCATCAGCGCCGGCGAGCACGACATGGCCGAGAACATCGTGCACCTGGTGCTGGCGCGCCTGCCCGAGGCGCCGGCCGGCAGCAAGGGCATCAGCCTGTTCGTGGTGCCGAAGTTCAAGGTCAAGGCCGACGGCAAGAACACCGAGCTGGGCGAGCGCAACCCGATCTTCTGCACCGCCATCGAAGAGAAGATGGGCATCCACGGCAACGCCACCTGCCAGATCGACCTCGAAGGCGCCACGGGCACCCTCGTGGGCGAGCCGCACAAGGGGCTGGCGGCGATGTTCGTGATGATGAACGCGGCGCGCCTGGGCGTGGGCAACCAGAGCCTGGGCCTCACCGAAGTGGCCTACCAGAACGCCGTGGCCTACGCGAAAGACCGCATCCAGATGCGGTCGCTCAGCGGCCCGAAGGCCAAGGACAAGCCGGCCGACCCGATCATCGTGCACCCCGACGTGCGCAAGATGCTGCTCACCGCGCGCGCCTATGCCGAAGGCGGCCGCGCGCTGGCGATCTACTGCGCCTTGCTCATCGACAAGATGATCTCCACCGACGACGAGGACGAGCGCAAGGAGGCCGCCGACCTCACCGCGCTGCTCACGCCCATCGTCAAGGCCTTCATCACCGACAACGGCTGGATCGCCACCAGCCACTGCATGCAGGTGTTCGGCGGCCACGGCTACATCGCCGGCGCCGGCATGGAGCAGTTCGTGCGCGACGCGCGCATC
>JAEUPC010000220.1 GCA_016789865.1 Rubrivivax sp.
GGACAACGCCGAGTGGATCATCGTCGACTGCGGCGCGGCGGTCGCGCACATCATGCAGCCGGCCATCCGCGACTACTACCACCTCGAGGAGATCTGGGGGGCCAAGCCGGTGAGGCTCAAGGGCGCCGCCGATGGCCGCGCAGCGCCGCCGCGCAGACCCGCCGGGGCGGAGCAGAACCCGGGCCATGGCACCCCCACCAGGCCGGCATCGGTGGGCGCAGCGCCGGTCAGGGCAGGGGCCCGGGAGGCCGGCGCGGCCGGCCCGGCGTCGAAACAGAAGGCCGCCTCGGGTGCGGCGCCCGCCAAGTCGGCGCCGGCCAAGAAGGCCCCGGTACGAAAAGCGCCCGCGTCGAAGGTCGCGGGGAAAAAGGCGCTGGCGAAGAAGGCACCGGCGAAGAAGGCGCCCGCGAAGAACGCAGCAGGGGCTCGCTCGTCAGGCGGCGCCGGCGCAGCCAGAGCGGGCGGCCAGCGTGCCAAGGCGCCCGGCAAGCCTGCGACCGTGGCGCGCACCGGGCGCCCGGCTGCCGCAAAGAAGCCCGCGCCGCGCAAGGGCACGCCGCGCCCGCGCTGAGCGCGGTGCGCCGGCGCACGCCGCGCGAATGGCACTGCAAACACGATGAAGCTGCTGGTGCTGGCCATCGGCCACCGCCAGCCGGCCTGGGCCGACGCGGCGTGGGCCGAGTTCGCCAAGCGATTCCCGGCCGAGTTGAAGCTCGAACTGCACGCGCTGAAGGCCGAGCCGCGGCAAGGCGGCAGGACACCGGCGCAATGCATGGCCGCCGAGGCCCAGCGCATCGAGGCGGCGCTCGCCGCCTGCGCCCGGCAGGGCCGCACGCCAAGGCGCATCGTGCTCGACGAGCGGGGCGCGCGCCTGGACACGCCGCAGCTGGCCGCGCGGCTGCAGGCCTGGCGCGAAGAGGGTCGCGACGCGGCCCTGCTGATCGGAGGGCCGGACGGCCTCGATGCGGCGCTGGCGCAGCGCGCCGACGAGAGCCTGCGGCTGTCGGACCTGACGCTTGCGCATGCGCTGGCACGCGTGGTGCTGGCCGAGGCGCTGTACCGCGCGCACACGCTGCTCGAAGGCCACCCGTACCACCGCGAGTAGCCGCTGCCTGCGGCGCCGCGGGCGCTACGGCTTTGTTTGCGCCGGGTCGGACAACTGCGCCTTCACCACCTCGGCGCGGCGCCGCCACGGGTGCTGCTCGGGCAGCGTGCCGGCCAGTTGTTGCGCGGCGTAGGCCAGGGTGCGCTTGGCGTTGTCGAGGTCGCCGCCGGCGCGGTAGGCCTCGGTCAGCACGAGCGCGGCCTGGCCGCTGCGGAACGACGGCGGGGCCTTCATCTCGTCGACGTCGGACTGGTGCATCGAGCGCGCCTTCTGCAGCGCTTGCAGCGCGGCATTCAGCGCGCGGTCGAGCTGCCGGGCGGCGAGCAGCGACTCGGCCCGCAGCCGCATCACGGTGGCCTGCAGCCGCGGCGTCAGCTCGGTGGCCGAGGCCAGCAGCCGGTCGGCTTCACGGGTCACCTCGGTGTGGCGGCCCTGCAGCAGTGCCAGTTCGAGCTGCACGGCGCGGCAGGTCTGCTCGGCCCCGAGCGCGCCGGCGGGAGCGGCGGCGCCCTCGCGCGGCGTTGCAGCGGCCCCCATGGCGGGTGCCGGCGGCCGCGGGCTGCCCTGGACCGGTGTAGCGCCCGCGGCGGCGTCCGGTGTCGCCGCCTTCAACCAGCGCTGCGCGGCTTCGGCGTCGCGCTCGCGCAGCGAGGCCAGCGCCATCAGGCAGCGCGCCTGCTGGCGCATCGGCGCGTCACCGCGCGCCTCGGCCAGCACGATGGCGTACTCCAGGCGGGCCCGTGCCTCGGCCATGCGATACAGCTCGACGCGCGGCTCGGCGGCGGCGAAGAACATCAGGGCCGGCGGCGCCGTGTCCGGCTCGACCTCCGCGGGCATCGGGCTGCCGGCGAGCGCGGCCAGGTTCGCATCGGCCAGCTTGACGGCGCGCTCGGCATCGCCGGCCGCCAGGCTGACTTCGCCCCATTCCTCACGCAACTGCAGCCCCAGCGGCGTGCGCTCCTGCCGCAGCGTCTCAGCGTGCTTGAGCGCCCATTCGAACCACAGCTGCGACTCATGGAAGCGGCCCAGCGCCGCGGCCTGCTGGCCCATCGGTCTGGACAGCAGCAGCGCCAGCGGCTCGGGCTTCTCGCCGGTGCCGTCCCACAGCTGCCAGGCCTGAAGCGTCGCCAGGTAGGCATCGAGGCTGCGGCCGGCGCGGCGGTCGAGGTCGGCCAGCCGTGCCAGGCACAGCACGCGGGTCAGCGGTCGCACGCCGGTGTTCTCGGCAATGCGGCGCAGCCGCTGCTCGGCCTCGCCGGCCTTGTCGCCCTGGCGCGCCTGGGCCCAGGCTTCGTCGCAGGCCGCTTCCTGCTGTTCGACGGGCGAGGCCAGCCCCGGCATGGCCTCGGCGAGCAGGTTGCGGCCTTCGGCGAACGCGCCGCGCTCGACGTGGTGGCGGCCCAGCACCGCCAAGGCCGCGGCCAGGCCGGCCGGTTGCTGCTTCAGGCTCGCGCGCGCCACCGCCTCGGCCTGGGCCAGCAGCGAGGGCCAGTCACGCTCCGCCCCCCCCGGCTGGGCCCCGGGCTCGACGCTGGCGCGCAGCAACTCCTGCAACCACCGCCCTACGGCCTCTGCGCTGTGGTGCGCGGCCAGGGCCTGCGAGCGTTCCTGCGTCCAGGTCCAGGCCAGCCAAGTGAGGCCGGCCAATGCGGTGCTCAGCACGACGGCCAGCACGCCCACCGCAGAGGCCCACGCCGGATGACGGCGGGCAAGGCAGCCGGCCTGGTACAGCAGGCCGCCGTCGCGCGCCGCCACGGGCCTGGCCTCGCCGGCGTGCTGCATGTCGGTGAGCAACTCCGCGGCGCTGCTGTAGCGCGCGTCGGCGGCGGTGGCGGTGGCCTTGGCGACGATGGCGTCGAGGTCGCCGGCCAGCGCGCGGCGCAGCTTGGAGGTGCCCACCACGTCGCTGGGACGGGGCCAGCGCGAGATGCCAGTGGCCTGGACGACGGTGCCGGCGGCCATGCCCGCGGGCCGTGAGTGCCAGGGCGAGACACCGGCGAGCACCTCGAACAACACCAGGCCGAGCGCGTGCACGTCGCCGGCCAGGCTGCCCGGCGCCGTGCCGGCGGCCAGCTCCGGCGCGGCATAGGCGCGCGGCGGAGGCAATGCCGTGCCTGCGACGGCCGGCACGGCGGGCGTGCCCAGCACCCGCAGCAGGTCGGACAACCCGAAGTTGAGCCAGCGCACCTGGCCGCCTGGCAGCACCAGGATCTGCGCCGGGTGGATCTGCCCGTGCAAGACCAGCCGGCGATGGGCGAAGGCGGCGGCCTCCAGCACGCGTTCGAAGAGCTGATGGCGTTCGTGCAGCGCTGCCGCCCGGTCGCGCACCCAGTGGTTCACGGTCTGGCCCTCGGCCAGCTCGGCGGCCATCCAGGGCGTTCCGTCGTCGGTGATCCCGACCTCGACGAAGCGGGCGATGTGCGGATGTACCAGCGACAGCGGCCCTGCGGCGGCGTGGCGCAGCCAGGCGCACAGCTCGGGCCGCGGCCGCCACTGGTGCGGCACCAGCAGCGCCAGCTCACGACCGGGGGGCGCCTCGTCGGCACGGCGCACGCGCCATTGCTGCACGCGCGCATCGGTGGCGGTCATCGGCCCCACCAGCAGCCACGGGCCCAGCTGCATGCCGGTGGCGAGCGCTGGTGCTTCGAGGTACGGCCCGGCCGCGTCGTCCGCGGTGGATGCTTCGGCATACGGCGGTTCGACGAGGGGCTCGGCCGGTGACGCGGGTTCTGGCTCGTCGGCGGGGCTGTCGGCCGGTGCGGCGGCGGCCGCGCCCAGCTCGAACGGCCTTTCGGTGGCTGGATCAGCGGCTGGATCGACGACAAGCTCAGCCACCGGCTCATCGACTGGCTCGACCGCCGGCTCCGTGGTCGGCTCGGCGGTCGGCTCGGGCATGCCAGGGGCGAGCGATGCATCGCTGCCCGGCCCGCCCCCGGTGCCTGCGGCGATCGTGCTCGCCTCCATCGGCGCGGCTTCGGGCGGCTGAACCGGCGCGCCTTCGGGGCTGTCGGGCGCAGCCGGCAGGACAACGGCGTCTTCAATGCCCGCCGGCGCCGCGACAAGCGCCCCCACCACCTGCACCACGTCGAACGCGGCGTCATCTGCACGCGCGAGCAGCCCGCGCAGCAGCGGTACCAGCCGCGGATCGTCTTCCTCCAACTCGCGCAGCCAGCCCGCGCGCAATCTCGCGGGCAGGTCCCGACCGGTGTCGAACAACGTCAGCAGGCGCACCCCGTCCTGTTCATCCAGGAACTGCGGCCCCGGCGCCGCGCGCTCGGAGGTGATGCCCTCTGAGCCAGCATGCGCCGGCTTCGGTTCAGCTGCGCCGGGCGGCGGATCGGCCGGTGTGGGGTGATCGTCGTTGCCGATGCCTTCGCTGCCAGGGTCGCTGCCAAGGTCGCCGGCGAGGTCGCCGGCGAGGTCGCCATGGTGTGATGCGGGCGGCTGCGCCGGCTGGCCGGCGCTGGCGCCAGCGTCACTGCCCGGGCCGCCGCGCTCCTTGCTGCGGCGCGCCTTGCGAGCGCGGCGCGGCTTCTTGCCCGCGGTGTCGCGGGCGGCGGCCGGGGCAGGGGTGGCTGCGGTGGCCTCGTCAGGGGCCGGGCCCGCGTCGCCAACCACGCCGGCTGCGGCGGCCGGCGTGCCGGCCGGGCTGTGGCCGGGCGAGGTGCCCGGCGATGCGTCGGCCGCCGCCTCGGGACCGGGTGGCTTTTCTCCCATCCGGGCACTCTAACCGGCGGGTCTTCCAGCGGCGCCCGATCGGAGCAGCGGCGGCGGGTGCGGCGCGCAGCTTTCCGCGCTCAGCGGGGGCCACCTGCGGGGGCGGTCGCGGATGCGGGGGCGGCCGTGGCTGCGGCGGAGGTCGCGGCGGCCGTCACGCCGGAAGTCGAAGCGGTGGCGGTGACGGCTTCGCCCTCGACCCACACGCCGGTGAGATTCAAGTCGCGATCGAACACCACGCAGTCGGCATGCATTCCTGCGGCGAGGCGGCCGCGGTCGGCGATGCCGAGGTACTCACATGCCACGGTGGACAACCGCGTGGAAGCCGCGGCCAGACCGAGGCCCAGCTGCACCAGGTTGCGCAGCGCCTGGTCCAGGGTCAGCGCGCTGCCGGCCAGCGTGCCGTCGGCCAGCCGCACCGCGCCCAGACACTTGTGCACGCGCTGCGCGTGCGGTCCATGGCCGAGGCGGTACTCTCCGTCGGGCATGCCGGCCGCCGCGGTGGCGTCGCTGACGCAGTACAGGCCGGGAATAGCCCGCAGCGCCACCCGCGCGGCCCCCGGATGCACGGTGACGAGGTCGGCGATCAGCTCGGCGTGCCGGGCGTGCGCCAGCGCCGCGCCCACCATG
Organism: Rubrivivax sp.; assembly: GCA_016789865.1. GTDB lineage: Bacteria > Pseudomonadota > Gammaproteobacteria > Burkholderiales > Burkholderiaceae_C > Rubrivivax. Next base: position 5,453 of record JAEUPC010000220.1, read on the forward strand.
CCGGGCTGGCGCTGGTGCAGGCCGCTCATCGCGTTGAAGACATGCGTGAAGCCCGCGGCGCCCGCCTCGAGCGCGGCGACGCCTTCCTCGTAGCTGCCGTTGCTGTGGCCGATCTGCACACGAAAGCCGGCGTCGCGCAGCGCGCCGATCAGCGGCAGGTGGCCATCGACCTCGGGCGCGAGGGTGATGACGCGGATCGGCGCGGCCGCATGCAGCGCCAGCACCTCGTGCAAGGTGGCCTTGCGTGCAAAGGCCGGCTGCGCGCCCAGGCGCTGCGGGTTGAGGTACGGCCCTTCGAGGTGGATGCCGAGCCAGCGCGCCGCGCCCGGCGCACGTGCGGCGCCCTCGCGCACCAGCGGCCCGAGCGCGGCCAGCGCCGCGCGCACCTCGTCGATCGGCGCGGTGAGCGTGGTGGCCAGCATCGCGGTGGTGCCGTGCCCGGCGTGGCAGCGCGCCACCGCCTGCGCGGCCTCGGCGCCGTCCATCACGTCGTGGCCGCCGCCGCCATGCACATGCAGGTCGACGAAGCCGGGCAGCACGATCGGCCGGCTGCTCTCGCGCACGCTTCGCTCGTCGGCCACCGGTTCCCCGTGCACCGACGAGATGCGCCCGCCGTCGAACGCCAGCGTGCCGACGACAAAGCCCGCCGGCGTGAGGATGTGGCCCTCGATGCGTTGCGACATCGGCAAGATGCGTCCGTCGTGTTGCCGACCCGGTGCGTGCCGACCCTGCGCGCTACGGCGCCACCGAGACGTGGTGCGCCAGCACCAGCCAGCGCTCGCCCATGCGCTCCAGGACGAGGGTGAAGTTCTGCACCACGTCGGCCAGCTGTGCGCCACCGCTGCCCACCGGCACCTTGAAGCGGTACTGGCCGGCGAGCACCGTGATCGCGCCGCTGACGCGCGTGCTCTGGGCCAGCAGCGCCACGGTGGGGTTGGGGCGGCCGGCGCAGCCAGCGGCGAGATAGCGCTGCAGGCCTTCGCGCGTGGTCACGGGCTGCCGCGTGTTGGAGGTGGCGAAGGTGAACAGCGGCGCATACGCGCCGATGAAGGCCGCTTCGTTGCAGCCGTTGAAGGCCTCGATCAGGCGCGCGTGGGCCTGGGCCGCCGTACTGGTGCCGGTTGCCGTGGAGGGGCTGGCTGCGCCACTGCCGGCGGGCATGCTTTCACAGCCGGCCAGCACCAGCCCCAGGCACAGAGCGAAGGCCGCCGCCGCGCGGCGTGTTGCCGGCGGCGCGCTGCGTGCCGGGGCGAAGGGGGCAGGCGAAGGCATCATCGGCAGGCGGGGTTCGTGGTCGCGGAGGTGCCCGCGGGAGCGCGATGATGCCCTTTCGGGCGCGGCCTCCCCCGCGCGCGCCATGTCTGGCCAAGCGCCACAGTTGTATCGATACGTGATCGCCGCGGCTGCCGCCCGCAACTGCGTCACGCTGCCCTGGCGGGGCTGGCCCGGTCGCCGCGCTCGGCCCTCGGGGCGACCGTATGCTGGTCAGGGTCTTCGTCTGCACGCCTTCACCGCCTCGCCACGAGGCCGCCCCACCATGACCAGCACCCCCGGCGCCGCGCTTGCCACGGCCACCTCAGCCTCCGGCGCCACCAGCGAGGGCGGCGCCCCGCTCGCTGCGACGGGCAGCGGCCGCGTCTGGCCCACCGACCCCGCCGGGTTCACCACCGCGCGCATGCAGGCCATCGGGCATAGCTTCGAAGGCCACGCGCTGATGCAGGTGCCGGCGCTGGCCGCGCTGGCCAAGCGGCTGTTCCCGACGAAGCAGTGCCGCTTCATCAAGCCCGGTGCGACGCAGACCTCGGAGTTCGACCACGACAGCGCCGACAGCGCCGGGCGCAGCATCGACGAGGTGTTCGCGCGCATCGAGGAGCCCGGTTCGTGGATCGCGCTGTACAACGTGGAGACCGACCCGCAATACCGCGGCTTCCTCGACGAGGTTGCCGCCTCGGTGCGCGCGCTGGTGGAGCGCGAGGAGCCCGGCATGTACCAGGTGGGCGGCTTCATCTTCGTCTCGGCGCCTCCCTCGGTGACGCCGTTCCACATCGACCGCGAGCACAACTTCTGGCTGCAGGTGCGCGGCCACAAGGTGATGAGCGTGTTCGACCACTGCGACACCGAACTCGTGCCGGCCGCCGACCGCGAGCGCTTCATCCTCTACGGCAACAACGTCGGCCTGCGCCAGCCCGGGCATCTGCAGCGCGCACGCGACTTCCGCGTCGGCCCGGGCGACGGCGTCTACTTCCCCAGCACCTCACCGCACATGACGCGCTGCGAGCCCGGCTGGGCGCGGCCGGGCGACGGCGTCTCCATCAGCATCGGCGTGGTCTTCTACACCTCGGCCACCAAACGGCATGCCTACGTGCATGCGTGCAACGAGGCGCTGCGCCGCCGCGGCCTGCAACCTCGGCCGCCGGGCGAAGTGGCCTGGCTTGACCGCCTGAAGGCGCCATTGGGTCGCGCGCTGGTGGACCTCGGCCGCCGCCGCGGCTACAAGCCCACGCCCAGCTTCCTCTGAAGCGCCCCGCGCGGCCGCCGCGGGGCGGCTCGCGGCCGCGCTTGCGTCGGGCCGCACAGCGCCAGGGGTCCGCGCGCGCGACGCCCCGGGCCGCCGCGGCACCCACAATGCCGCCATGACCGGCGCCCGCCACGACTTCGTCTACCTGGCCTCGCAGAGCCCGCGCCGCCGGCAACTGCTGGAGCAGGCCGGCGTCGCCCATCGCCTGCTGCTGCCGGCCGGGCCGGAGGCCGCCCAGGCACTGGAGGCGCTGGAAGCGCATCGCCCCGGCGAGCTGCCCGCGGCCTACGTGCAGCGCGTGACGCGCCTGAAGCTGGCCGCAGCGCGCCGCCGCCTGGCCGCCACAGGGCTGCCCGCGGCGCCGGTGCTGTGCGCCGACACCACGGTGGCGCTGGGGCGCGCCATCCTCGGCAAGCCCGCCGATGCAGGCGAGGCAGTGGCCACGCTGCGCCGCCTGTCGGGCTGCACGCACCGGGTGCTCACCGCGGTGGCGGTGCACGACGGACGGCGCGTGCGCGAGGCACTGTCGGTCTCGCACGTGCGCTTCGCGCCGCTGGCCGACGAAGTGCTGCGCGCCTATGTCGACGGCGGCGAGCCGTTCGGCAAGGCCGGGGCCTACGCCATCCAGGGCGCGCTGGCCGGGCACATCGCGCACATCGACGGCAGCCACTCGGGCATCATGGGCTTGCCGCTGTACGAAACCGTGCAGCTGCTGAGTGCCGCCGGCGTGCGCACCGCGCTCACAGGGCAGGACAGAAGGCCGGTCGGCGGGCGCAGGCGAGCGCGACCCCCTCGGTAGACTCCCCCGCATGGCCAGCCAGGACATCCTCATCAACTGGGCCCCGCAGGAGACGCGCGTGGCCATCGTCGAGAACGGCGCCGTGCAGGAGCTGCACATCGAGCGCACGCTCGAACGCGGGCAGGTGGGCAACGTCTACCTCGGCAAGGTGGTGCGCGTGCTGCCCGGCATGCAAAGCGCCTTTGTCGACGTGGGCCTGGAACGCGCGGCCTTCCTGCACGTGGCCGACCTGCTGCCGCCGGCGCCGGTGGCGGGGCGCGCCAACGGTGGCGGCAGCAGCCACGCGCCCCTGCACGAACGCAACGGCAACGGCGGCAGCGCCACGGCCCCGACCGGCGGCGCCGGCAACGGCCACGGCGCGGCGGGTGCCACGGCCGCGCGCGCGGACGCGCCGCCACTGCCTATCGAACGCCAGGTGTTCGAGGGCCAGACGCTCACCGTGCAGGTCATCAAGGACGCCATCGGCAGCAAGGGCGCACGGCTGTCGACGCAGGTGTCGATCGCCGGTCGCATGCTGGTCTTCCTGCCGCACGACAACCACATCGGCATCAGCCAGAAGATCGGCAGCCCCGAGCTGCGCGAGCAGCTGCGCGCGCGGGTCACGGCGCTGGCGCAGGCCGGCGTGCCCGAAGGTGCACCGACCGGCGGCTTCATCCTGCGCACCAATGCCGAGGAAGCCACCGACGCCGAGCTCGCCGACGACATCGCCTACCTGCGCAAGGCGTGGGCGGCGATCCGCGAGCGCGCCACCAGCCAGCCGCCCGGCACACTGCTGCACCAGGACCTGAGCCTGGCCGAGCGCGTGCTGCGCGACCTGACCACCGAGGCCACGCAGGCCATCCGCATCGACAGCAAGATGCAGTTCGACCTGCTCAAGATCTTCGGCGAGACCTACATGCCGCGCGCCGCCGGCAAGCTGGAGCACTACCGCGGCGAGCGGCCGATCTTCGACCTCTTCGGCATCGAGGAAGAGATCGCCAAGGCGCTGGGCCGCCGTGTGGAGCTCAAGAGCGGCGGTTACCTCATCATCGACCAGACCGAGGCGCTGACCACCATCGACGTGAACACCGGCGGTTATGTCGGCGCGCGAAACTTCGAAGACACCATCTTCAAGACCAACCTCGAAGCCGCCGGCGCCGTGGCGCGGCAGCTGCGCCTGCGCAACCTGGGCGGCATCATCATCGCCGACTTCATCGACATGCTGCGCGAAGAGCACCAGCAGGCGGTGCTGGCCGAACTCAAGAAGCAGCTCGCGCGCGACCGCACCCGCACCACGGTGAGCGGCTTCACGCAGCTGGGCCTGGTGGAGATGACGCGCAAGCGCACGCGCGAGAGCCTGGCGCACATGCTGTGCGAGCCCTGCCCCACCTGCCAGGGAAGAGGCCAGGTGAAGACTGCGCGCAGCGTGTGCTACGACATCCTGCGCGAGATATTGCGTGAGGCGCGGCAGTTCGCGCCCAAGGAGTTCCGCGTCGTCGCCAGTGCCAGCGTGGTGGAGATGCTGCTCGACGAGGAGAGCGTGCACCTGGCCGGCCTCTCCGAGTTCATCGGGCGGCCGATTTCGCTGAGTGCGGAGCCGACGATGAACCCGGAGCAGTACGACATCGTGCTGATGTAGCGCCCTCAGGGGCTTCGTCCGTCCGCCCTCCGATGGGCTTGTTCGAAGCGCCGGCCTTCCGCGACCTCGTCGGCCGTGGAATGATGGCCCGGTCCACCACCGGGAGCCCGTCATGCGCTTCGAAGCCCAATCCGCCAACGGCGACTTTCGTGCCCGCATCATCTGCGGTACGCGCACGGTGCTGATGGCGCTGGACTGCGCGCCGCAGCGCCGCCACGGGCTGATGGGCTTCTCGTTCTGGCGCCAGGGCGAGGGCGAGGCCACCGGCAAGTGGCTGCGTTCGCAGAAGGTGTTCAAGTCGGTCGTGCCCGACCCGAAGGCGCTGGTCAACGGCAAGCCGCCGGAGTTCCGCACCGACCGCTTCCCGGTGCAGAGCTTCCTGTGGGGCGACTACACCGCCGAGCCGGCCGCCAGCTACACGCTGCGCATCGTGCCGCGCTACGGCAAGCCGGGGCAGCTGAAGAGCGTGGCCGGCGACGAGGTGGTCGTCACCGTGCGCACCGAGCCCGAAGCCGACTCGGCCGGCCACGGCGTGTGGTTCAACCGCGGCGCCATCGCCAGCCAGCACTTCGCGCGCGAGTTCGGCAACGCCAGGCCGAGCACGCAGCAGCTCGAAGACCTGGCGCAGCCGGTCACGAGGTGGCTCTCGCGCGGGCTGGCCGAAGCGTGCATCGCGTTCATCGACGCCGCCGCCGCAGGCGACGGGCTGAACGCCTGCGTCTACGAGTTCACCTACAAGCCGGTGCTCAACGCGCTGAAGGCCGCGCTCGACCGCGGCGTGGTGGTGCGCATCTGCCACCACGACACGCCGGCCAACCGCAAGGCGATCGCCGCCGCCGGGCTGCCGGCCAAGGTGGGCCGGCGCAAGGTGCTGTACCCACGCACGCAACCGAAGATCCCGCACAACAAGTTCATCGTGCGCATCGCGGGCACCAGGCCGGTGGCGGTGTGGACCGGCTCGACCAACATCACGCCCTCGGGTTTCACCGGGCAGAGCAACGTCGGCCACCAGGTGAACGACGCCCGGCTCGCCGCGCAATACCTGAGCTACTGGCGCGCGATTGCCGCCGACCCCGACAAGCTGACGGCGCGCCGTGCCGCCACGCGGCTGGCCCCGCACCCGACCGAGCTGGTGCCGCCGCGCAGCACCACGCTGGTGTTCTCGCCGCGCCACCGCTCGGCCATGCTCGACTGGTACGCCAACCGCATGCAAGACGCGCAGCAGACGGTGATGTTCACCGCCGCGTTCGGCGTGAACAAGAAGCTCGCCGTGCCGCTGGCCGCCGAGCGCGACTTTCTGCGTTTCCTCATGCTGGAGGGGCCGCTTGGCAAGGCGGAGCTGGCGCAGTTGCGCAGCGACCGCGACCTCGTCATCGCGTACGGCGCAGCGCTGGGCCGCGTGGCCACCTTCGGCGAAGGTGGCGGGGCTGTGAAGAAGATCGCCCAGTTCGGCCTGGATCAGTGGTTCTACGAAGAAGAGCACTTCCGCAAGGACGGCTTCATCTTCTACGTTCACACCAAGATCCTGCTCGTCGACCCGTTGTCCGATGACCCGCTGGTGTGCACCGGCTCGGCCAACTTCTCCGAGAACTCGCTGCTCGACAACGACGAGAACATGCTGCTGGTGCGCGGCCACACGCGGGTGGCCGACATCTACCTCACCGAGTTCGACCGCCTGTTCAGGCACTTCTACTTCCGCAACGTGGCCAACGAGATCGAGCAGCGCGGCGGTGAGGCGCAGGCGGCCTTCCTCGACGAGGGCCAGGGCACCGGCGCGCGCTGGCACGACAGCTACTTCCGCCCGGCGGCGTTCAAGACGCGGCGGCGCGAGATGTTCTTTGCCACCGGCGGCAAGAGCTGGGTTGCCGCGGCCAGCGCGCGCCCTCGGGACGAGACGGCCCGCTACGGCGACAAGCCGGCGTAGCGTGCAGGCCTGGCGGGCGGGCACCGCGCGCGTGAGGCGCTGCGGCAGGGTCGTGGCGGCCGGGTTGCGGCGCCGGCAGCCGGCCGGGCACTGGGCCGCGCCTGCGCGGACGCAATGCCTGCGCTGCGACTGCCGCCGCAGCGACTTCGCCGCTACCTCCGCGGCGGCTGCCGCGCCATCACGCCTTGCCGCGCAGCCGCCGATAGGCGCTGTAGTGGCGGATGGCCCGCTTCTTGTCGCCCAGCCGATCGTGCAGCCGCGCGAGGTTGAAGTGCGCGTCGGCGAGTGCGGCGTCCATGGCCAGCGCATGTTCGTAGGCGGTCATCGCGTCGGCCGCCTGCCCGGCATCTTCCAGCGCCACCGCGAGATTGAAGTGCAGCAGCGGTTCGGGCGCGCACCGCGCGATGCCCAGGCGCGCCACGGCCACCGCGTCGGCGGGGCGACCGGCGTCACCCAGCAGCGCACCGAGGTTCAGGTAGGCGTCGGTGCGCCTCGGATCGGCCGCGATCGCGTGGCGGTAGGCGGCCTCGGCGCGCGCCGGGTCGGCGGGTTCGAGATCGACAGCGCGCTGGAACCACTGCTCGGCGCCGACCTTGCCCTGTGCGGCGGGCGAGGGGCGGGGCCGGCCGGTCGGTGCCACCGGCGGCGCGGGCGGCCACGCGGGCGGTGCGTGCCCGGTGGCTGGCGCGGCGAGCTTCACCGGCGCCGCGCCGCCGCGCAGTGACTGCACGCGTGTGCTGGCACCCGGCGCGGCCTGCGTCGCGGCGGCAGCGCCGCCCGTGGCGGGGCCGCCGCCTTCGAAGTCCAGCAGCCACTGGCCCGCAGCGTTCTGCCACGCACCCGCACCTTTCTCGCGCACGACGATGTCGTTGCCCACCGCGCCCAGCCGCAACCCGCCGGCCGGCATCTGAGCGGGCAGCGTCGCGCGCAGGGCCTTCAGCGAGCGCTGGATGCGCCCGGGCGGCATCCGGGCTTCCTTCAGCCCCTGGGCCGCGCGCAGCAGCACGAGGTCCTGGAAGCTGAAGCGGTACTCGCGCCGCGGGCCGCGAGCGGGGGTCACGAAGCCCGCGGCGACGAGCCCGGTCACCACCGGGCGCGGCAGGCCGAGCAGCGAGCTGACCTCGGCCAGCGTGTAGGTCTGCGGGTGCGCGCCGGCGCCTGCCTCGGCCACCACGGTTGCCGTTGCCGATGGGCTGCGTTGTGGGGTTGCTGCTGCCGCCGCGCCCGCGTGCTCAGCCGGCCTTGCGCGCCCGCGGGCGTGCAGCAGGCGCCGCGGGCTCGGCGGCGGCCTGCACGGCGGCGGCCCCGGTGGCATCGGCTGCCGGCGCCCGCCGGGCGGCCTTGCGAGGCGGCGGCGGCGCCGCGGCGTCGCTCGCGGCGACCGGCGCGGGGGCAGCAGGGGCGGCCGCGGCTGTTGCTGCCGCTGCCGCCTTCTTCACCCCGAGGCTGGCGCGCAGCGCCTCGGTCAGATCGATGATCTTCGCGTCGGCCGCTTCGGCCGCGGCCTCGGTGACGACGATCTCCTTGCCGGCGATCTTCTCGTCGATGGCGGCGAGCACGCGCGCCTTCTCTTCGTCCTTGAAGTCGGCGGGTTCGTAGCCGTCGGCGGCGATCTGGTCGATGAGCTGCAGCGCCAGCTGCAGCTCGGGCTTGGCGATGTCGGCCGCTTCGATATCGAGTTCCTTCACCGAGCGCACTTCGTCGGCATACAGCAACTGCTGCAGGATCAGGCCGCCGTCCTCGTCGTGCGCCGGGCGCACCTGCACCACGTACTGCTTGCCCTTCCAGGCCCAGCGCGCCAGCGCGCAGCGGCCACTTTCCAGCATCGCCTGGCGCAACAGGTGGTACGGCTTGGCGCCGCGCTTGTCGGGCGCCAGGTAGTAGGCCTTGTCGTAGTAGATCGGGTCCACCGCCTTCAGCGGGATGAACGAGATGATGTCCACCGTGTGCCGCGCCGACTCTTCAAGCGCCTTCAGCTCCGCCGGCGCGAAGGTGACGTAGCGGTCCTTGTCGAATTCGTAGCCCTTGATCATGTCGGCGCGTTCGACGACCACGCCTTCCTTCAGGCACACGTACTGCTGCTTGAGGCGCGAGCCGCAGTTGTGCAGCAGGTTGAAGTGCACGGCCGAGCTCGTCTCGGTGGCCGAGTAGACCTTCACGGGAATCGAGACGAGACCGAAGCTCAGCGACAGCGAGGCGATCGAACGGGCGGCCATGCAAACACCTGGGCGGTTGGGCAGGGGCGGCGAGGTTAGCGCAGACTCCGCTGCGTTGCCAAGCAGGGCGACCCTCAGCCAGGCTTCAGAACGCTCAAAGCGGCGGTCAGTGTCTGTTTCGTGCCGAAGAACCCGGCCCACGGGTCGGCCGACTCGAACGACAGGTGTTCGCGCGCCGTGGCGATGTTCCACTGCGCGCCGCCTTTGAGCGAGCCGAGGTCGTCCCACGCCACGGGCATCGACACCCCGAGCCCTGGCCGCGCCCGCGCCGAGAACGCCGCGGCGGTGGTGGCGCCCTGGCCGTTGCGCAGGTAGTCGACGAACACCTTGCCCACGCGGTTGGCCGCACCCGTCTTGGCCACGAAGCGCGAGGGGATGGTGCGCGCCAGGTGCTCCACCGCGGCCTGCGCGAAGCCCTTTACCACCTCGTAGCTCCAGCGCGGCGCGATCGGTACCACCAGGTGCAGGCCCTTGCCGCCGCTGGTCTTGAGCCAGCTCTGCAGGCCCAGTTCCTGCAGCAGCGTGCGGGTCAATTCGGCGGCCTCGCGCACCGCCGGCCAGGCCACGCCTTCGCCGGGGTCCAGGTCGAAGACCATGCGGTCGGGCTTGTGCAGGTGGCTCACCGGGGCGTTCCAGGTATGGAACTCGATGACGTTCATCTGCGCCGCACCGCGCAGCGCCTGTGCGTTGGGCACTTCCAGCAGCGGCTCGTGGCCCGGCCACAGCTGTGCATCCAGTTCGCGCACACCCGGAATCGACGCGCCGTGTTTCTGGAAGAACAGGGGCGACTCCACGCCCCCGGGCACGCGCACCAGCGCCACCGGGCGGCCTTTCAAATGGGGGAGCAGAAACTCGGCGACGCTGTCGTAGTAACGCGCCAGATCGCGTTTGCGCAGGCCCGTGGAGCGGTCGATCACCCGATCGGGGTGCGTGAGCTTCGGGCCGCCCGGGGCCGAAGCCTTCGCCGGCCGCTGCACGGGCGCCGCGGCCTCGATCTCGGCCGGCTGCGCCGCGCGTTCGCGCCCGATCGCCCGGGCCGGCTTGTCGCTGCGCAGGGCCACGAATGACGCATGGCGGATCTGGCCGGCCGGTGTCCTTTCGCCGATAGCCTCTTCGGCCACCAGGTGGGGCTTGACCCAATGCACCGGTGTCGCGTCGCCTCGCCAGCGGCCTGTCTTCGCTGCAGCGCTGGCTTAGGCCGAC
>JAEUPC010000152.1 GCA_016789865.1 Rubrivivax sp.
CGCCAACGAGGTGCCGACGGGCACGCGCGCGCCGCGGCGCTGACAGCGCTGACGTTGTTCCTCACGTTCGACCTCATCGTTTTCGGGTCCTTCACGCGGCTGACCGACTCGGGCCTGGGCTGCCCCGACTGGCCGGGCTGCTACGGCCAGGTCAGCCCGCTGGGCGCGGCGCGCGACATCCATGCCGCCGAGACCGCAATGCCCACCGGGCCGGTCACCTTCACCAAGGCCTGGATCGAAATGATCCACCGCTATCTGGCGATGACCGTGGGGGTGCTGATCCTTGCCCTGGCCGCGGTGGCCTGGCGCGCGCATTGGCGCCGCGAACCGATGCCGGTAGGGCCGTGGTGGCCCACCGCGACGCTGGTGTGGGTCATCGTGCAGGGCCTGTTCGGCAAGTACACGGTGACGCTGAAGCTCTACCCGGCCATCGTCACGCTGCACCTGCTCGGCGGGCTCGTGTTGTTGGCGCTGCTGGCGGCGCAGCACGTGCGCTACCGGCCGGCCCCGCTGGCCTTGCCGGCCGGGGTGCGCGCCCGCCTCATGGTGGCCACGGTGCTGTTGTGGCTGCAGGTGGCGCTTGGCGGCTGGGTCAGCACGAACTACGCGGTGCTGGCCTGCGAGGGTTTTCCGGCCTGCAACGGCCAGTGGTGGCCGGCGATGGACTTTGCCGCGGGGTTCGTCGTGCTGCGCCCGCTGGGCCTGGCCGCCGGCGGCGGCTTCCTGCCGTTCGAGGCGCTGGTGGCCATCCACATGGTGCATCGCCTGTTCGCGGTGGCCGCGGTGGTGGCGCTGCTGCGGCTGGCGTGGGGCTTGTGGCGCGGCGCAGCGCCGGGCGGTGCCCCGCAGGCCGCGAGCCTGCGCCGATTCGCCGCCGCCATCGCCGCGGTGTCCGGCGTGCAGGTGGCCACCGGGTTGAGCAACGTGGTGCTCGACTGGCCGATCGTGGCCGCGCTGCTGCACTCCGCCGGGGCGGCCGCGCTGGTGCTGCTGCTGGCGCTGCTGGCCGGGCGCGCGGGCCTGGCCCGCACCGGCCGCGCCGGCAGGGGCGCCGCGGCCCGCGATCCGGGGGCCGCGGCGGGGCCGGCCAGGCCGGCTGCCTAGAATCCGCGACCCCGCAGCGCCATGGCCCAGACCCTCACCGCCCCACACACCGGCACCAGCCGCATGGCGCAGTTCTACGTGCTGACCAAGCCGCGGGTGGTGCAGCTGATCGTGTTCTGCGCGTTGATCGGCATGCTTCTCGCGCAGCCCGGACTGCCGCCTTGGGAGCGCGTGTTCGTGGCGGCGGCAGGCATCTGGCTGGTGGCCGCCGCGGCGGCGGCCTTCAACTGCATCGTCGAGCAGCACATCGACCGCCGCATGGCCCGCACCGCCTGGCGGCCTACCGCCAAGGGTGAGCTGACCAATGCGCAGACGCTGCTGTTCGCCGCCGTGCTGTGCGCCGCCGGCTGCGCGCTGCTGGCCTGGGGGGTGAACGCACTGACGATGTGGCTGACGCTGGCCACCTTCGTGGGCTACGCGGTGATCTACACCGTGGTGCTCAAGCCGCTGACGCCGCAGAACATCGTCATTGGCGGCGCCTCGGGGGCGATGCCGCCGGTGCTGGGCTGGGCGGCGATGGCCGGCGAGGTGACCATAGAGCCGCTGATCATGGCGCTCATCATCTTCCTGTGGACGCCGCCGCACTTCTGGGCGCTGGCGCTGTACCGGGTGGAAGACTATCGGCGTGCCGGCCTGCCGATGCTGCCGGTGACGCACGGCCCCGAATTCACGCGGCTGCAGGTGCTGCTGTACACGCTGGTGCTGTTCGCGGCCACGCTGCTGCCGTTCACCTTCCGCATGAGCGGCTGGATCTACCTGCTGGCGGCCGTGGTGCTGGGGGCGCTGTTCGTGCTGCACGCGTGGCAACTTTGGCGCGATTACAGCGATGCGCTGGCGCGCGCGACGTTCCGCTTCTCGATCTGGTACCTGTCGCTGCTGTTCGCCGCGCTGCTCGTGGACCACTGGCTGTCGCCGTGGTTGGCCATGCTGTGGGAGGGATGATGCGCTTGCCGGTCACTGCCAATGCGCGCCCGCCCGGGTGTCGCCGCCACCTGGGCCGGCGATGGGTGCTGGGGGCCACGCTGCTGGCCGCGTTTGTGGTGCCGGGCTGTTCGCGCGAGGAGGCCGGCGCGCCGAAGGCGACCGGGTCGTTCAAGTCGATCGACATCACCGGCGCCGACTACGCCCAGGCGCTCGAGCTGCCCGACCCGCAAGGCAAGCGGCGCACGCTGGCCGAGTTCAAGGGCAAGGTGGTGGTGCTGTTCTTCGGCTTCACGCAGTGCCCCGACGTATGCCCCACGACGATGGCGGAGCTGGCCACCGCCAAGCAGCAGCTGGGCGCCGACAAGTCGCGCGTGGTGCCGGTGTTCGTCACCGTCGACCCCGAGCGCGACACCCCGCAGGTGCTCGAGGCCTACGTCGGCAGCTTCGGCCCCGACTTCGTCGCGCTGCGCGGCACGCCCGAAGAAACCAAGGCCGTGGCCAAGGCCTTCAAGATCTTCTACGCCAAGGTGCCGGGCAAGACCGAGTCGAGCTACACCATCGACCACACCGCGCGCTCGTATGTGTACGACACGCGGGGCCGGCTGCGCCTGGCCACGCGCCACGGCATGGGCACGGACGCGCTGGTGAGCGACCTGCGCCGGCTGCTGGCGGAGAAGGGCTGAACGGCTGAAGGGGCCCGCGCGGGGGGCTCAGGCGCGAAGGCGGCCCGCGGGCCGCCTTCCTCGTTTCTCGCGGAGCACCGGGCGCCGGACGCTCACCTTCGCTTCACGCGGCTTGCGCCGCCTCCAGCGCCTTGCGCATCTTCTTCAGCGCCGCCACCTCGATCTGGCGGATGCGCTCGGCGCTGACGCCGTACTCGTCGGCCAGTTCGTGCAGCGTCAGGCCGCCCGAGGCGTCGTCGTTGACCGCCAGCCAGCGCTGCTCGACGATGCGGCGGCTGCGCGCGTCGAGCACCGCCAGCGCCTGCGTGATGCCGTCGCTGGCCAGCCAGTCGCGGCGCACGGCCTCCAGCTGGCGCGTCGGCTCGCTCGTCTCGTCGGCAAGGTAGGCGATCGGGGCGAAGACCTCCTCGTCGTCGTCGCCTTGCGGCTCCAGCGCGACGTCGCCGCCCGCCATCCGCGTTTCCATCTCGACCACCTCCTCGGGCTTGACGTCGAGTTCGCGTGCCACGGCGCTTACCTCGGCGGCCGTCAGGCTCGCACGGTAGGTCTCGTTGCCGGCCACCCCGCCATCCTCGGTGCGCGCGCCCTTCAGCCGCGCCTTCATCGAGCGCAGGTTGAAGAACAGCTTGCGCTGCGCCTTGGTGGTGGCCACCTTCACCATGCGCCAGTTGCGCAGGATGTACTCGTGGATCTCGGCCTTGATCCAGTGCAGCGCGTAGCTCACCAGCCGCACGCCCTGTTCGGGGTCGAAGCGCTTGACGGCCTTCATCAGGCCGACGTTGCCCTCCTGGATCAGGTCGCCATGCGGCAGGCCATAGCCCAGGTACTGGCGCGACACCGACACCACCAGCCGCAGGTGCGAGAGCACGAGCTGGCCGGCGGCCTGCAGGTCGCCGGCGTCGCGCAGGCGGCGCGCCAGTGCGGTTTCTTCGCTCTGCGTCAGCATCGGCAGGCGGTGGGCGGCGCTGATGTAGGCGTCCAGGTTCCCCAGCGATGGCACCAGCGACCAGGGGTCGCGCAGGGTCAGGGCGGTCGAGGAGGCGGGAGTGTTCATGCGGCGTCTGATCCGCCAGGGGCCGGCGGGTTCCAAGAATGTTAGCACTCAGCCCTAGAGAGTGCTTGCAGCCGCCTGTGCCGAACTCCCATGGCTTCATAAGATGAATTTCGGATGTGTGCGGACACTCTCTTCTCGGGCCTCGTGCGCATTCCCTGCCTGCGGGGGCTGGCGGGCCAGCCTCAGCCGTAGCGGGTATCGATCGCGCCCAGCACCTCGTCGAGCACTTGGAGAAACGTGGCCAGTTCGACCGGCTTGGTGATGTACCGCGCCGCGCCCAGGGTGAGCGCCTTCTCCACGCGTGCCGGCGTGGCATCCGCCGACACGATGATCACCGGGATCGTGGCGGTGTCGACATGGGCGACCAGCTGGCGAAGCACTTCCGTCCCCGAGGTGTCCGGCAGCTGCATGTCCAGCAGCACGAGATCGGGGAGCAGGCGGCGCGCCTTGGCCAGGCCCTGCTCACCGGTGGCGGCCACTTCCAGCGTGACCTGGGGTCGTTGGTGGAGCATGCCGCGCAGCACCTCCACGTTGGTGGGGTTGTCTTCGATATACAGCACCATGCGTCGCCGGTACGGCGCAGCCGGCGCGGGCAAGGCTGCCTGGGGGGCCTTCGCCACTCCGGCGGCCGCCGGCAGCACCAGCGAGAAGGTGGACCCCACGCCGGCGCGGCTGCTCGCGCGCAGCGTGCCGCCCATCATCTCTGCCAGGCGCCGTGCGATCACCAGGCCGATGCCCGTGCCCTCGACGCCACTGCCTTCGCGGCCAAGCCGGTTGTAGGGTTCGAACAGGCGAACCATCTGCTCGGGCGACATCCCCAGGCCGGTGTCGATGACGTCCAGCTGCACGGCGGCGGACCCGGCAGCCGCCTCCGCGCCAGGCGCGGCACGTGCCGCACGCACGGTCACCCGCCCGGCCTGCCGGTTGTACTTGACGGCGTTGGACAGCAGGTTCATCAGCACCTGCTTGAGCCGCGTGGCGTCGGCGGTCACCGGCGGCAGGTCAGGGGCCAGCTCCAGGTCGAGGACGACTCCCCGGGCAGTCGCCGCGGTGCCCACCAGGTCGGCGCACTCCGTGGCGAGCCGGGTCAGGTCCAGCGCCTCGAGCTGCAGGCGCACACTGCCCGACTCGATGCGCGCCAGATCGAGCGTGTCGTTCACCAGTTCCAGCAGGTGCCAGCCGGCGCGCTGGATCTGTTGCACCCACTGGCGGTGGCGCTCGTGCAGCGACGGCTGCCGGTCCAGCCCGAGCAGCTGCGCGAAGCCCAGCATCGCGTTCAGCGGCGTGCGCAACTCGTGGCTCATGCGCGAGACGAACTCGCTCTTGGCGCGGCTGTCGGCCTCGGCGCGCTGGCGTGCCCGCTCGGCCTGCTCGAGCTGCAGGTGCTCGGTCAGGTCTTCGATCACCGCCACCATGTACTGCACGCGCCCCTCGGCCGAGCGCAGCGCGGTGCAGGCCATGCGCACCACCAGGGGAGGGCTGCCGCCGCGGCGCGACAGGCGCAGCGGCTGGCGAACGACAGCCACTTCGCCGCTGAGCAACTGGCGGTGCTGGCGCTGCAACGCGGGCAGGTCCTCGGGCAGCGTGATGCTGGCCACGGTCTGGCCGAGCAGTGCCTCGGGCGGGCTGCCGAGCATGCGGAACAGATGCGGATTGCCCTGCAGCAGCTTGCCGTGCGGGTCCAGGAAGGCGATGCCCAGTGGTGCGTGGTCGAGGATGCCGAGCAGCCGGGCCTCGCTGGCGGCCAGCCGCTGCTCGGCTTGCCGGCGTTCGGCGACTTCGTGCCGCAGCTCGGCAGTCGCTTCGTCCACCGCACGCTGCGTGCGGGCCGCCTGCCCCGTCACCGTGAGCAGCCAGGCGGCCAATATGGCCGCAGCGGCAAAGCCGGCCGTCACGAACACCCTTTGCGCGGTCGGTCCGCCCTCGGCCCCCGGGGTGGGCGGCAACAGGCGCAACTCCAGCGCCCGGTCGGCCAGCAGCAGGCGCCGGACCAGGAATTGCCCGGGGGAGGCCGCGGCGCAGGACGTTGCACCCACCAGCAGCGCTCGCGAGACCCCCGGCGCAGGGTCCACGACACACCAGAGCTCGCCGTCGACGCCGGCTTCATCGATGCGGCCAAGCAGCGGCGTGAGGCGCAGGGCGACGAAAAGCACCCCTTCGCGCGACACCGCGGGGCCCGCCGTCACGGCCGTGCCGGCGCCGCTGGCCGTGCCGGGCGGCTGCATGTCGGCCGAGGCCTTGGGCCGCGCCGCCTGGTACAGCACGAGCCCGGTCTCGTCGCTGGCCGACTGGGTCAGGCGGAACCCGGCGCTTGCGGACATCGAACCGCTGCGCAGCGTGGCCAGGATGGCTGCGCGCGCGGCAGGGATCGACAAGGCGTTCACACCCAGCGCAGCGGCGTTGCCGGCCATCGGCTCGACTCGCCGCACCACCACGGCGTCGCCGTCGGCGGCAAGCGCCTGGCCGCCGTCGCGATGGTGCACGCGAAAGCCGGCAAGACCTTCGGCGTGGGCGTCCTCCTCGAACCCGTGCAGGTCAGCCGCTTTGACGCGCTGGCTGTACCCGACGGCCTGCAGCGGCGTGCCGGGCGTCAGCCAGGCTGCAGCCACGGCGCCCAGCGCCACGTTGTCCGCGCGGCCGCGCGCCTGGGTCGCCGCGACCAGGGCCTGCAACGCATGCACCGGCAGCTGCAACCGCTGCTGGACGGCGGCCGCCAGGCGGTCGGCATCGCGCTCGTTGACCTTGGCGGCCATCGTGCGCTCGCGCTCGCCCAGGGCCCACATCCCGCTGGCCAGCAGCGCCAGGGCGGCCAGCAGCGGCGCTGCCAGCGAGTGGCGGCGCGGCCGCCACACCGCCGCGGGCTGGCCGATGAACGCCAGCGCGACGGGCGCACCGATCAGCACGCCGAACATGTCGCCGGTCCACCAGGCCAGCCAGTTGCCGGCCGCGCCGGCGGGCGGCACGACCCCCAGGCCCACCAGCGCGCTGGTGGCTACCGTGGGGCTGACGATGCAGGCCACGCCACCGCCGAGCAACGCGACCAGTGCGATGTCGCGCGGCTCGCTGAGCCACAACGGTTGGTCCACCCGGCGCCGCACCAGCCACGCGCCCAGCCCCGCCTGCGCCGCGGCGCCCAGGCCGATGAGCAGCGGCAGGACGAACGCCGTGTCGGTGCCGCGCCCGACCAGCAGACCCAGCGTGCCGTTGACGACAAAGGCGCCAAGGCCGGCCCCGACGGCTCCCGCACGCCCCCAGACCAGCGCGGCGGCCAGCCCGATGCCCGCGGGCGGGTACAACTGCACCGCATACCCCGGGGGCCCGGCCAGCAACAGCGCAATCAGCCCCACCAGCGCATAGGCCAGCCCGGTCGCCAACGCCTGCGGCCAGGGCCGGGCCAATGCGCTGCGCGCCACGCTGTGGTGAGCTCCGGTCGATGAGTGGGCCATGCCAGTGCGCCAGCGCCCGTGGCCGGGGCACGCCGCCGCAGAGGCAGCGCCCACCGGATCGGCGGCGCCGGCGGTACGCCGCTCAGACGTTGAACAGGAAGTTCATCACGTCGCCATCCCTGACCACGTACTCCTTGCCTTCCGAGCGCATCTTGCCTGCGTCCTTGGCGCCCTGCTCGCCGCCGCAGGCGACAAAGTCGGCGAAAGCGATGGTCTGGGCACGGATGAAGCCGCGCTCGAAGTCGGTGTGGATGACGCCGGCGGCCTGCGGTGCGGTGTCGCCGACGTGGATGGTCCACGCCCGCACCTCCTTCTCGCCGGCGGTGAAGTAGGTCTGCAACCCGAGCAGGCTGAACGCCGCGCGGATCAACCGATTCAGGCCAGGCTCGCTCTGGCCCATCTCGGCCAGGAAGATGGCCTTGTCCTCGTCGCCCATGTCGGCGAGCTCGGCCTCGGTCTTGGCGCAGATGGCCACCACGGGCGCATCGGCATGACCCTTCGCATACTCGCGCAGCCGGTCCAGCAGCGGGTTGTTCTCGAAGCCGCTTTCGCTGACGTTGCCGACGAACATCGCCGGCTTGGCGGTGATCAGGCACAGCGGCTTGAGCACCACCAGTTCTTCCTTGCTGAAGTCGATGCTGCGCACGGGCCGCGTCTGGTTCAGCGCCGCCTCGCACTTCTTCAGCACGTCCACCAGGCGCTGCGCTTCCTTGTCGCCGCCGGCCTTGGCCTGCTTGGTCCAGCGTGCCAGGCTCTTTTCCACGGTGGCCAGGTCGGCCAGGCACAGCTCGGTCTGGATGACCTCGATGTCGGCCACCGGGTCCACCTTGCCGGCCACGTGCAGGACGTTGTCGTCCTCGAAGCAGCGCACCACATTGACGATGGCGTCGGTCTCGCGGATGTGGCTCAGGAACTGGTTTCCGAGGCCCTCGCCCTGGCTGGCGCCGGCCACCAGGCCGGCGATGTCGACGAACTCGACGATGGCCGGCACCACTTTCTGCGGCTGGACGATCGCGGCCAGCTTGGCCAGCCGCGGGTCGGGCAGCTCCACCACGCCGACATTGGGTTCGATGGTGCAGAACGGATAGTTCTCGGCCGCGATGCCGGCCTTGGTGAGGGCGTTGAAGAGCGTGGACTTGCCCACGTTGGGCAGGCCGACGATGCCGCACTTGAGGCTCATGGGGCGCTCGCTGGGGAATGCACAAACGGCAACGGCGGCCCCGGGGAAGCCGCCGTCGATGGAGAGAGCCGATTCTAAGTGCGGCCCCCGGGGCCGGCCGATCCTCGCGAACGGTTGCGGCGCACTTCGAGCGAACGCGCGGGCGCGCGCCGCGACCCCGGCCGGGTGGCCGGCCGGGCGATCAGAACGCCACGCGCGCCCGCGCCGCCTGGCCCACCTTCAGCAGGCGCTCCACGCCATCCAGCACGATGGCGTTCATGCCGAAGGTCAGCCCGCCGCCCATGCGCTTGTCGGCGCGGAAGCTGGCCAGCGTGTCGCCCACCGCGGTGCCGCGCTCGGCGGTGGCCGGGTCAATGTCGGGGATCGTGCAGCGCACGCAGGGCTTCACCAGCTTCAGGCGCACCTCGCCCTCGTCGGTGTCGATGGCCAGCGTGTCGATGTGATCTTCCTCGAACGCCGCCAGGCCCTCCAGCACGATGTTCGGGCGGAAGCGCTCGATGCCCACCGGCGCGGCGCTGCGGGCGGCCAGCCGGGTGTTGAAGTCGGCCATCGACGCCGCGCCGGCCACCAGCAGCGGAAAGCCGTCGGAGAACGCGGCCTGGGCCTGGACTTCGCCGGTCCACTTCGGGTCCACCACGCGCCGGTGCTCGGGGTCGAAGCGCACCAGGCGCAGCCTGCGGCCGAGGAAGTCGCTGAACCACTGCGCAGCCAGCTCACCCATGTCGAAGGCCTTGACCTCGTCGTCCCACACGCGTGCCCGCGTGGGCTGTTCCACCGCGTCCAGGTGCAGATGCAGCGCCAGCATGCCCGGGGCGCGCAGCACCAGGTCGTCGGCGCGCAGGCGCGGCTGCACCAGCGCCATGCGCGGCAGTTCGCGCTGGGTGAGCATGTCGCCGTGTTCGTCCACCACCATCCAGGCGCGGTCGAGCTCGAGGCCGGTCTCGATGACCAGCGCTTCGGGCACGCTGACGCCGGCCAGCGACTTCACGGGGTACAGGTGCAGGCCGGCGATACGGCAGGCGAGGTCGGACAAGGTCGGTCTCCCGGGGGCGCGGCATTGTGCATGGGCGGCTCGCGGCGCAAACGCGGCGGGCAGGAGGGCAGGAGGGCAGGAGGGCAGGAGGGCAGGAGGGCAGGAGGGCGCTTCCTACAATGCCTCGATGACCCTGCAGGCGCCGACCCCGGTGGCGAAGGCGGCCACGCCGGGCCGGCACGACGTGCTGGTGCGGGGGGCCGGTGCCGTTGGCCTGGCCGCGGCGCTGGCGCTGGCGCGGCAGGGCCTGCGCGTCGCCTTGCTCGGCAGCCTGGAGCCGCCCTCGGCGCCCGACATTCGCGCCTACGCGCTCAACCGCGCCTCGGTGGCCCTGCTGGACCGGCTGCGCGTGTGGGAGGCCATCGCCCAGCCTGCGCGCACCCCGGTGCACGAGATGCGCATCGAAGGCGACGACGGCACTTCGGCACTGGAGTTCTCGGCCTGGAAGAGCGCCGTGGCCGAGCTGGCCTGGATCGTCGATGCCGGCGCGCTGGACGCTGCCTTGCGGCAGGCGGCGCGCTTCGCGCCGCACCTCGAGGTGGTGGCCACGGCGGTGCCTGCGTCGCTGACGCTGCTGGCCGAGGGCAAGGACTCCGCAACGCGCGCTGCGCTGGGCGCGCGCATGCATCGGCAGGCCTACGGCCATCAGGCCATCGCCGCCCGGCTGGCCACCACGCGCGCCCATGCCGGCGTGGCCCGGCAGTGGTTCCGCGCCCCCGACGTGCTGGCACTGCTGCCGATGGATGCGCCACAGCACGACCACGCCTGTGCGCTGGTGTGGTCGGTGCCTGAGGCACGCGCCGGCGAGTTGCTGGCCCTGCCCGATGCCGCCTTCGAGGCCGAGTTGATGCAGGCCACCGGCGGCGCGGCCGGTGGGCTGCGCCTGCTGGGCGCCCGCGCCGGCTGGCCGTTGTCGGTGGGCCGGGCCGAGCCGCTGTTCGGGCCCGGCTGGCTGCTGGTGGGCGACGCCGCCCACGTGGTGCACCCGCTGGCCGGGCAGGGCCTGAACCTCGGCCTGGCCGACGTGGCCAGCCTGGCGCAGGTGCTCGCCGACAGGGAGCTGTGGCGCGAGCCCGGCGACCCTCGCCTGCTGGCGCGCCATGCCCGCGAGCGGGCTGCCGACACGCTGGCCATGATCGCGGTCACCGACCTGCTGCTGCACCTGTTCGCCCACCCTTCGCCGTGGGTCAGGCAGTTGCGCAATCGTGGGCTCGGCTGGGTAAATCGGTTGGCGCCCGTGAAGCAGGCGTTGACCCGTGCCGCCCTCGGCCGCTGAAGCGCGTTCAGAATCCGGCTTCCTGCTGCCTGCCGCCCAGCCCGACGGTCGGCACCCCACCCGGCTCGACAAGGACTGCCTGCCATGATCGCCCCGCGCTTTGCCGTTGCCGCGGCACTCACCATCTTCGCCGCGGCCTGCGGCGGGGCGTCCGAACCCAAGGAGAAGGCCGCGGCGGGCGCGGCCGCGGCCGCGCCGGGCGTTGCCGGGGCGCCGGCCGACCCCGCCGTGCAGGCCACCATCCGCAAGGCACTGGCCGAGCGCATCCCGAAGATGCCGCCGATCGACGAGATCACCCGCTCGCCGATCGCCGGCCTGTACGAGGTGCGCTATGCCGGCACCGAGATCATCTACATCGATGCCGCTGGCGACCACCTCGTGCAAGGCGCGATCATCGAGACGCGCACCCGCACCGACCTGACCGAGCAGCGCATCGACAGGCTGACGGCGATCGACTTCGCCGCACTGCCGCTGAAGGACGCCATCGTCATCAAGCAGGGCAGCGGTGCGCGCAAGGTGGCGGTCTTCGTCGACCCAAACTGCGGCTACTGCAAGCGCTTCGAGCGTGACCTGGCGGCGGTGAAGGACCTTACCGTCTACACCTTCCTGCTGCCCATCCTCGGCCCCGACTCCACCGCCAAGTCGCGCGCCATCTGGTGCGCCAAGGACGGCGGCAAGGCCTGGCGCGCCTGGATGCTCGACGGCGTCAACCCCGACCCCGCCAAGGCGGGCTGCGATGTCGCGGCCATCGAGCGCAACCTGGAGTTCGGCCGCAAGTACAAGGTCAACGGCACGCCGGCGGTGCTGTTCGAGGACGGCACGCGCAAGCCCGGGGCGATTCCCGGCGAGATGCTTGAGCGCCTGCTGGCGCAGGCCTCGCGCAAGTCGTAGGCGCGCCGGGCGACGGGCCCGACCGCTACTTCGGCGGCCAGTTCTCCGGGGTCGCCGGCGGCACGATGCCCACACGATCTTCGTCAGGCCCCTGGTGGCTGCTGGTCCCGGTGGGGGTGGCGCATCTGTGGCTGGCGTCGATGTGGCCGGCCGACCACGGGGCCCGGGACCGAGAGGATGCCGGCGCGCCGGCCCGCATCGAGGTGGCCTTCGTGCGCGAACTGCAGCCGGCCGCTCCCGCCGCGGTGGCCGCACCGGCCGAACCGCGGACCCGTGTGCTGAGGGCCCCGCGGCCACCACGGCCGGCGTCGGCTGCCGCGGCGGACGCGCTCGCGGCGATCGAGCCGGAGGCGCCCCGACCCGATTTGCCCGAAACGCCGGCCTCGCTGCCGCCGCTGGCCGCGAGCCTGCCCGAGCTGCCACCCCTGCCGGGTGCCCAGCCGTTGCCCGCGCTGCCGCCCTCGGCGGCTGCCGTCGCGCAGCCCGGCGCCGGCCTGGCCACCGCGGTGGCGCCCCCGGCGGCCCCGGCATCGGGCGCGGCGGCCTTCGAGTGGCCGCCTTCGACGCGCCTGTCGTACCTGCTGACCGGCAACTACCGCGGCCCGGTGGAAGGGCAGGCCCAGGTGGAATGGCGCCTGGAAGGCCGCCGCTACCAGGTCGCGCTCGACCTGGGCATCGGGCCGCCCGTGGCACCCTTCGTCAGGCGCCAGCTGCTCAGCGACGGCTGGATCACCGCGGCCGGCCTGGAGCCGCGCCGCTATGACGAAGAGACGCACATCGTGCTGCGCCCGCCGCGGCGCCTGACGATCGCGCTGGAGGCCGAGCGCATCGTGCTGCCATCGGGCCGGCAGGTGCCACGCCCCGCGGGCGTGCAGGACAGTGCCAGCCAGTTCGTGCAGATGACGTGGCTGTTCACCATGCAGCCGGCGCGCCTGACCCCCGGCCAGCGGCTGGAGCTGCCGCTGGCGTTGCCGCGGCAGGTGGAGCCCTGGACGTACGAAGTGGTCGGCGCCGAGCGGCTGGCCACGCCCTTCGGTGAACTCGAGGCGGTGCACGTGCGCCCGCACCGGCCGCCGCGTGCCGACAGCCCCAGCGGCGACCTGCGTGCCGAGTTCTGGGTGGCGCCTTCGCTGCAGTACCTGCCGGTGCGCATCCTCATCCGCCAGGACGACGAGACCTACGTCGATCTGATGCTCAGCCGGTTGCCGCAGCAAGCCGCACCCGACGTGCGGCCGGACGCGGTTGCGCTGCCGGCCCGCGAGGCGCCCGCCCCGCCGAGAATCACCACGCGTTGATGCGCGCGGTGAAGGCGTCGGCCGCCTCGCGGCCCTGCAGCGTGGCCATCAGCTGCACGGCCGAAGGCAGCAGGGCGCGGAACTCGGTCTCGTTGCGGGCCCGCTCCAGCCTCACGGCCATGCCTTCGCCGGCCGGGCCGAGGCGGTCGTTGAAGGCGCGCAGCAGGTCCTTGCGCATGGCTTCGAAGCCCGGCTGGGGGCCACGGATCACCGTGCGCTCGGGGGGCGGCGGTGGCGGTGGTGGCGGCGGCGCGTGCGTGGCGCTGACGCGCGTGAACTCGGAGATGAAGTCCTCCTGGACCAGCGCGGCCAGCACTTCGGCCGCCTGCGGCAGCATCTGCAGCAGATCGGCGTCGGTGCGCTTGCCATCGATCATGATCAACACGCTGCGCAGGCGCGGCGAGAGACGGTAGACACGCGTCTCGATCTCGGCCAGGCCCTTGGCGGTCTTGCGGTAGATGATCGGCATCGCAGCAGGTGCCGGGGTCTGCGCTGGCGTGCGCCGACAGCGCAGCGTCAGCCAACTGTGGCAGTCGCAGCCCCGGTTCGGTGAGCTTAACGCGGTGCTGCACGACCGGGATGCGCCGGTGTCGGGGGGCGGCGTCGCGTTGGGATAATTTCGCGCATTTCCGCGGGCGGCCTGTCTTCTCCGCGGCCACCCACCGCTCCGCCGCATGCCGGCAAGAAAGGTTTCAACCCCATGAGCATCGAAACGCTGGTCACCCGCGAGCTGCATGGCACCGGCCCGCGGCGCACCGTGCTGCTGCGCCTGAACCGCCCCAAGCAGCTCAATGCGCTGAACAGCGAGCTGATGGACCAGCTGGGCGCCGCGCTGCTGGCCGCCGATGCCGATGCGGCGGTCGGCTGCATCGTGCTCACCGGCAGCGACAAGGCCTTCGCGGCCGGTGCGGACATCGCGGCGATGGCCCGGAAGACTTACGCCGAGGCGATGGCCGAGCCGT
The DNA here is from genome assembly GCA_016789865.1 of Rubrivivax sp. Taxonomy (GTDB): domain Bacteria; phylum Pseudomonadota; class Gammaproteobacteria; order Burkholderiales; family Burkholderiaceae_C; genus Rubrivivax. Next base: position 13,849 of record JAEUPC010000152.1, read on the forward strand.
TCATCACCCGCAACTGGCAGACCATCCGGCAGGTGCGCAAGCCCGTCATCGCCGCGGTGGCCGGCTTCGCGCTGGGCGGCGGCTGCGAGCTGGCGATGATGTGCGACTTCATCATCGCCGCCGACACCGCGAAGTTCGGCCAGCCCGAGATCAAGATCGGCATCATCCCCGGCGCCGGCGGCACACAGCGGCTGCCGCGCGCGGTGGGCAAGAGCAAGGCGATGGACATGGTGCTCACCGCGCGCATGATGGACGCGGCCGAGGCCGAACGCGCCGGCCTCGTCTCGCGCGTAGTGGCCGCCGACAAGCTGATGGACGAGGTGCTCGCGGCGGCCGAGGCCATCAACGTGCTCAGCCCGGCCAGCGTGGCGCTGGCCAAGGCCTGCGTGAACAAGGCCTTCGAAGGCGGGCTCGACGATGGCGTGGACTACGAGCGCCGCATCTTCCACTCGCTGTTCGCCACCGAAGACCAGAAGGAGGGCATGGCGGCCTTCCTCGAGAAGCGCAAGCCCGAGTGGCGCCTGCGCTGAGCGGCGGCGGCGCCGCGCACGCAGCCCGCCAGGGCGCTGCCGCGGCGCCTTCCAGCTAGGGCACCACCCAGCGCGCGCCTGCGGCGTCGAAGACCGCACGCCGGTGGCCGTCGGCGTGCAGTTCCGTCCAGTCCATGCGCCGTACCTGCGCCGAGACGACGCCGAAGTGCTCGCGCGTGGCGCGCTCGGGCGCCGGGTGGGGGTCGTCCAGCGGGCTGCCGGGCGGCAGGGGCGAGAGGTAGTCCTGAGCCGCCGGGGTCATCTTCAGCCGCGCCCAGCGCGACGAGACGGCCAGCCCGCTGAGGGCCACCTCGAGGCGCACCGACAGCCGCACCTGCCAAGACAGCTCGTTGGACCACACCACCAGCGTGCCCCGCGCGTCGGCCTCGATCTGCCGCATCTTCGGGCTGCGCGCATCGGCGAAGAAGACGATCGTGCGGTGCTCGCGGTCGACCTCGCGCAGCAGCACGCAGCGAGCGTCCACGCCGTGCGTCGGGAAGGGTTCCTCGCCGGGCGGCGCGTCGCCTGCGGCGACTTCGGTCGCGGCGGCTTCGCCCACAGGCGCGAGCGCGAGCGTGGCCAGCACCGCCACGCGCCATGGGTGGTGCTTGTCGCGCCCGGCACGCTGGAGTTCGTCCCAGGTGGCGGCCTCGATGGCGCCGAGGGTGGTGAGGCGGGCGGGCGGCACGTGCGGGCTCTCCCCGGGCGGCCTAGCCGCCCTTGCTCTCCTGGCGCAGCGCCGGGAACAGGATCACGTCGCGGATGCTCGGGCTGTCGGTCAGCAGCATCACCAGGCGGTCGACGCCCACGCCGCAGCCGCCGGCCGGCGGCATGCCGTATTCCAGCGCGCGGATGTAGTCGGCGTCGTAGTACATCGCCTCCTCGTCGCCCGCATCCTTCGCGCTGGCCTGCGCGGCAAAGCGCGCGGCCTGGTCCTCGGCGTCGTTGAGCTCCGAGAAGCCGTTGGCCATCTCGCGGCCGGTGATGAACAGCTCGAAGCGCTCGGTGACCGACGGGTCCTTGTCCGAGGCGCGCGCCAGCGGCGACACCTCGACCGGGTAGTCGATGATGTAGGTGGGCTGCCACAGCTGGTGCTCCACCGCCGCTTCGAACAGGCCGAACTGCAGCTCGGCCAGTGTCCAGTGCGCGGGCGGCTCCTCACCCAGCGACTTCAGCTTGGCGTGCAGCACTGCGGCATCGCCCGCCTCGGCCGCGGAAAGCCCCGCGTGCCTGACGAGCGCATCGCGCACCGTCAGCCGCGCGAACGGCTCGTCGAGGTTCACCTCCCTGCCGTCGTAGCTCACCACCGCCGCGCCGGTGGCCACGCGCGCGGCGTGGCGAATGAGCTGCTCGGTGAAGTCCATCAGGTCGTGGTGTGTCCACCACGCCGCGTAGAACTCCATCATCGTGAACTCGGGGTTGTGGCGGACGGAGAGCCCCTCGTTGCGGAAGTTGCGGTTGATCTCGAACACGCGCTCGAAGCCGCCGACCAGCAGCCGCTTGAGATAGAGCTCCGGCGCGATGCGCAGGAACATCTGCTGATCGAGCGCGTTGTGGTGCGTGACGAACGGCTTGGCGTTGGCGCCGCCGGGAATCGGGTGGAGCATCGGCGTCTCCACCTCCAGGAAGCCGTGCTCGACCATGAAGCCGCGGATCGAGCTCACCGCCTTGCTGCGCGCCACGAAGCGCGCGCGCGCCGCGTCGTCGGTCATCAGGTCGACGTAGCGTTGGCGGTACTTCTGCTCCTGGTCGGTCATGCCGTGGAACTTGTCCGGCAGCGGGCGCAGGCTCTTGGTGATGAGGCGGATCGAATGGGCCTTCACCGACAGCTCACCGGTCTTGGTGCGGAACAGCGTGCCCTCGCAGCCGACGATGTCGCCGAGGTCCCAATGCTTGAAGGCGGCCAGTGCCTCGGCGCCCACGGCGTCCTGCGTCACGTACAGCTGGAGGCGACCCGAGGCGTCCTGCAGCGTGGCGAAGCAAGCCTTGCCCATCACGCGCTTGAGCATCATGCGACCACCGACGCTGACCCGGATGGCCTGAGGCTCCAGTTCGTCGTTGGGCACCTGGCCGTGCCGGTGGTGCAGGTCGGCGGCGTGGTGGCGCGGCTTGAAGTCGTTGGGAAAGGCCACGCCGGCGCGCCGCAACGCCGCGAGTTTCTCGCGCCGCTCGGCAATGAGCTGGTTCTCGTCGGCGGTGGGCAGGGGCAGCGGGGGCGGCGGGGGCGGCGGGGGCGGCGGGGGAGGGCTGGCGCCGGGGGCGGACATTGCGGGCAACCTGTTGAATCGACTCGCGATTCTAGGAGGCGGGCGCGGCGTGGCACTTACAATGCTGCCCCTTCGCGGCCAGCCACCCGGCGCCGCGCCGCTGCTGAAGCGCGGGCCCGGCCGCGCCACCCCTCGCCCATGCAATTCACCGACCTGAAGGCGCAGTACGCCGCGCTCAAGCCGAGCATCGACGCGCGCATCCAGCGTGTGCTCGACCACGGCCAGTACATCCTCGGCCCCGAGGTCAAGGAGCTGGAAGAGGCGCTGGCCCGGTTCACCGGCTCACGCCACTGCATCACCGTGGCCAGCGGCACCGAGGCGCTGCTGATCGCGCTGATGGCGCTGGATCTGAAGCCTGGCGACGAGGTGATCACCACGCCGTTCACCTTCGCGGCCACCGCCGAGATGATCGTGCTGGCCGGCTGCCGGCCGGTGTTCGTCGACATCGAGGCCGACACCTGCAACATCGACGCCGCGCGCATCGAGGCGCTGGTGACGCCGCGCACGCGCGCCATCATGCCGGTGAGCCTGTACGGCCAGGTGGCCGACATGGACGAGATCAACGCCGTCGCCGCCCGGCATGGGCTGGCTGTCATCGAAGACGCGGCGCAGAGCTTCGGTGCCGTCTACAAGGGCCGCCGCTCCTGCGCGCTGTCCACCTTCGGCGCGACCAGCTTCTTTCCGAGCAAGCCGCTGGGCTGCTACGGCGACGGCGGCGCACTGTTCACCGAAGACGACCGTCTCGCGCAGGCCGCGCGCGAGATCCGCGTCCATGGCCAGAGCGCGCGCTACACGCACACCCGGCTGGGCGTGGGCGGGCGGCTGGACACCATCCAGGCCGCGGTGCTGCTGGGCAAGCTCGAGCGCTTCGATTGGGAGCTCGAGCGCCGCGCCGCCATCGGCGCGCGCTACGAGCGGCTGCTGGCCGGGGTGGCCGGCGCCGAGCGCGTGGTCGTGCGGCCGGACCGCAACTCGGTCTACGCGCAGTACACCGTGAAGGTTGCGGCGCGGGGCGAGATCCAGGCGGCGCTGCAGGCGGCCGGCGTGCCCACCGCCGTGCACTACCCCAAGCCGCTGCACCGGCAGCCGGCCTACGCGCAGCATGCGGGCACCGACCCCTGCGCCGTGAGCGACCGCGAGGCGGCGCGCGTACTGAGCCTGCCGATGAGCGCCGATCTGACCGAGGCCGACCAGGACCGGGTGGTCGAAGCCCTGCGCCAGGCTTTGAAGGCGGCGGCGGGGTCGCCCAGCCCTGCGGCCGGCGCAGCGCGCGTGACTGCGTAGCCCGCCCAAGGGGACATTGGCGCCCGGCCCGCACTGCCGGTGGGCAGTGCCTGAGGCTGTACCTGCCCGTGGTGGCGCGCGCCCCAGAGAATAGAATTCGCGTTTGCCATTGCCGCGGTCGCCGTGCGGCCGGAATGCCCGCCGTGGGGCCGGGACCGGCGGCCTCGGCGCAAGCGCGCTGACGGCGGCGGTCGGCGCCGCCAGGTCGACGCTCACCGCGCACGCCGTCGTTGTTGCCAGGAAGCCCCCACCGTGCATCCCCATCGCCCACCCATCGTCGACCGCAAGGTCCGCTTCGCGCTGGTCGGCTGCGGCCGCATCGCCGCCAACCACTTCGAGTCCATCCAGCGCCACGACGAACGGGCCGAGCTCGTCGGCGTGTGCGACACCGACCCGAAGGCGCTGAGCGCCGCGGTGCAGCGCACCGGCGCGCGTGGCTTCGCCAGCCTGAGCGCGCTGCTCCAAGGGGTGAAGGCCGACTGCGTGGTGCTGACCACGCCCAGCGGCATGCACTCGCTGCAGGCGATGGAAGTGGCCGCCGCCGGCATCGACGTGATGACCGAGAAGCCGATGGCCACGCGCTGGGCCGACGGCCAGGCCATGGTGCGTGCCTGCGACGAAGCCGGGGTGCGGCTGTTCGTGGTCAAGCAGAACCGGCGCAACCGCACGCTGCAACTGCTCAAGCGCAGCGTCGAGCTGGACCGCTTCGGCCGCATCTACATGGTCAACGTCAACGTCTTCTGGACGCGGCCGCAGTCGTACTACGACAGCGCGGCGTGGCGCGGCACCTGGGAATTCGACGGCGGCGCGTTCATGAACCAGGCCAGCCACTATGTCGACCTGCTCGACTGGCTGGTCGGCCCGGTGGAAAGCGTGATGGCCTACACCGGCACGCTGGCGCGCAACATCGAGGTCGAGGACACCGGTGTCGCGGCGCTGAAGTGGCGCAACGGCGCGATGGGCAGCATCAACGTCACGATGCTCACCTACCCGAAGAACTTCGAAGGCTCCATCACCATCCTCGGCGAGCGCGGCTCGGTGCGCGTGGGCGGCGTGGCGGTCAACGAGATCAAGCACTGGGAGTTCGACGCGCCGCACGAGCTGGACGCCGAAACCCAGGAGGCCAGCTACCAGACGACCTCGGTCTACGGCTTCGGGCACCCGCTGTACTACGACAACGTGATCCGCGTCATGCGCGGCGAGGCCGAGCCCGACACCGATGGCCGCGAGGGCCTGAAGTCGCTGGAGCTGCTGATCGCGATGTACCTGTCGGCCCGCGACGGCAAGCGCATCAACCTGCCGCTGGCGTATTGATGACCGCCCCCCGAAGCGACCTCCGGTCGCCTCCCCCCCGGGGGGGCGCCGCCAGCGGCCCGGCCAAGCCGGTTCCGCGGCGGCCGCTGGGCTGCCGCCGCGGCGTGCGGGCCCTGGCACTCCACCTTGCGCCAACGCCCTGAGCCCGACATGGCCGCCACCACCATCCACGCCAGCGCCATCGTCGACGCGGGCGCCGTGCTCGGCGAAGGCTGCCGCGTGTGGCACTTCGTGCACATCTGCGCCAAGGCGCGCATCGGGCGCGGCTGCTCGTTCGGCCAGAACGTCTTCGTCGGCAACGACGTGCTGATCGGCGACAACGTCAAGGTGCAGAACAACGTCTCCATCTACGACGCGGTGACGCTCGAAGATGATGTGTTCTGCGGTCCGAGCATGGTGTTCACCAACGTCTACAACCCGCGCTCGGCGGTGACGCGCAAGGACGAGTACCGGCGCACGCTGGTCAAGCGCGGCGCCACGCTGGGGGCCAACAGCACCATCGTGTGCGGCATCACGGTGGGCGAGTACGCGTTCGTCGGTGCCGGTGCGGTGGTCAACCGCGACGTGCCGGCCTTCGCGCTGATGCTGGGCGTGCCGGCGCGCCAGGCCGGCTGGATGAGCCGCCACGGCGAGCGGCTGCCGCTGCCGCTGCACAGCGATCAGGTGCTGGAAGCCCGCTGCCCGCACACCACCGACCGCTATCGCCTGAGCGGCAACCGCCTCGAACTCGTCGCGGGCTGAGGCCCGCGGCCAGGGCCTGCCGCCGGACGCGCTTGGGGGGCCGGTGCCCGGACCCGACCCCGCCCGCAGAACACAAGAGACACCGAGCATGTACCGAAACCAACGCATCGCGGTCGTCGTGCCCGCGTACAACGAAGAGACGCAGATCACCCGGGTCATCGAGACGATGCCCGAGTTCATCGACACCGTCGTCATCGTCAACGACAAGAGCCGCGACCGCACCGCCGAGGTGGTGCGTGCGCACCCGCGCTTCGCGGCTGGCCGTGTGCACCTCATCGACCACGTGGTCAACCAGGGCGTGGGCGGGGCCATCGCCAGCGGCTACTGCTACGCGCGCGACCAAGACTACGACGTGGCGGTGGTGATGGCCGGCGACGGCCAGATGGACCCCGACGACCTGCCGGCCATCCTCGACCCGGTGATCGACGACCAGGCCGACTACACCAAGGGCAACCGGCTGGTCACCGGGGAGGCGTTTCGCAAGATCCCGAAGATCCGCTTCTTCGGCAACTCGGCGCTGTCGCTGTTCACCAAGATCGCCTCGGGCTACTGGCACGTGGCCGACTCGCAGACCGGCTACACGGCCATCAACCGCCGCGCGCTGCAGGCCATCGACTGGGACCGCATGTAC
>JAEUPC010000246.1 GCA_016789865.1 Rubrivivax sp.
TCGGCGGCATGATCAACGCCGCGCGCGGCGAGATGAGCCGCGACCCGGTGGTGTGGTGGAGCTTCGCCGCGGCCTTCGGCTTCATGGTCACGCTGGTGCTGGCCGCCAACCTGCTGGCCGACGGCGTGCGCGATGCCTTCGACCCGCGCGCGGCCGCCATGCGGCCGCGGCGGCTGCGCCGGCGCCGCACGCAGGGCCGCGCCGACGAAGGTGCAGGCGGCCAGGCCGCGGGTGGCGGTGCTGCGGAGCGCGCCGCATGATCGAGATCGACCGGCTCGCCGTCGAGCTCGACGCCCAGGCAGGTGTCGTGCGCGCCATCGACGACCTGCGGCTGACGCTGGCCCGCGGCGAGACCTTCGCGCTGGTGGGCGAGAGCGGCTGCGGCAAGAGCATGACCGCCCTGGCGCTGATGCGGCTGCTGCCCGACAACGGCGGCGTGAGCGCGGGCAGCGTGCGCCTGGGCGGCGGCGTGGCGGCCGGCAGCCGATCGGCGCCGGCACGGGGCGAACCCGGCGCGACGATGGAACTGCTCGACCTGCCCGAAGCCGCCATGCGCAGCGTGCGGGGCGGGCGCATCGGCATGATCTTCCAGGAGCCGGCCACCAGCCTCAACCCGGTGATGCGCGTGGGCGACCAGATCGTCGAGGCGATCGAGGCGCACACGCCACTGCGAGGCGGCGAGGCGCGCGCCAAGGCGATCGGCTGGCTTGCGCGCGTGGGCATTCCGGAACCGGCGCGCCGCATCGACGACTACCCCTTCCGCATGAGCGGCGGGCAGAAGCAGCGCGTGATGATCGCCATCGCGCTGGCCGCCGAGCCCGATTTCCTGGTGGCCGACGAGCCGACCACGGCGCTGGATGTGACGATCCAGGCGCAGGTGCTGGAACTGTTGAAGGACCTGCAGCGCGAACGCGGCATGGGCCTCTTGCTCATCACGCACGACTTGGCGGTGGTGGCCGGCATGGCGCACCGCGTGGCGCTGATGTACGCCGGGCAGATCGTCGAGGTGGCGCGGGCGGCCGAGTTCTTCACCGCGCCGCGCCACCCGTACGCGCAGGCACTGCTGCGCGCACTGCCCGGGCGCGGGCAGCGCGGCGAGGCGCTGCAGGCCATCGGCGGCACGGTGCCTGCGCTGACGCAGGCGTTCACGGGTTGCCGTTTCGCGCCGCGTTGTGCGCTGGCGCACGACGCGTGCGTGGCGGGGCCGCCGGCGCTGCGCAGCGCCGGCGCCGGGCACGAGGTGCGCTGTGTGCTGGAGATGGCGAGCGGGCGGGCCGGCGGCGCGGAGCGTCATCACCCCGGCTCCCTCTCGCCGGCGGGCCAGGGGGCTGGCGGCAGCAGCCCCATGGGGGTGCACGAGGGAGCCCATCGGGGAGCCGTTCTCTCTCTCCCGCCTGCAGGTCAGGATGGTGGTGAGGGCGCGCGCGCCCCGCTGCTCCAGGTCGATGCGCTCACCGTTCGCTTTGTCGTCCGCGGCGGCCTGCTGCAGCGCGTGCGCGGGCATTTCGACGCGGTGCGCGAGGCGTCGTTCGCCATCGGCCGCGGCCAGACCCTGGCGCTGGTGGGCGAGAGTGGCAGCGGCAAGACCACCGCGGGCAAGGCCATCGTGCAGCTGCTGCGTGGCCTGGCGGAGGTGCGCGGGCGGGTGCTGCTGGCCTCGCCTGCCGCGGCCGGGCAGGGTGCCGCCGCGCCGCCTGCACCGGGCGTGCTGGACCTGCTGACCCTGCAGGGCGAGGCGCTGAAGGCGGCGCGCCGCCGCGTGCAGATCATCTTCCAGGACCCCTTCGCGTCGCTGAACCCGCGCCTGCGCGTGGCCGAGTTGCTCGAAGAGGGCCTGGTGGCGCTGCGCCCCGAGCTCGACGAAGGCGCGCGCCATCGCCGCATTGCCGAACTGACCGAGCGCGTGGGGCTGCGTGCCGAGGCGCTGCAGCGCTACCCGCATGAATTCTCCGGCGGCCAGCGCCAGCGCATCGCCATCGCGCGCGCGCTGGCGGTCCGGCCTGAACTGATCGTCTGTGACGAGCCGACCTCGGCGCTCGATGTCTCGGTGCAGGCGCAGATCCTGAACCTGCTGCGCGAGCTGCAGCGTGACCTCGGCGTGTCGTACCTGTTCATCACCCACAACATCGCGGTGGTCGAGTTCCTGGCCGACCGCGTGGCGGTGATGCAGGGCGGGCGCATCGTCGAGCAGGGCGGGTGCCCCGAGGTGATGTCGGACCCGGCCCACGCCTACACGCGCGAGTTGCTGGCCGCCGTGCCGCGCCTGCTGCCGGCCTGAGCGCCGCGGCGTGGCCTTGGGCCGGCGCCGGGCCGTGCGGCCGCCCGCCAGCCGGCCGGGCGGGTGCCGGCCACGCGGGTGAGGGGTGCGCCGTTGTGGGCTGCCAACACGGGGTTTCACCGACATGGATTCCCCGGGCGCGGCCACGGAAACATCCGCTGAACAATTCGTTCACATGGCGCAATGGCGCGGATCGGCTGTGGCCGGCCCGCGACATCAGTGCCAGCTGACTCTCTTCATTCAACCTTCCACGAGGAGTGAGGGCCCCATGTCGTTCAAGAGAACCCCCATCTGCACCGGCGTACTGCTCGCCCTGGGCAGTGCCCTGGCGGCCGGCGCCGCGCTGGCCCAGACGGCCGAGCGCGTCGAGATCACCGGCTCGCGCATCCGCACGCTGGACACCATCTCGAACAGCCCGGTGTCCACCGTCTCCGCGGTGGAGCTGAACGCCTCGCAGCCGGTGGCTGTCGAAGAGGTGGTGAAGTCGCTGCCGGCGTCGGTGCCGGCGATCGGCCCGGGCACCAACAACGGTTCGGGCGGCGGGGCCACCATCGACCTGCGCGGCCTCGGGTCGGGCAACACCAGCGGAGCCTCGCGCACGCTGGTGCTGATCAACGGGCGCCGCGTGGTGCCATTCAGCCTGGACGGCTTCGTCGACACCAACACCGTGCCGCTGAGCCTGCTCGACCGCGTCGAGATCGTGACCGGCGGCGCTTCGGCCGTGTATGGCGCTGACGCCGTGGCGGGCGTGGTGAACTTCATCCTGAGGAAGAGCTTCACCGGCTTCGAGGCCTCCGGCACCTACGGCATCTCGGGCGAAGGTGATGCCAAGCGCTACCGCGCCGACGTGACGCTGGGTGCCGCACTGGCCGATGGCAAGGGCACCGTGATGCTCAGCCTGGGCAAGACCAAGACCGACCCGCTGCTGCAGGGTGACCGGCCCAACGGCCAGCGCGCGATCGCCTCGACCACCGGCAATCCGCAGGGTTCGCAGACCGACGTGCCGGCGCAGTTCACCGGCCTGCCCGGCGGCCTGGGCGACCGGCAGATCGATCCGGTCACCGGCAGCCTCGTCGCGCCGGGCCCGGGCTACAACTTCAACCCGGTCAACTACTACCAGACGCCGCTGTCACGCCAGCAGGTCACGGCGATCGGCAACTACCGCATCAACGACAACTTCGATGTCTATGCCGAGCTGATGCACTCGCGCAGCGATGTCGAGTTGAACCTCGCGGGCAGCGGCACCTTCCTCAACACCTACACGGTGCCGATCGGCAACCCGTTCATCCCGGCGGCGGCGCGCGCGCAGCTGTGCACGGCGTTCGCCATCGCGCCGGCCAACTGCGTGGTGGGCGACCCCACGCCGATGACGCTGGCGGTCGGCAGGCGCTTCGAGGAACTGGGTCCGCGCATCGTCGACCACGACAACAAGATGACCCAGTGGACCCTGGGCGCGCGCGGCACGCTGCTGGGCGACAGCTGGGGCTACGACGCCTACTTCTCGCACGGCGAGAGCGACCAACTGCGCACGCGCCGCAACTGGGGCTCGCTGTCGAAGGTGCGCCAGGCGCTCAACGCGTTGAACCCGACCACCTGCGTCAGCACCGCCAACGGCTGCGTGCCGCTGAACGTGTTCGGCGCATCGGGCTCCATCACCCCGGCGATGCTGGGCTTCATCAACCTCGATTCCCTGACGACGTTCAGGGTCGAGCAGGACGTGGCGGCGCTGTCGGTCACGGGCGATCTCGGCGCGGTGAAGAGCCCGCTGGCCAAGTCGCCGATCGGCGTGGCGGTGGGTCTCGAGCGGCGCGAGGTGAGCGCGGGCAGCAAGTCCGACAGCGCCTCGCAGATCCAGGGCGAGGTGCTCGGCACCGGGGCACCCACGCCCGACCGCACGGGCACCATCACGCTGAAGGAGGCGTATGCCGAAATCCAGGTGCCGGTGATCGAAGGCCTGCCCGGCGTGCACAAGCTGGCCTTTGAAGGCGCCGTGCGGGCCACCTCGTTCACGAGCAACCAGACGAACTCGTACAACACCTACAAGCTGGGCGGCGAGTACGCGCCGATCCGCGGGCTGAAGCTGCGCGGCATGCAGCAGAAGGCGACCCGTGCGCCTTCGATCAACGAGCTGTATGCACCGCAGGTCTCGGGCCTGTCGAACGTGGCGGTCGACCCGTGCCAGCTGGCCAACATCAACCAGGGCGCTGCGAACACCCCAGGCACACTGTCGAACCTGTGCCTGCAGACCGGCGTGCCGTTCGCCAACATCGGCAGCCTCGGTGCGCCTTCGGCCGGCCAGATCAACAACCTCGGCGGCGGCAACCCGGCATTGCAGCCCGAGGAGGCCGACACCACCACGTTGGGCATCGTGTTCGAGCCCGATGCCGTCAAGGGCCTGATGGTTTCGCTCGACTTCTACAAGATCGAGATCACCCAAGCCATCTCCAGCGCCAGCGTCACCGACGTGCTGACCAACTGCTACAACGCGGTGGCCAACCCGACCTTCGCGTTCAATCAGTTCTGCCAGCTGATCTTCCGCAACCCGCTCAACGGCAGCTTCAACGGCGCCGAGGCGCGCGGCGTGTTCACCGCGTTGTCGAACCTGGGCACCTTCAAGACCCAGGGCTGGGACCTGGCGATCAACTACAGGCTGCCGATGCGCGACCTGGGCCTCGACCCGAAGTGGGGGCGGCTTGACCTCGGGCTGGTCTACAACAAGGTCGACAAGCTGGAATTCCAGGCCACCCCGGCCTCGGTGAACCGCGACTGCAACGGCTACTACAGCGTGGCCTGCGGCAACGCCTTCGCGTCGCCGAACTTCAAGCAGAAGTGGATCCAGCGCACCAACTGGAGCGTGGGCGACTTCTCGCTGGGCTACGTCTGGCGCCACCTCGACAAGGCCATCGAAGAGCCCGGCGGCACCAACTTCCTGCCGGCCTTCGCATCCATTGCGGCGTACGACTACTTCGACTTCAATGCGAGTTGGCAGGCCACCAAGGCCGTACGCCTGAGCCTGGCGATCAACAACGCGTTCGACAAGCAGCCCCCGCTGCTGGGCAACACCATCGGCACCACGACCGCGAACTCGGGCAACACCTTCCCGCAGACCTACGACGTGATCGGCCGCTACTTCAATGTCGGCATGAACGTCAGGTTCTGACGAAGGCACCGGCCGGGGCCCGACCCCGCAGTCCAGCCACGCCGGCGGGGCGGGCCATGCGGCCCGCCCCGCTTTTTTCTCCCAGCCGGCACCCGACCCGTGCTGCAACCCCGCAGATGGGCGGTGTTGCGCCTGGCCGGGCGTTGTTCTTTCCCAACGAGGGGGTGCCATGAGAGTGGCCGCTATCGCTTTCCCCGAGCGACCGTGGAGATACCGACGCCGAGAATCGGTTGCACGCTGGTTACGCGACTGCGCGCCCGGGCTCGGGATCGCGGGTGAGGGGCTTACCGGCCCGGCCGACGTGACCGACGCGATGCAACCCGATTCCATCCAATCGTAGGAGGTTCTCCATGTTCCAGAAGACCAAGGTCGGCTTGGCGGCAGCCATGCTGGTCGGCGGTGCGGGCCTAGTGGCCGGCGTCGCGCAAGCCCAGTCCACCGACCAGCGCGTCGAGATCACCGGCTCGCGCATCCTGTCCATCGGCGCGCAGTCGCCAGCGCCGATCCAGGTGCTGACGAGCGAAGACATCGCCAAGTCGGGTGTCACCAACGTGCAGGAACTGCTGCTGAAGCTGCCCTCGCTGGGCCAGCCCGCCATCAGCCGCACGAACTCCAACTTCTCCACCGCCAGTGCCGGCGTGGCCACGGTCGACCTGCGCGACCTGGGCACCGACCGCACCCTGGTGCTGGTCAATGGGCGCCGCTACATCGCCGGCGTGCCGGGCAGCGCGGCGGTCGACCTGAACACCATCCCGACCGACTTCGTCGAGCGCGTGGAGATCCTGACCGGCGGCGCCTCGGCGACCTACGGCTCCGACGCCATGGCCGGCGTGGTCAACATCATCCTGAAGAAGGCCTTCACCGGCGTCACGATCGACGTGCAATACGGCGAGTCGGAAAAGGGCGACGACAAGAAGGGCAAGGCCAGCATCACCACGGGCCTGGTCAGTGCCGACGGGCGCAGCCACGTCATGGCGCACTTCGGGTACTCGAAGCAAGGTGCGGTCTTCTCGAAGGACCGTGCCGGCAACGAGGTCGACAACATCTCGACCGCGTTCCTCACGGGTGACGCGGCCGACCTGTTCAACTTCACGACCCCTTTCCTGTCGAGCTTCTCGCCGCGCGGCCGCATCTTCTTCGACACCAACGGCGCCGCCGCCGGCGGCGGCACGAGCCGCACGTTCGACGACCAGGGCAACATCATCACGGTCAACACCAACGGTACCGGTGGGGCCACGCCCACGGGCTTCAACCGCCAGGAGTTCCGGACGATCGCCATTCCGACCGAGCGCTATCTCTTCGCCACCAAGGGCGAGGTGGCGTTCGCCGAGAACCACTCCGTCTTCTTCGAGGGCAACTACGCGCAGACGCAGACCCGCACGCGGCTGGAGCCGTTCCCGATGGACTCGGCGGACGGTACGGGTGGCCTGTACCCCGCGACGGGCATCGGCCCGGCGGAGTTCCGGGTCGGTGCGCAGATCCTGGCGAACCCGCTCATTCCTGCGGGTCTGCTTGCGCTGATGACCGACACCGACGGTGACGGCCTGAAGGACTACTCGTTCACGAGGCGTCTGTCGGAGTTCGGCAACCGCGGCAACGTTGCCGACCGCGACACCTTCCGCGCCCTGGCCGGCATCAAGGGCACGGTGGCCAAGGTGTGGGACTACGAGTGGTTCCTCGGCTACGGCGCCACCAAGGAGTCGCAGGTCTCCAGCGGCCAGGTCAACGTGCTGAACTTCCGCAACGCGATGGAGGCCATCCCCGACATCAACGACATCGATGGCGACGGCAACCTCACCGAAGCGATCTGTATCGACGCGCAGGCGCGCACCCAGGGCTGCGTGCCGGCGAACGTCTTCGGTGCCGGCAACATCTCGGCGGCGGCGCTCCAGTACATCACGGCGCCGGGCCTGCTCGCCACGTTCACCTCGCAGAAGCAGACCGGCGGCATCATCCGCGGCGAGCCGTTCGCCGGCCCCGCCGGCCCGGTTTCGCTGGCGGCCGGCTTCGAGTGGCGCGAGGAGTTCTCGCGCAGCGAATTCGACCCGCTGCAGCAAGCCGGCCTGAACGCCGGCAACGCGATTCCGCGCACCGAGGGCGAGTTCCACGTCTCCGAGGTGTACGGTGAAGTGCGCGTGCCGCTGCTGAAGAACATGCCGGGCGTGCGCTCGCTGGTGTTCAACGGCGCGCTGCGCGGCGCGAACTACTCCACCGTCGGCAGCGTCTCCAGCTGGACGGCGGGCCTGGAGTGGTCGCCGATGGCCGACCTGCGCATCCGCGGCACGTCGGCGCAATCCACCCGCGCGCCGAACATCAACGAGCTGTACTCGCCGCCGAGCCAGAACTTCCCGCAGGTGCTCGACCCGTGCGACGGCGTGACGCTCGCCGACACCAGCACGCTGGCCCAGCGCTGCCGCGCCGCCCCGGGCGTGCTGGCCAACATCAACGCCAACGGCGGCGTGTTCACGCTGAACCAGGCCGACCTGCAGGGCACCAGCGGCTTCGACCGCGGCAACCCGCTCGTCCAGGAGGAGGTGGGCAAGTCGTGGACGCTGGGCATCGTCTACACGCCCTCGTTCATGCGCAACCTGTCGGTGGAGCTCGACTTCTTCAACATCGACATCAAGGACGCCATCGTCAGCACGCCGCGGCAGTTCCTGCTGAACCAGTGCTACACCGGTGACACGAGCTTCTGCCAGTTCATCACGCGGCGCCCCGCCAACGTCGGCGCCAACAGCGCCGGCTCGCTGGCCCGCGTGGACACGGCGGTCTCCAACAGCGGCGGCCTGACGAGCGAGGGCTTCGACCTGACGCTGAACTACGCCGAGCGCATCGGCCCGGGACGCCTGAACTCGCGCCTGGCCTACACGCGCCTGAGCAAGGGCAGTGTGGTGCCGGCCGCCGGTTCGGACCCCGATCCGTACGCGGGTGAGGTCGGCTCGGCCAAGGACAAGTTCGCGCTGTCGCTCGGCTACAGCATGGGGCCGTTCTCGGTGGCGACAACCACCTCGTACATCGGCAAGTCGGCCATCGACGACCAGCTGCTGGCTGAGTTCGGCGTGCCCGCAGGCTCGATCACCGTGCCGGCGAAGACCTACCTCGACCTGCAGTTGAACTACACGCTGGGCAAGTCGACGTTCTACTTCGGCATGGACAACGCCCTGGGCACGAAGCCCCCGCGCTTCGACACCAACGCACTGATCACCGGTGCGTCCACCGGCACCGGCACCGCTTCCGACGTCTACGACGCCATCGGTCGCCGCTACTACGTGGGTGTGCGCCTGGCGCTGTGATCCTCGCGCTCTAGCCTCGTAAACTTCTCGGGCCCGGCCTGCGCGGTGGCGCAGCCGGGCCCTTGTTCTTGTGGAAGGGAGATGAAGACGTGATGGCAAAGGTAAAGAGCGCGCGGCGCGCATTGTCCTGGGCCCTGGCCCTCGGGTGGCTGGCCGTTGCCGCAGCCGTGCAGGCGCAGCCGGCGCGCGTGATCGGGGTGATGTCGCTGATCGCCGACGAGTTCGTGGTCGTCGGGCAGGAGGGCACCACGGGCACCAAGCTCGACCAGAACGTGCGCGAGTCGGTGCCCATCGCCGGCGGCGCCGTGGAGCGCGTCGTGCTGACCACGGTGATGAAGGCCGTGGCCAGTGTCGACCCTGCGGCCAAGGTGATGCCGATGCTGGTGAACGAGCCGCGCTACTACCGCGGGCAGCGCGACTGGACCGACGGCGACAAGGCCACCTTGCCCGCCGAGGTTGCCGAGGCGCTGCGCGGGGCGAACATGACGCACCTCATCCTGGTGACAAAACATCGCGCCGACACGCGGATGAACACCGGGCGCATCTCGCTGGGCTCGGGCCGTCTGGAGGGCGTGGGCTTTTTCGTCGACCGCATCTCGAGGCTGCAGCTGCTGGGGACCAGTGAACGCACCGTCGGCTACCTCGCGCCTTACCTCTACGCCCAGGTGGCGCTGATCGACCTGGCCGCCGCGCGCGTCGTGGCCAGGCGGGAGATCACGCGTGGCGAGGTGGTCGTGGCCTCGCAGACCGGCGCGGCGGGGGGCGACCCATGGACCTGGCTCGATGAGAAGGGCAAGGTGCAGGCGCTCGCCTCGATGATCGAGCGTGACATCGGCGAGGCCACCGTCGCCATGGTGAAGCCTTGAAGATGCCGGCCGGCCGCAACGCCGTGCTGGCGTTGGTCATCTGCGGCGCTGGCGGCTGGGCGACCGCACAAGACAGCGGCCTCGAACGCGACCTGCGGCGCTGCCGGGCGATCGCCGACAGCCTGGCTCGCATCGTCTGCTACGACGCCATTGCGCTGCCCGGCGCCGGCGCTGCGGCTTCCGCCGCACCGGTGCCGGTGGCGGCCGCACCAGTGGTGGGGGTGGTTCCGCCCGCCGCGGCACCGGCCAGCGCCTCGCCGCCAGTCGGCTCCAACGCCATGCGCGATTTCGGTCTGCCCGAGCGCGCGGCGGCGCAGCAGCTGCAGTTCGTGGAGAGCACGATCCAGGGCGACTTCGACGGCTGGACCCCGGGCGCCCGGGTGCGCCTGGCCAACGGGCAGCTGTGGGAAGTGGTCGATGGCAGCACCGCCAGCTATGCGCAGCAGCGCAACCCCAAGGTCCGCATCGAGCGCGGGTGGCTGGGCAGCTACTTCATGAACGTGGAGGGGGTGGCGCACATCCCGCGCGTGCGCCGCCTGCAGTAGGCCCGGCCGCGCGCTCGGTGCGGCGCATGCCGGCCGTCGCTGGCCGCATGACCGGCCGCCGGCGGCCTGCCCCGCCTGAAACATGCCGTTGCCGCGTTGGTTGCGGCGCTGGCCAGAATGCAGCGGGTGAAATCGTTCGATCCCACCTCTGGCAAGGCCCGCGCCGCGGCGCGACGAAGGTTTCTTCGGCTCGCGGCCTACGGCACGGCTGCCGCAACGCTGGCGGGCTGCGGCGGCAGCGGCGAGGCGGACGCTGGCGCCGCGCCGACCAGCGCGCCGCTGCCGGCACCCCCTGCGCCAACGCCCACACCGCCGGCCCCGCCGCCCCCCGCTCCACCGGCACCGACGCCTGTACCGACGCCTGCACCGTCACCCGCGCCGGGTCCGGTGCCGACTCCGGCACCGACTCCGGCACCGACGCCGGCACCGACGCCGGCACCGACGCCGGCACCGACGCCGGCACCGACTTCCGCCCCCACGCCGGCCCCCACGCCTGCCCCGACCCCGGCGCCGCCCCCGCCTGCAGGCAATGTCATCAATGCCGACCCGGGCAACTACCTCACCCGTCTGGCCGCCCTGAAGGCCGGCGACACGCTGCTGCTCGCGCCGGGCAACTATGGCGTCACCGCCGGTGGCGCGGACACCGGCAACGTCCCCGGCCTGCCCATCTTCAATCTCAACGGCACGGCGGCAGCGCCGATCACGATCGCCGGGCCGGCCACGGGGCCTATGCCGGTGCTGCTGGGCCGTGGCACGCACAACACCATCCGCCTGAGCAACGCCAGCCACATCGTCGTGCGGCGTCTGGAGGTGAACGGTCGTGACCTCGGTGGTGCCGGTGTCGCGGTGCAGGGGCCTTGCAACCACATCACCGTCGAAGACTGCCACTTCCACGGCTTCGGTGGCGACCAGCAGATCGTGGCCATTTCCACCACCGGCCAGCCGACCTGGGGTTGGGTGATCCGCGGCAACCTCATCGAGGGCGCCGGCACCGGCATGTACTTCGGCAACTCCACCGGCAACAGCCCATTCGTTGCCGGCCTCGTCGAATACAACGTCGTGCGCGACTCCATCGGCTACTGCATGCAGGTCAAGCATCAGACGCCCTGGGGCACGGTGCCTGCCGGCATGCCCACCGGCAAGACCACGACGATCATCCGCCACAACGTGTTTGCCAAGTCGGGCAACAGTTCCACCGGCGACCTGGCCCGGCCCAGCCTGCTGGTCGGCGACAGCCCGCCCAGCGGGCCGGGCGCGAGCAACGACTTCGCGATCTACGGCAACTTCTTCCACGACAACCCGAGCGAGGCGCTGTTCCAGGGCGAGGGCCACATCGCCTTCTATGCCAATCTGCTGGTCACCAGCGGCACCGCACTGCGCGTGCAGACCCACAACGGTGCGGTGCGCAACGTGCGCATCTTCCACAACACCGTGGTAGCCGGCGGCTCGGGCGTGCTGGTCAGCGGCGGCGCCGCGGGCACGACCCAGCGCGTGTTCGCCAATGCGGTGTTTGCCGGCGGCACCGCGGTGTCGGTGACGAGCGCAGGCGGCAGCGCCGGCGAAAACGTCATCGACGCGCGCGCGAGCGCGCCCGGCTACCTGGGCAACCCGCTGCTCGCCCTTCCAGGGCTGAACCTGTACCCCAAGGCCGCCATGCTGAAGAAGACGGCGGTCGACATGAGTGGCGTGACCGCGCACCCGGACTGGAACCGCGACTTCAACGGCGCTGCCTATGACAGCACCTTTCGCGGCGGCTACAGCGGGGAGGGTGCCAACCCCGGGTGGGCATTGGCCATCGCGCGCAAGCCGGCGGTGTAGCGCGCCGGGCGGCCTCGCCAATCGCCCGCTGAACGCGCGCCGGCGCGCCGCCCGGCAACCTGGCCCGGCAGGCCGCTGGCGGGTGGTTGCCGGTTGCGGCCCGCGGGCCCGCGGCCTGCGGGCTTACTTCGGCGCCAGCCGAATCGCCCCGTCCAGCCGGATCGTCTCGCCGTTGAGCATGTCGTTCTCGACGATGTGCACGGCGAGCTTGCCGTAGTCTTCCGGCGTGCCCAGGCGGCTGGGGAAGGGCACCGCGGCGGCCAGCGAGTCCTGCACCTCCTTGGGCATGCCGAACATCATCGGCGTGCCAAAGATGCCCGGCGCGATGGTGACCACGCGGATGCCGGTGCGCGCCAGGTCGCGCGCGATCGGCAGCGTCATGCCCACCACGCCGCCCTTGCTGGCGCTGTAGGCGGCCTGGCCGATCTGGCCGTCGTAGGCGGCGACGCTG